>JAJPZA010000188.1 GCA_021204625.1 Clostridia bacterium | reverse complement strand
GAACAGCTTGCGCGTCAGTGAGGTTGCCGCCGTTCTTCAATATCGCGACCGCTGCCGTGTGTCTCAATGAGTGTGCGGTGAAAGTCCTATCGTCAAGACCGATCGCCCGAAGCCCGTCCTTACACAGCTTGCTGATCGTCCGTGTGGTCAGACGCTCCCCGGTGTTCCGGTGGCTGTCGGACGTGAACAACGGCTCGTTGGCCTTGGCCTTTTTCCGGTCGGCCAGGTACACCCGGATCGGCTCGTAGGCCTTGTCCGTCAGCACAACGAAATCGTCCTTGGTGTCGTGCCCCTTTCCCCACACTTTGAGGATCCGGCGGTCTCCCTTGAACGTGATGTCACCAACGTCAGCCCTCACCACCTCGATCGTTCTAAGACCAGTCCGGAGTATGAGGTTGACAATCGCGTAGTCCCGCTTGCTGATGTTCTCGAAGTGAGTCAGAAGCTCGCCGCTCTTTTCATCCGTCAGATGCTGCTTCTTGAACTGCTGCACCCTCCTCGGAGTCTTAACGCCCCTCGCGATGTTGGGATATATCTTCTCTCCCTCCAACCACTCGTAAAACTTTCGTATCGATGTCAGATAACTCGCCACGGTCAGTGAGGAATGACCGTTGGCAAACAACTCCTCCTTGTAGTCCAGGATGTCTTTCCTGGTAAGCTCGCCGATCTTGCGACCGCTCTCCGCGACCCACTCGAAGAACAGCTTAAGAGTTCTGTCGTAGAGTGCCCGGCTGCTCTCCTTTACGTCCTGGTTGGAAACGAAGTAGTTAAGAGTAGGCCTCCACTCCTGCGTGAACGCCGGGACGCTTACCGCTGCTGTCTTTGCTACTGCACTTGTACCCATGTCAATTATTTTTATGTTTACAAATTAACAACGCACAAAAGTAACAAAATAATTATAATAACAATAATAAATGTGAATTATTTATCAACAGCATAGTTAATTACACTGGAGACACCTTCGGCACTCTCTCAAATTTAGGTCGGTCAGTTATCTAAAAATGCCGGAAAATCAATTATTTCAGAATTATTTTTTCGCCGTAACTGATTGGTATAATGTCAGATATATCTATTCTTTTCTATTTGCTCCGATGATCTATGAATATAACGTCTATAATGGGATTTCGGGCATATCAGACTGCCCGCCGCCGTGGATGTTCCGCCGGCTCCGGAAGAATGTGCCCTCAACCTCAACCCGGCCATTTCTCACTATTTTCATCTATTTTAGTAAACCGTATCGCCGTCCGGCCATGTCGATCAGAACGATACGCAGACGACTTTGGAAGTATCTTTGTAGGAAAGTCGGCCCGACTCCGGACACGTCACCTGGCACAAGGAAAAGGATGCCCTAAAAAACGTGATGTCCGGAGTTAAAACAGCATTTGTAAATTAACCACACTACGCCATGAAAACGGAAACTAACCCAAAGGATCAAGCCGCAGACACGAGGCCCGTCCGCCCCGTCTGCGCTCTCACCAAAAGTCAATATCACGGCCTTATCGTAGCCGCCATGATGTTGTCAGACTACATTGAGGACAAGGAGGAGTGCCGCCAGTTCTTCTTAAGCATCTGCCAACAGTACATTGTCTACGCCCTCACGAATGTCGCACACGTCAGATGCGACTTCAAGACACAAGGGCGATGGATGGAAGAATGGTCGGAAGTCTCCTCGCTCTACATCAGCAAAGAATTTCCCGAACTCCGGAAAGAAGAACGTGCTGCGATGTTGTACAGAACCAGTGAAATGGTTCGGACAGCCCGGCTCGAAGTGGAGGAAACAAGGAACTTTCTCCGGCAGCTTAAGGAGGAGCGAAAAAAACTCCACGCGTCCGATCCAACATTGGACAATAAAGAGGATGCCGATTAAGGCCATTTGCTTTCGATTTAAGGAACGTTGACAGCTTGCTGTCCACTCCCACCTCCCCTGGAGGGATTAGGCTACCAGTTGCCCTTTATTGTCGATTCTGCTGCCTATCTTCCGCCCTTTCTCCGGTTGCAGTCTCGGCAGAGCATTTGGCAGTTGTCCGGAGTCGTGTGCCCTCCCAAGTGCCAGGGCGTGATGTGGTCGCCCTCCATCTGATCTATCTCGAAATGCCGTCCGCAGATCGGACAGATGCCCTGCTGCCTTTCGTACGCCGACTGCTTCATGCCGTCGGAGAAGCCACGGAGGTTCAATTTGCGTTCGTCACCGGAAAGAAGATACTCATAGATGCCGGACTTGACCTGCACATCATCATCCAGGGTCAGAGACCTCACCTTTTCCTCAAGGTCTGATGCGGAATACTCAACGTCCTTGAAGCGGTTGTAGAGAATGCCCCAGTCGATCCCCGCCATGTTCTTCCGATAGTGCGGGAACAAGGTCTCCACCCAGTGGATCACGTTTTGGAAATACTGCCATTCCCTATCGGAATTCTTGTCGTGTTGGTGAGTGCCCATGTACTTCTCGATACTGGTGTGATCTTGGTCGCTGATCCATTTGAGGACGGTGTGAAGATAGTCCTGGCGCAGAGGTTGGCCGTCCATGTATCGGTCGCCAAGTTGATACGCGACACACTTGGTCTTTGAGAACCGCTGCTTCGCACTCGCGAGCCACGGCCCGGTGTGCAGGGCGTTAAGTAGCTCCTGGTCGGTCAGCTTCTTTCCGACCATGTTGATTATTTGGAACCAGTCGAGCTGCTCGGAAGTGGTGCCGTCCTCGCAGATATAGACCTGCAACTCATAGTCAAGAAACATATCCTTTTGGTCGGCGGTCAGATTGTGGAATCCCTTAAGCGAACCGTTCACTTTGACAAAGAACTCTCCCTCGTGATATGAACAGATGCTGAGCGTGCGCTGCTGACCGTCCAACAACTCATAACCTCCGCCCTCGGCCTTGATCCAGTACATAACGTTCAACGGAAAGCCCTTGAAGATGGAGTTGATTACCTCGATCTTGTCTTTTTCGCCATATATGAACTCTCGCTGAAACGCCGGGCGAATGTTCAGCTTTCCGAAGTAGCCGACAATGCCGTCCTCGCCGTTGTCCTCGAATCCGTTCACCAGGTCACGGATTGGGATTGTGTGTAGTGTGATCTTCATGACCGTTATATCTTCTTTATAAAAATTCTCTTATATATCCTCTTTCCTCTGACAAGAGGTTGAGCCACGTCAGACGACTCTTTCCACAGCCCTCTCGAAAATCCCTTACCCTCACTCTCGGTCGCTCCGAATATCGTAAACTGCTCCGGACAATATTTCTCGATGAACGAAATCGGGACACCTATAATGCCGTCATAATCAGCCGGAATGTCGGCGACCTTATCAACGTTTATCGCATCATAATTGTCATAGCGCGGATATTCATCCGGAGTGTAGTGCTTGAATAGGTCAAGCGGATAGTGCCGCTTATTGTGATCCAGGTTTGTGAACCAACAGATGTTTCCGAGGTTTCTCCACAGCTTGCCGTTCTCGTCAATGATATATCCGTTAGACCTCAACCTCTGTCTGTCGGTCTTGTCGTAGAAATCGGGAATCTCGTAGTCATCCGGGACGGCGAACAGAGTGTGCCCGCTATGATAGCCCAACCAAAGCCTATTATCCTGGATCAGCGGAAAGACCTCCTTGTAGGTGAGTCCGTTTTGGTTACCTATAATCAAGAACTTCTTCTCATACTGCATCAGCTGCGCAATATATTCTCTGAATAGGGAAAACGGCGGATTGGTGACTACAATATCGGCTTCCTTAAGGAACTCGACACACTCCTCACTCCGGAAGTCGCCGTGTCCGTCAAGCCGCTGCGGCTTGTTCTCCTCCAGTAGAAGCCTCACGTCCTCCAGGTCGGTTGCTCCGTCTCCGTTCAGATCTCTAACCTCCGTCAGTTCGATCTTATATGCGATCCGACTCCGGCCTTTTTCGTCCTTGACCTCATCCTCGAACAGAACAAGATCCTGCTGCGCGATCGGCGAGCCGTCCCAACACGTGCAGATAAGTTTCTTGATATTCCAGTCATTGAACACGAGCGCGAAGAATTTGAAGAAATTGCTCTCGTATGGATCATCGCAGTTGCAGAGCACCGTCTTCCCGGCGAAGTGGGTCTTGTAGTGTCTGAGTTCGTCAGATATGTCGCTAAGCTGCGTATAGAACTCGTCTTGCTTCTGCTGTTTGGATGTGTTAAGGCTCGTGTTTCCGCCCTCCTTGTTGGTCTTGGTTTTCATTCTCATAGTGTTATGTGTGGCAAAGATACGATTATTTTTAGTCTTGGAGTCGGACAAGAGGATGGACAGCGACCGGAATATCACCTTGCTCGCAACGGCCCTCTCCCACGTAGTGGGGGATTAGGCTATGCCACGGATAAATCCGTTTTTCTCGTGTCGGCATAAAGGTCGGCATCCAAAGAAGAAAGTCAATATTAGGTACGGTACCCGGAAAAGGTGGTCTCTCTCCCCCCTCCTCGGCATCGTGCCCGCCAGGCTGCTGCACATCTATCGGCAGGATGGTAACTACTGCTGCGTCCCACAAGAGAAAAACCCGGCTATCCGTCAAGGATATAAGCCGGAGTTTTTCTTATCAAAGTCTTTGAAAGACTTTGAAATATTTTGAGGAGAAAAATGGGGCAGTGTAACAAATTGGATTAAAGAGCTTTATAAAAAAAGAGCGTACCCCGATTTCCCTAAAGCGTACCCCGATTTCCCTAAAGCGTACCCCGATTTCCCTAAGTGTGATTTTTGTTTCACTATTTCAAAAGTCTCTTTTCCGGCATTACTTCTGCGGTCTGCTCGTCTCTGCCGTAGTTCTCGTTGTAGACAAATACAAGTTTGTCCTGGCCCTTTGCGCCCCTTTCCAGGTGGCAGTCTATTACAATTCCTGCGTCAACCAGTCCGGCCATCGCGTTTTGAAGATCTTCCTTAAGGTCGGCCTTGGCCTTACGGTTGTTGCTGTATTGTCTGCCGACCATTTCCTCCAGGAGTTTTGAGAGGTTGAGTTCTCGTGTCAGTTTTTTTATTTTTGCGTTGTGGACTTTTTCTTCAAGTTCATCATTCGGAAGATTCTTGAATTTCGAACGCAATATTTTTTCGGTTTTTTTAGCCGCCGATGTAAAGTGCCAACGGTTGGCCAGAAGATCCGCAACCAGGATGGAGAACAATTCGGTGCCGCGACCGTTTTTTCGCCAGGCTTCAAATAGAGACTCCGGTGCGTCCGCATATCGGTCGCCGAAGTCCAGGAAGAATGCTGTTCCCGGAGTTATTTCCCTCATGGCGATAACCTTTCCATTTTTTTCGAGCGTTCTTCCTTCCCCAGTCTGTATGAATGGAGAAATTATTGTGGACTTTACTTTGTCCCTCACAAACTCCTGGCGTTGTTTTTTTACTGCAAGAGAATCTATGGCCTTATCTATCGTGTTGATGTTCGTCTTTTTCCGGTTTCCATAAATGATTGAGGAAATGTCTCCCACGTCAGTTATGATTGTCACT
This sequence comes from Clostridia bacterium, assembly GCA_021204625.1. Taxonomy (GTDB): domain Bacteria; phylum Bacillota; class Clostridia; order Christensenellales; family Borkfalkiaceae; genus Coproplasma. Next base: position 6,593 of record JAJPZA010000188.1, on the reverse strand, counting down.
GGTGGTGCCTTGTATGGATTTGCGAACTTTGCTTGTACTGCGGGATCATCAGTATGTCTACATAGGATGATTGAAATGGCGATCAGGGTTCTCGTTTCGATGGAGGTGAGGCTTACTCGCTTCCCGTTGCGACCTATGATCTTGCGCTCGCCGTCCTCATCTCTCATTGCCATTAGTTCCCTTACCTGCTCCTCATTCAGTCCGGTAGTATCATACACGTCTTTCAGTCGCACGCATGACACCTGCTGCATCAAGGCCACGGTCGTCCGGCTAAGAACAAGACCTCTTTCATCGGCAGCTCGCGCCGCCGGAGAAGATATTGAGGTGAAGTCTTTCTCCTGCTGTTTTATCTTCTCGCCGACAATGATCTGTTTTTCGTCAATCGCCATACTTGTCTGTCGCTTTAATTCTTTTCGTCCATTCCTCGATCAGTTTCTTGTCCGGCTCCACCTGGTTGAAGCTCGGAAATATCGCCCGCTCTCGATCTTCATCTGTCACCTGCTCCCCTTTCGCGATGCGCTCGGCCAGTGCTCTTGCGCTGAACTCCGCTGGAATCGAATAATCGTCCTCGCGTTCCTCCTTGATGCAGTCGCGGATAAGAGACGGCATGAAGTCCTTGCCGCCACGTTTGCTCTTAGTCCAGTTCTCGGTCGCTATGATGGCGGACTTGTACTGGATCATCCTTTTCTCGGTGCTCGCCGCCAGGCTCTTGACAAGATCCCATAGACCGGAATTGTCTACTTGAATCATGTCTGTCGTAGAAAGGACTTCACGCAGTCCATGAAATTCTTCCTTGGAGTCGGAATGTATAGAGTAGTCGCAGACCGTCACGTCCGCGTCAAAGAGGTCGAATGTCTTGATGCGGTCGTTTAGAAGCTCCATGAGGTGTTCGATTTGTGATGCGTATGTATCTCTCTTTTCCACGTCCTTTCCCGGCTCGTCTTTCGGATCGGTTTTCGCCCCGTAGTACAGCGAAGCCGCCAACACGTTTGTCAGACGATGAATTGTGTTAAGGTTCCTCTCCTCCTCCTCGTGCGCGGCCAACAGCCAAAGAAACCCCTGCAACTGGTTCGCTTTCTCATAGAACTGGGCGCGTACAAGACCGAAGCTCGTAGCAAAGGAGCGCAGCACGTTGTAGATGTGGATATACTTGTAGTATTCTCTCTTTTCTTCCGGAGAGATGAATGTTCTTTCAATGGCCGCTGCCTGCTCCTTTGTTATAAGCGGTGGCAGGTTCATGGCATAACGGTCAACGTAGTTGCGACAGAGAAACGCCGCCCGCTCCTTAACCGTGCCACCGTTCAGTAGATCCCGCAGCTGCTCGTTTATGTCCTGGTCTTTTCCCATAAATGGTTTACTTGTTTACTTGATGATTAGTTTACCAATTCCGCAACCTAAACGACCGGATCAGTCCGGAGTCGCCGTGTTTGCTTATAATGGTGTTTTTCTTTCCCTTTTCTAATTTCTGTAATGTAGGAATTATGGAAATAAAAAATGGTTTACTTGTTTACAATATTACTTGTTTACATTTTTCGGAAGTGCCTTAGGCTCGATAAGGCCGTTAAGGAAATCCCGGATGGTCTGCTCGGACGTGTACTTCTTCTTGCCGATGTACACGCTTCGGATTATACCTTTCTTACGCCAACGGGCAAGGGCCGCGATCGTGATGTTGAACAGCTTCGCGGTCTCCTCGCTGTCGTACATTTTCATTCCGTCAATCTCTATCATGGTTCATGTTGTTCGTTTAAGTGTTCGATGAATGTCCGGACGGCTTAGACAACGGCCCGCTGCTGCTGCGCTTCCGTCTCCTCCGACAACTCCACGAGGATGTCCTCGATCGTCCTCCTGCTCTCGGTCGCCATTTCAAGCGATGTGCTGTGGAGCTTCGGTATCACGTAGGCCGCAAGTTTCTCCATCACCAGGATCCGGTCTTTCGGCTCCAGGGCCTGGAGGTCTCTCTTGAAGTCGTCCTCGGTGAAGTATTCCGAAACGATCTGTCCGATCCTGCTGCGCACGTCTGCCGTCACCTTGTTGGGTGTCCCTTTCTGCCGACCTCCCAACCGTCCTCGGCCGTCTCCGGCTTTCCGTCCGTTCTTCGTCATGTCTCTTTCGATTTATATTGTTATTGTTCCGTTCTCGCTCTCCCACGTGTCGATGTAGGATGTCAGTGCCTCGCATACGACCGTCTTGTAGAGTTTCGTGTCAGCCAGGGCGATGTATTTGAGTTTCCTGGTTATGTCCCTGCTCACAAGGAATGTCGCCCGCTCCACTGGCGGTCGGTGCTGTCCGTCCCTCGGCCGTCCCCGCTTCCTCGTCCTTAACTCCTGGAGCTTCGCGGCTTGTTCCGGATTGAGTGCAAGTTCGTCAATTGAGTTGGTCTCGGACTCCGGCGGTTGTCCTGGTGCCGGGCTGAGTCCGTTGATTAGGTTCTGTAGTCTATCAATTTTTGCCATAATACGAAAGGTTTATTTTGTTCTCGCAAGTATTTCTTCGGTAAGCTGCCTATAGTCGGCCGCTCCGTTGCATCCCGGCGCGTATGAGAAGATGTCCTTTCCCTCCAGTGGAGCTTCCGCCAGGGCGATGTTCTCCCGAATCTTCGTCTTGAACACTTTCTCTCCGTACCGCTGCTCGATGTTTGCCACGACCGCAGCGTTGAGTCTCCGGTTGCTGTACCTGGTGAAGAACACGCCGCTCACGGCCAGTGCCGGATTCAGTCTCCGGCTTATGAGGTTCACGACCTCCTCCAACATATTCAGCCCTTTCAACGGCAGTGCTTCCGCCGTCAGCGGAATGTACAAGTCGGTCGCCGCCGTCAGCGCGTTGTATGTTATCAGTCCAAGGCTCGGCGGGCAGTCGATGAGGATATAGTCGTAGCGGTCGGTCACGCTCTCCAACAGATCTTTCAGAATGAACTCCCGCGAAAGCTGCGCGGCCAGTTCGGTCTCGGCCATGGCAAGGTCTATCGATGCGGGCACAAGGTCAAGTCCGGGCTTGATGTTGGTTATGGGAAGCGGTTTCCTGCCCATCAGCGCGTCATACAGACTCACCTCAACGTCCTCTCCTCGTTCCGACAGAAAGCTGAACGTGAGGTTCTGCTGCGCGTCCATGTCGATGAGTAGTGTGTTCTGTCCCCTCGCGGCCAGTGCGGCCCCTATGTTCGCCACGGATGTCGTCTTGCCGACTCCGCCCTTGTGATTCGCGAAAGCTATTACTCGTGTCATTGGAAATTGGTTTACTTGTTTACTTGATGATTAGTTTACAAATTTATTAAAATGGCGGGAGATCACCCGGATCATCCTCTTTAAACGGAAACTGCTGCTGTTTCGGCGCGGCCTTTCCTCGATTGATATACCTATCGATGTAATCCTGGTCGTTTGGAGTGATGTACTTTGTCTTTCCCTCCCAGTCCAGTGCTATCTCGATCGGTGCCGGGCCGTATCTGCGCTTCATCAGCCGGACGTAGATCTTATTGTTTATCGGTTCAAGGTTCTTGATTTTGTCCGGATCAACGTCTTCGAGTCCGCTAATCCTCTGTAACGTCTTTATGAGTTCCTCGTCTTTCTTTCCTCCTCCCTTTCCCGTCGTAGAGAAGTTACTCGGTCTCTTTAGCTCCTTAAGGCTGAATATTCCAACGCAGGTGTCGGCGATCCTCTCGAAGTCGCCGCCCTCGCCGATGTTGTTCGTGTCAACGTCAAGAGGTGTGTGTACGTCTCTGTTGAACTGCGCCGCCAACACAAATGGAATTCCTGCCTTATTAGCGAAGTCTTTTATGTCGTTCACGATTTTCTTTATCTCCTCGGTTCTTAGCCTTGATGTCTCCACCGAATAAAGTAGCTGTGCGTAATCGATGCATACAATAGAGACGTTGTATTTCGTCATGGCCGTCTTTACTGCGTCCAGGATTCGTTCTGCCTTATATGCTTCATCTATCGGTATGAGTGCCCCGCTCTTGATGTAATGTTCCATGAATATGTCCTGCTCGTGCAGGAAGTAGTCGTATGTTGTCAATGTCTGCGGCTTCGTCCCGTCCGGAAAGTGCCCTACTGGCAGCACATATTTTTCGGGCAGATATATCAGTTCGTGATCATCATCCTCCTTAAAGAATCGATCTTCGAAGCCCTTATAGTAGCTTACAATAGTCCGCCTTGGGTTGGCACTAATGAGCGGACAGTTCACGTAAGTATTTATTAGATCCGGAAAAAGAAACGGAAGTCCGATCTCCTGGGAGAAATACAGGACGCTTTGACCGTTCCCCTCGATTATGTTTCTCCGGGCCACGTTGATGGCGATGTTGTTCAGCAATGAAGTCTTGCCGTGTGCCCGGTTCCCGCAGATAAATGTCAGTCCGGCATTGAGCGTGAACGATTCCTTGTTCTCTTTGTCGCTGAAATAATATCCGGTCGGAATACCATCCTTGATCCCGGCGATCAGTCTGCTGACCTCGGCAGGAGACTTGGGACTTAAAACTTTCGCATATTCTTCTGCATTGTCCTCCGAGCGTTCTTTGTCTGCGGTCACGCGAATCAATTGAGTCGCCTTGTAGATGTCTCCGTTCTCGGTTGCTGCCGTGATGTCGGCCACGGCCTTTTTGATGTCATTCGTCCGCTTTTCGTCCGCCCTCCTTCTGTCCTTGGCCGCGACCCACTCGCGGAAGTCGTCTCTGTCTATCTTAAGTCCGTTAAAGTCCTCCGCCGTTACGGCGTACAGACGCTCTCGATCAATAATGTTCGTTTCTAAGGCAAGGGCGCAGACCTCATCAGCGTAGTCGGCCCGCTGTTTGTCGGTAATGCCGCCCTGGTCGGCGTACTTCGGCCGGATAAGCTGATAGTAATTCCACAGATAACTCGGCTCTGCGTTGTCAATAATAGACTTGTATTCCTCTGTCTCGTGCTTACCGAGGTACTCGTCAGAATCCTTGCAGTCATCAAGACAAGCGACAAAAACCTTGAATCCCATTGAGGAGGCCAGTTTATATGTGGACTCCGTGAACTCGTCCCCCTTATCGTCATTGTCGTATAGTAGGGTAATCTTCTTGACACCTCGCCGACTCGCGTCCTCCAGTTGTCCTCTGCTCGCCGCCCCTCCGGCTGTTGCGACAATGTTATACCTGCCCTTTACGTCCGGCAGTAAATCCAAACTGACCTGGCCGTTCAGCGCATCAAGTTCGCCCTCAACAATCACGATCTCCTCTGCCCTATATGGCATATTGAAGAAACCATAACTCTTTGTAAGGCCAGTGGAGTTCAAGTATTTCGGTTCGTCTGTCGTGTCGTCGATCTTTCGGAACTTGTGCCCGAACATTCTGCCGCCGTTTTCATACGGCAGGGAAAGGACGTGAGTCACCCCTATGCCGGAAGCATAAGCAACGATGTCGTCCAACTTCTTCAATGTGTCCGTAGTGCAAAGACCGAGCTTCGCGGCCTGGATCTTCTCGGTTGTCCAGTGCCGGACGTTAAGAAGATAATCCATGACCTCCTTGGCTTTTTCGCTCCCGCTCCATAGCGCGTTGTGGAAGTGGCTCTGCGCCACATCTACATTCTTCCTCCACCTCTCGTATTTTTCCGCGTCACCGCTGTTATATCCGGATGGAAGCTCAAGACCATAAAGATCTGCCAGTTCTTTCAGTGCCGTGAAGAAGTCCTTTCCCTCTCTCTCCATGTACCAGTCAATCAGCCCGACCGAATCTTCTTCCGACCAGTCACGAACACGGCCCGGATATTTGGCCGATATTTGTGTCGTATATGCTCCATGGCCGTCCGGATCTCCGTTCCTCCGGTGCTTTCTGCTACCCCAATGATCGTTGAAGAACTTGAAGTCCATGTCGCGGAAAGCTCTGTTTGGGTCGGAGTAGATTGCCGGGAACAGCTTGAACTCCTTGAAGTTTGACAATTCAATTCTATCCATATAATTTGTAAATTAGTTTACTTGTTGATTAGTTTACATATTTAAACCCCTCCCGGCTCATCAGTGCCAAGCGGATATTGTCGGCGTAGTATGAGACGCACTCCATCCTCCTGCTGCTGTCCTTGACCCGCTCTCCGTCAACGGTCGTGTACTCGATCGGCGGAATCCGGCTCTCGGCCGAATCAAGTCTCTCGCCGCAGTAAGACACCATAGCCCGGTCGCCGCCCCTGCTCTTGCAGACCTCGATCTTCACCGGGAGTCGGCGCATGATGGCGTTGATGCCCTTGTCGCTTCCAAGTTGCAGGACGATATTCATGAACGCTCCGGAGGTGTACGGAAATGTCAGAGTGTAGAGTTGCCTGGTCAGCTTGTTCCGGATGTCGATGTGCCACAGCTTGGGCTTGTTCCTGCTGAATGTCCGCTCTGTCTGACTGATTCCCTCAACATATCCCTCGATGCTCTTGAAGTCCTGGGCCGTTCCGCTATCCGCCCGGTACACGATCGATCCGTTCTCCACGGTCAGAAAGACCTTGTTCTCTCCGACCGACCACTGCCTTGATGTAATTCTGTCCGATGCCATTCTCTCTCGATGTTAGTAAGCGTTATCCAACAGCGTTTCGGGCGCGTTTTGAAGTCTCAATTCCTCCTTGATGCTCTCGGTGTAGATCTGCGTCGTCGCCGGAGACGTG
>JAJPZA010000081.1 GCA_021204625.1 Clostridia bacterium | reverse complement strand
CAGTTGCTGACGGTGGGATACAAAAGCAGGCACAGGCCGGCCACAAGCGCCAAAATCAGAATGATAGTCGTCAGCCTGCGTCCCCGCTTCTTCTGCTCCATCCTAAAACTTCCTCAATCACTTTCCGCTCAGCCTTTATCTGACTACCCGGTTTTACTCACGCGCTCTTACGCATCCGTCTGCGGGTAACCAGAACTACCACTGCCACAACCACCAGGATACCGCCGATGATATAGAAGATAGTGGTGCCTATGCCGCCGGTGCCCGGAAGGACGATTCCGGCATTATTTTCCACTGTGACGACAATAGCGCCGTCTTCATCCTGAGTGAGAGTCACAGTATTGCCCAGTGTATCAGTTATAGTATTTCCATCGGCACCGGTCATCACTGCGGTGAATTCTCCGGTTTCCTCATTATAAGAAATCGTAATCTCAATGCTTCCATCCAACCCATTATAACTGTCGGGTACACCTGTCTCAGTCAGTGTATACGTTCCCTCATTTAATCCAAGGAAAGTCAGGAGTCCGTCCCCACTGGTGGTGCCGATGACAACTGTGCCATCCTCACTCACGCGCTGATACTCATAGGTTATTTCCAGCGTGTACTGTGTATCATCCTCATAAGCATCCATGGTCTCATCCGTGGGAGCAGTTGTGGTATATTCTCCGGTAGTCAGTTTGTAATAAATGTCATCATCTACTCCAGCCGGATTTTCAACCGTCACAGGAGTGTAAGTATAATCAGTGGACAGCTTTACCTCATCCAGATTTTCTCCGCTCAGGGTAAAGGTGGCTCCGCCAAGCCTGTCGCCAGTCTCTCCGTCTATCTTGATCAGCTTCAGCTCTGTCTCATAGACCTCTACCTTATCTTCCTCATTTCCGCCGGGGGTGGAATCCTCCGGTGCCGGATTGTCATAAGGAGTCACCAGCCATGCCAGTGCAATGGTGTTTTCCTCCTCAAACTCCGCATCCTCCTCCACATGGGCAGTATAATCAATATAGATTGTCGCAGTTGTGGGATAATTGGAAGTGTCGATCGTATCAGGATCACCCTCCACATAACTGTCCACATCATAGGTGTAATAAGTCAGGACGAAACCTGTGGCAACGAGAATATTCTCTCCATCAGATTCCCTGGTAATGGTCTGCACACCGGTCAGCTCCACGGTAATGTTATAGGCCGCCATGGTAAAAGTACCCATATATATTCCTTCTCTGCTGTCATCTTCAGAGGCGGCCCAATAGCTGCCGTCACTGTTTACCAGGGTAATCCACTTGTTGATCGTTGTATCAGCAAGATAATATTTTCCGTTAATTATATTATAAGTGATATTGCTGTCATCCAGCTCGATCTCCAGCCCGTCTTCCATCTCATCGGTAAAGATGTACTCGGTCACCAGCTTATCGCCGTCATAGAGGGGTACATCGGCATCTACAACGAATTCCACTTCATCGCCCATGGCCTCAGTATCCCAGTCTACCAGATCGCCATCACTGTTCTTGATCTTCTTTTCCACGGAGGGCCCATTGTTCTTGTCAATCACTGTGGCATCCGGAGTCGCCGATGTCAGCGTCACGACAGCCCCCAGCGTTGAAGTGACAAAATAATATCCAGCTCCACTGGACGTCACATCCAGCGAAAGTGCGCCTCCTGTTCCGAGCCCGGTCGCCGCGGCAGCTGCATTTACATCTCCGGGGATTTCTATGCCCTCGAAAAATGCAACGATGTCCTCATCTGACACACCGTCCGCCAAACTTATTCTGTAAGTGTCCGTATCCCCGACCTGTGTCATCTTAAAAATGTCACTTCCATAGACAAGGATATAATTATACCAATTTGCGTTGGCCGATGAATCGATGGTATAAGTCACCGCCCCGGTCTTGCTGTCATATTTCGCATCGAAAATCTTGTAGGCACTGTAGCTCTCGTTGGCCGTCGTATTCTCGATGGTAATGGTGTAGCTGTCCGCGGTATCATAGGCAAACACTGTGGCGCACAGCCCCAGGCAAAACGCCATCGCCAACATGATACCGATCAGCTTTCTGAGTTTTTTCATCTTCCTCTTCCTCCTTATTTTTAAAGTATGTATTCTCTCTTTTTATTGTAAATTCCCGTTACATCTTTCATCACTCATGGTTCATCTCCCTGATTAGCTGCTCTCCCTTCTCCGCTTCCGGTTTAAATATACAAGACAGGAAGCTGCAAAGGCCAATATCAGCACTCCACCGACCTTAAACGGCCTGGTTCCTATTCCCCCGGTGTAAGGAAGTTCCGGGTTAAAGGGGTTACCGACCGCATATACGGTCATCTCCGAATCACCATAGGAGATAGTAATTACTCCGTCCCCTGTCACCCGGCCCGTTTCATCGAAAGAAAAACTGTAAGGATCCTCCAAAAGGAGATACCCGTCAGGGGCCTCTGTTTCTTCAATATAATATGTTGTGCCTGCATAAAATCCGTTTCCGCTGCTTCCGCTGACACTTATCAGGCCGTCTTCATTTGTGGCAACAGCTGTCGCCTCGTCCCGGTCAGTGGTCCAGCCTGTTATCTTGCCATCTGATATCACTGCATATTCTGTATCGTCGCCATTATCACGGTAGAGAATGAACTTCGCATTTGCCAGAGCAGTATCATAATAATCCGAGGCGGTATTATCTGTCCCATACATCACATACTTGTAAATGTTCAGTTCAATGGACTCGTCAACCACAGTTCCATTCCAGGTCTCACCTTCGACCTGTTCCACAGTTCCGTCAGAAAGTGACTGCCAGGCCTGTATTTCCACCACCTCTCCGTAACTTATATGTACCAGATAAAAATACGGAGTGACTGCATAACCTTCCGGTGCTTTTGTCTCTTCAAGTA
>JAJPZA010000151.1 GCA_021204625.1 Clostridia bacterium | reverse complement strand
GGGAATGGTGGCGTAGCTGAGAGTGACTATCGGCGTGCCGTAGGTCACGGTGTCGCCCTCGACCTCAACGTTGATCTCCTCGCCGTTCACGTCAATGGTGTATGTGCCGCCCTTCGTGTCGGGAAGGGTGATGATTATCTCAAATTCAAAGACAGCCTCGGCCCCCGGATCGCCGGGAACCGAAACGCTGTCGATGCCGTTCCACGGGGACTGGACGGACCCTCCGACCGAGAGGGCGAACGAGGCCCCGTCGATCCCCGACACTGCGAGGCTCGCCGAGTTCGACCGTCCCGTGACGGTCACGGTGCCGTCTCCGCCCGTCGTGTATCCGGTCAGTTCGGTGATCTCCGCCGCGCCCTTCTGGCTGACCTCGGCCTCGGCGGTCGCGCCTCCGGCCGTGGCGCCGGCTATCCTTCCGGTCCTCGCCGCCCTTCCGGTGTACCCGGAGGCGGTGACCCTGACGGCGGAGTCTCCCGATCCCGCCGCCGTGTCAATGTCTATCCAGTCCTTGGCCATGGTTCAAGGGAGTTTAGTCGGAGTCCCCGACGTCGAGGGTCCAGCTGTCGTTGGAGGTCACGTTGAGCGTGAGGTCGCCGCCTGCCGCCTCGAAGCTGAGCTCGGTGAGGTCGAAGCTGATGTAGCTCTCCACGTTGTCGTTGGTGATCTCGATCGTCTCGCCGTTCACGCCGAGGGTCGCGCTGTTGTCGCCCGCCTCGTTGAGAGAGGCCGGAAGGTCGAAGGTGATGGTGAAGCCGTACTGCGCGGCGGCTCCCGGATCGCCGTCAACGGCGGTGCTGTCCACGCCGTCCCAGCCGCTCTGCGCGGCTCCGTCCACGGTGAGGGCGTACTTCTCCACGCCCTCGATCGGGGTGTCCACCGCGACGGCGGCGGAGTTGGAGGTTCCGGTGACGGTCACCTTCCCGTCCTTGATTGTGAAGCCGCTGAGGGTGGTGAACTCCTCCTTCGCGGCCTGGGTCACCTTGGCGGTCGCGGTCTTGCCGCCCGCCGTCGTTCCGGTGACGGTTCCCGTTCTCCCGACGCGCCCGGTGTGCTCCGATGCGGTCACCTTGATCGCGGCGTCGTCAGTTCCGGACGCCGGATCCAGCTTAAGCCAGTCTAATGCCATGTCTGTAATTATTAAAGGGTTGAACAATAAGTGTCTATTCGGTGTCGAGGCTCCATGACGTGTTGGACTCCAGCTCCAGCGTCGCGCTTCCGCCCTCCGCCGGAAGGGCCGTGTCCTCCGCGCCGAACCTGATGTACTCGTCCTCCTCGGCGAGGAGGCTCACCTCCATCGTGTGGTCCATGACCACGGTGTAGGAGCCGCTCTGCGTGACGTAGCCGTCCCTGCAGACCTTCCACGTCACTGTCGTGCCCCTCGCCACCTTGGTGAAGCTCTGCTCCACGCCGTCGATGTAGACGGTCGCGTCGGAGGGCGTCGGGACTATGGTGAGGGTGTAGTATTTCGTCTCGCCGCAGGTGCATGAGTGCAGGTCGAGATCCTCTATGGCGGCGTCCACCGCCTCCTTTATCTCCGGCGAGAAGTCGTAGGCGTCCAGGGCGGAGGAGATCGCGTCGGAGAAGTCGTAGACGGCTATCGCCTTGGCGACCGCCTTGTCCACGGCCGCGTCCACCGCCGTCTCCACGGCCTTGTCGACCATACTGGAGACGGTCTCCTCCAGGGCCTGCGCCACCTGGCCATAGAGGCTGTCGAGGGAGAGGACTATCTCGCCGGAGGTCTTTCCGGTGTCCGTCCACGTCCCGCCCCACGCGCGGTAGACCTCGGCGGGAAGGGCGTTCTCCGAGTCCTCTATGAGGACGAGGGCGTAGAGGCCGTTGAGCGGCCTCGGATGGGCCGCGATCAGCTGCTCCATGGAGGCATAGAGGCCCACGCAGGGCTGCTTCACGTTGTCCGCGTCAAGCCAGCCGCAGACGCGCAGGCTGCCCTTCACGACGGCGTCGCCGCCCACATGGGCGTTGCGGCCGACGGTCACGTCCCTGCCGACCGACACGCTCTCCTCGGTCGAGAGGCCCTTTCTGAAGGCCCCCGCGCCGCCGGAGGTCACGCCGCCCCTGAACGTGCCGTCGCCCGACACCCTGATCGGGCCGTTTATCTCGTTTTCACGCTTCATGATACGTCGGTTTTACTATGTGAAGCTCTTCCATGTCGTTTTGAAGTTTAGTCGGACGTTATCTCTCCCGCGTTGCCCGTGTAGACCTGGAACTCGACCGGACTGCCCGCCCAGTCTCCGACGCACGGGGTCAGTGTGAGGGAGAACTCGCAGCCGTAGTTGAGGGAGGTTATCGCCGCCGGGGTGATGACCGCCGTCATCTCGTAGGTCGTGCCGGGACTGAGTGTCACGGTCCCGTTCTTCGTCAGTTCCGTCCCGTTGAGGGTGAGGGAGTTGATGCCGTAGGCGTTGCCTTGGGCCGTGTGCGCCCCGTACCAGTCGGAGGAGGCGACCCGCACGCTGTCCGTGTAGCCGTCGGTGGTGAACCTGAACGTCACCGCAACCTCCTCTCTCGACGAGAGGCTGCTGCCGAGGTAGACGCTGCTCGTCATCGGGCTTGTGAGGGCAGGGGAGTAGTTGTCGTAGGGCGCGGCCGCGAGGGTTATCGTCGCCGTGGCCGTCGCCACGGTCTCGTCGTTCTCGACGTAGTACACGGTGACGGTTCCCGTCTGAGAGGTCGACTTGGTGTTGGGACTGACGAGGACGTACACGTCCCCGCCCCCGTCCTCGTCGTACCCCGTGACGGTGCCTATGGTGGTCTCGACGGTGATGTAGCCCGCCGTCTGACTTCCGCTCACGCTCCATCTGAGGTCGACCTCCCCGCCGGGGAAGTCAAGGCTCGTCGTCGACGGGG
>JAJPZA010000180.1 GCA_021204625.1 Clostridia bacterium | reverse complement strand
TGTCGTTCGCCGCCCTGCACCAGCAAGGCATCGACGCCGTTGTGGCTCGCCTCAATATGGCTTTCAAGCATCCACTCAAGAGCGGCGAGGAGTTCCTCTGCACGCTCCGCCTCAAGAAGGACGGCATAAAGTACGTCTTCCATCAGGACATCTACCGCCTGCCCGACATGAAGCTCTCTTGCCGCGCCATAGTTGACACGGTCTGCGTCGTGGACGGCAAGATGACCACCGTGCCTCAGCTCGACCGCCTTGCGGAGGAGTGAGTTAAGGTGAACTTTAAGGTGAACTTAAGAAGGGGTTCACAGCCCTGAGAGAACACCGATAGACACTGGGAAGGATGGTCACGCTCCTAAGCACTGTCATGGCGCATCCGTGAACTTTAAGGTGAACTTTAAGCGGCCTTTCCTTCACCCCCTACTTCCTGCACAGCAATAAAGCGAAGGAACTTCCATGAAGCCTTTGTCACAGAAGTTCCTAAGTAAGATTTACAAACGCCCGTCACCAGTCGTCATTCTCGTTGCCTGTCATGCCTTGCTTGACGCAAGCCTCGATCTTGTCCATCAGCACGTTGGAGTAAGCGTGTGACATCACCAAGGCTTTGGAGGCAGTCTTCTTTTGCTTGTCCTTCTCATAGAAAGGGAAACTCTTGTCTAACGTCCAGTTCTCGTCCACACGAGTCCCGACTGTTCCGCCGAGCGCTCCCATAATTCCGCCACCAGCCATTTTGATTACGGTGTAATATGGGACGGTGTAGGTGATACGCACCCGCTCTTCCTTGATATCGCACTTGATTATCGGCTTAATGCTTACGGAATAAGAGTTCATCCCTCCAGTATGCTGCGCAATGTTCGAGAGATATCCCTGAGCGATTATGGTTCCGAGCTCCCGGTCGTTAAGGTTTATGACGGCATCCGCATCGTTGAAGGTGGAAGTAAACCAGTAATTCAGCAATACGTACAACTGATCCTTCGACACGCCTGGGGTTTCAATCACTTGCACGTAAGTCAATCCGTTGTTTTGGTCGAGTTGTAGCTGCGAGCCCAGGTTCTGTGCAGCCTCGACCCAGTTGTCTCCGAACTTTTCCTTGGCGTAGTTCTCCAATTCCTCGGTGCGGATTATTTGTGCGCTTAGGCTAACCACCGCACCACAGGCGAGTAACAGCATTAAAATTCTCTTTTTCATTGATCCCTTGTTTTAGTGTTTAACAATTTAGTTTAGACAGTCCATAGATTGAGGTTAGACAATAAATAAAAAACGTGGACCAATAACTTCGTCTACGTTCTTAGGGTATCGCCAAACACCGCGCAGTCATATACGAGAAAAGTCCACGCTACATGCGTGAACATTAACATTCGCTCTTGACTGCTATGAAATTGGCGATTTCTAAGAACAAGAACTAAGCTAACGCTTTTTATCTTAACGTCCTTTCTTTGCTATGCTACATAGGCTCTACTGTATTTGTCATACGCGAAAGTACGCATTCTTCCCGAAACCCCGATAAACAATGCAAGAAAAGCTTACCTTCAAGACGAGAAAAAGGAAGGGGAGGCATTCTTTGTTAATGTGATCTTCTTGCGACACACTGGTCATCTTCATTGAGGTTTGCCACTCGCAACGGTGAACCAACTGTCATAAACCACGACAATGTGGCACGCTTGAGGGTACCCGCACTGGTTTTGCCCCAGAGGTTTGGCAGAAATAAACAGAAAAAAGAAAGGAGCAAGACTATGAACCTGAACAAATTCACGATTAAAGCCCAGGAAGCCGTGCAGGAGATGGTGCGCATAGCCCAGGAGCACGGACAGCAAAGCCTGGAGCCCGAACATCTGCTCGCCGGCATAATGAAGGCGGCGGAGCAGGTCACGGGCTTCATCTTCCGCAAGCTTGGGGTTAGCCCCGCAGCCGTCGGGAAAGCCCTCGACGCACAAATAGCAAGCCTGCCGAAAGTGCAGGGAGGCGAGCCGTTTCTCAGCCGAGATGTTAGCACTATCCTACAGAAAGCCGAGGAGCTTGCCACGAAGAACGGCGACGAGTTCACCTCCGTCGAGCCGATGCTTCAGGCAATTCTCGCCACGCCCTGCACCGCTGCCCGAATCCTTAAGGACGCAGGCGTGACAGAGCGGGAGCTTGCAGCTGCCATCCGTGAGCTGCGGAACGGAGAGAAGGTGACATCGCAGTCGAGCGAGGACACTTACCAGAGCCTCTCCAAGTATGCGAAGAACCTTGTCGACGAGGCGCGGGCGGGAAGGCTTGACCCTGTCATCGGAAGGGACGAGGAAATCCGCCGCGTGCTTCAGATATTGAGCCGCCGAACCAAGAACAACCCCATCCTCATCGGCGAGCCAGGCACGGGAAAGACCGCCATCGTGGAGGGGCTTGCCCACAGGATCCTGCGGGGAGACGTGCCGGAGAACCTTAAGGACAAGCAGCTCTTCTCGCTCGACATGGGGGCTCTCATCGCAGGAGCCAAGTACAAAGGCGAGTTTGAGGAAAGGCTGAAGAGCGTCATCAACGAGGTGAGCAAGAGCCAGGGCGGGATAATTCTTTTCATCGACGAAATACACACGCTCGTTGGCGCGGGGAAAAGCGAAGGAGCCATGGACGCAGCGAACATCCTGAAGCCAGCTCTCGCCCGCGGAGAACTGAGAAGCATCGGAGCGACCACCTTGGACGAGTATCAGAAGTACTTTGAGAAAGACAAAGCCCTTGAGCGTCGGTTCCAAAGCGTCGTGGTCGACGAGCCCGATGTCGCCTCGAGCGTGAGCATTCTCCGTGGCCTTAAGGAGCGCTACGAGAACCATCACAAGGTGCGCATACAGGACGACGCGATAATAGCCGCCGTAGAGCTCTCGCACCGCTACATCTCCGACCGTTTTCTTCCCGACAAAGCCATCGACCTTA
>JAJPZA010000069.1 GCA_021204625.1 Clostridia bacterium | reverse complement strand
ACAATATTCCGGAATATTGGAAAAAGAATCTTTATGAAGTTGAAGACAGACCGTTTGCCTATACGGACATTTCATTGAACAAGGCATATCAGCTTTCTTATGATCAGGCATTGGAAGTAATCAGTCTTAATGGCGGAACAGTCAATGAAGACAATGTCGAGATCAAGGTTCAAAGTCCGGAAACGGTTAGACTGGAGCAGTCATTTGTCGGGCATTTTCCAGTGTCAAATGAATGGACGGACAGAAAATTCGGTGAAGTGATCAATTTTACAGGCAACGGGGTTGTCGTCGGGTATCACATGAACGGTAAGAAGGGTTCTGAAATCGCCGACAAGGAATATGTCGCTGAAGTGGCTGTGAATCTTGACGGGCAGCAGGTTGAGACCGTGAAATTGCCGGTTGCTTTCTTGAAGCGCAAGCTTGATCTGTTCTATAAGTATAATCTTGAGGACACCGACCATACTTTGTCGTTTGAGTGGCTGAACCCGAGAAAAGACGTGGAAATCGGCTTGACCCGCATACTTGTCTATTCCGGGACTGATCCCAGAGATACAGAATGAAACATCATCATTTTAAATCAACGGATATATGATGAATCGAATCGCTAAATTCTTCATTTTGCTCGGCATTGCCCTGATCGCATGGTCCTGCGACAGGCAGTGTGACGTGCTGATCATCGGCGGAGGCGCCGGCGGCGTGAGTGCCGGCGTGCAGGCTTCAAGGCTCGGGGCGAACACAATTCTCGTGGAGCCGGGACCTTGGCTTGGCGGAATGCTGACTTCCTCCGGTGTCGGAGGCATAGACGGCAATCATAATATGCACGCCGGACTTTTCGGCGAGTTCTGTGACTCTTTGGCGGGCCGTTACGGAGGATACGACGCCCTTAACTCCGGCTGGGTCAGCCAGATACTGTTCGAGCCGAAAGTAGCCGCCGATGTGTTCAGGAACATGACCGCAAAGGAGCCGAAACTTGAGGTTATGTACAACACCGTCTTCAATGAAATTGAGCAGACAGACAACGGGTGGACGGTCTCATTGTCCAAACAGGACGGAAAGGCGTTCAAGGTGAAGGCCAAAATCCTGATAGACGGGACTGAACTCGGAGATGTGGCTGCGGCGGTTAGGGTGCCGTACAGGCTCGGCATGGACGCCAGGGCGGACACTGGAGAGTCAATCGCGCCGGAGGAGGCGAACCATATTCTCCAGGATCTGACCTATGTCTGCGTGCTTCGGAATTACGGCCCCGATGCGGACGTGACCATGGAAAGGCCCGCGGACTATGATTCGACGCTGTATGTTGGCTGTACCGGGCCCGGGACAATGGAAAACGGAGGAACGGTGCATGATCTGCTTGGATTTGGGAGGCTTCCTTCCGGTAATCAGTATATGCTCAATTGGCCGACGAGGGGGAATGATATTTATCTCAACGTGGTGGAGATGAACAGAGAGCAGAGGGAGGAGGCTCTTAAGGCGGCCAAGGCGCAGACGTTCGGCTTCGTGTACTATCTTCAGACAGCCATGGGGCAGAAGAATATAGGCATAGATTACGACGAATTCCCCACGGATGACGGACTTGCCCTGTTCCCTTATTACAGGGAGGCCCGCAGGACGCGCGGCGAAGTGCTTTTCACGATGGATTATGTGGCCAGGCCTTATGACATGCCTTTGAAACTGTACAAGGAGGGCATCGCGGTGGGCGACTATCCCGTGGATCATCATCATGGCCGATATGCTGACTATGAAGGGCTTCCGGACCTGCATTTCTATCCTGTCCCTTCATTCAATCTGCCGATCAGGGCCCTCGTCCCGGCCGGATTCGACAATCTTCTCGTGGCTGACAAGGCCATTTCCGTGTCGAATATCGTGAACGGCACCACGAGGCTGCAGCCGGTCATTATGCAGGTCGGCCAGGCCGCGGGTACGATTGCCGCGCTTGCGGTTCGCTCCGGCAGGACCGTGGACCAGATCTGCGGAGTCGGCCGGTATGAAAATGACACGAAGAGGATTCAGGGCATTCCGGAAGGAGTCAGAGAGGTTCAGCAGGTGATCCTTGACGGGGATGGCTACATTATGCCTTATATTGATCTCAAGCCTACGGACGACGGCTTCGAGGCCATACAGAAGGTCGGGGCCTGCGGCATCCTCAGAGGCGACGGCATCAGTATGGGATGGGAGAACATTACCGTGTTCAGGATCAATGATCCTTTGCTTCGCGTTGAATTGGTTGAGGGGCTCCAGGATGACTATCCGGATTTGGCAGAGAAGGTGTCGCTGAATGAGGGTGAGGCCGTTTCCGTGTCCGAACTGCCGGGGATTCTTCTCGCATTGGGCGGCGATGCGGATCAGGTCGCGTCTGTGCTGGACGAATTCAACGGTGCCAGGCCGAATGACCGACCGCTGTCCCGTCTGGAGTTTTCTGTTCTCCTCGACAGGACGGTAGATCTTTTTGGCACCCGGTCGGCTGAATAGCCATCGGCGTTCATGCAGTAATTGATATTGTATCATGAAGAAAGTTTTGCAGTTGTTGTCGCTTTGCTGCATCTTCTCTCTGTGGCCGGTTTCCGGGATCGCCCAGACCGGCGGTGACCTTAAATGCAGTTCCGTGATGGAGTCGCGCGACACGGTCCGGCTGCTGTGCATCGGCAACAGTTTTTCGGAGGATGCTGTGGAACAGTATCTTTCGGAGATGGCCCGCGCTGACGGACATGTCTTGATTGTCGGGAACCTGTGCATCGGAGGATGTTCTCTCGAGACGCATTTGGACTGTGCAAGAGGGAACAGGCCGGACTATTCCTACAGGAAGATCGGCGTGGACGGGGTGAAGGTGAAACGTGAGGGGACCACTCTGGAATACGCCCTTGCCGACGAGCCGTGGAACTATGTCAGTTTCCAGCAGGTGTGCACC
>JAJPZA010000086.1 GCA_021204625.1 Clostridia bacterium | reverse complement strand
TTTTCGGCGCGTGAACCTGCAACGTACTATGAAAAAAAATATAAGGAACAGCTAAAAAAATGTGAGCATACGGAGGGAAAGACCGCCGAGGAGATAGAGGAGGAGCAGGAGACGCTCGAGCGCTATAAGAAAAAGTGGGACGGCTACACTGCTCTCCGCGAGGAGCGGAAGATTCGCTTTGACAAGTTTGAAAAATTCATAGATGACAATTACAAGAAGACGGACGTGGTGTACTCGGCGAGGACGTTTGACGACATGGATCCGGGCTTCGACTGCTATATCTGCGTGGACGACGTCATCTGGTCGTACGACAAGGGTTTCGGCTTCGACCCGGGGTTTCTCCTAGACTGCCGCGCGATGGACGGCAAGGGAAAGATCGCCTATGCGGCGAGCCGAGGGGTGCCGCGTGAGCTCATCCCGGAGCAGGAGGAGTACTTTTTCAAGGCCGTATCTGACATAGGCCATATCGGGGTGCGCGAGTGGAGCCTCAAGAAATACATAGAGAAGAACCTGCCCGGGAAGCGGGCGACGGTCGTCCTGGACGCGGTGCTGCTTCTGGAGGCGCAGGATTACGAGGAGTTTATCGTAAAGCCAGGGGAGGAGGGGTATGTCCTCCTCTACTATCCGATGGAGCGCCCGGTGAGCCTCTTCGGGTTCGTGGAAAAATACGCAAAGGAGAGGGGACTCACCGTCATAGAGGTGAGCCATTTCCCGATTCCCGGGGGTTGCATGGCGGATTTCGGGGTCAAGTCGCTCTATAGGTATGACATGGGTCCCGGGGAATGGCTCGGGTACATCAAACATGCGGAGTGCGTGTTCACGAACTCGTTCCATGCGATATGCTTCTCCATGCTCTTCCACAAGAATTTCTTCGTGGGCAGCCGCGCGGGGGACAAGATCACGAATCTTTTGGCCACTTTTGGGCTCAAGGGGCGGGTGATCTCGGTCTCGCCGGACAGGAACGAGGAGATTGACTATGAGCCCGTCGATGAGATACTGCGCCGTGAGAGGAAGGCGAGCGCGGATTTCATCCTCTCGGCGATACAGGATGTCGGGAAGGCGGATGGCACGGAGGAGGAACTGGGCTCAGAGGGGGCGATGAGGCAGCAGGAGTTCCTCCTGGTCTACCGCAGCATGACCGAGAGGTGCGGGTACATGGAGCCGGAGGTGGGGGAGAAAATCAGCCTCCACACCCTGCCGTCGGGCTACCTGGAATATATGAAGGGCGATGCGATAGCGAAGAACAGCGGGGAGGAGGCCCTGCTTCCTGGCCGGTTCACGAGGAAAAATTACAGGTTTCGCGGCTGGTACATAAAGGCCAAGGTGGAATCGAGGTGGTACTGGGTCACGAGGGAGGGCTCGCTCGTGCCTGCCGGGGATTACGACATGAAGGACAACCTCGACTCGATACTTTTTTCGGGAGGGGAGACGGTACCCTACATTCCGACGCCGGGGATCGAGAAGCTTGCGGCATGCGCCGCCTGGGAGAAAGAAAAACAGTGAATAATGTTTTTAGGAACTTTTCAAATGCGCCATATTGTGTTAAACTTTATGTCATGAGAGTCATGCCGCGATGAGGCGGCGCACGAAAATAAAAAACAGGAGGGACGGGAAAATGGATTACAAGAAAGAGTACGAGAGATGGTGCACAGATCCCTATTTTGACGAGGGGACGAAGGAGGAACTGAAAAAGATCGCGGGGGACGAGAAGGAGATCGAGGACCGCTTCTACCGGACGCTCGAGTTCGGCACGGCGGGGCTCCGCGGCGTGATTGGCGCCGGCACGAACCGCATGAACATCTACACGGTGCGGCAGGCGACGCAGGGGCTCGCGAACTACATCCTCGCGCACGGCGACCCGAGCCGCGGAGTCGCGATAGCGCACGACTCGCGCCTCATGCACGACGAGTTCACCGAGGCGACGGCGCTCTGCCTTGCGGCGAACGGAATAAAGACCTACATCTTCCCGCAGCTTACGCCGGTGCCGGAGCTCTCCTATGCGGTGAGGACGCTGCACACGATAGCGGGGGTCGTCATCACGGCGAGCCACAACCCACGCGAGTACAACGGGTATAAAGTCTACTGGGAGGACGGCGCGCAGGTCACGCCGCCGCACGACACCGGGATCATGGAAGAGGTCGGCAAGGTGACGTCCTTTGACATGGTAAAGACGATGGACAAGGACGCGGCGATCGCGGCGGGCCTGTACAATATCATCGAGGATTCGGTGGACGAGGGTTATTTCGCACAGCTTCGCGCCCTCTCCATCCACCCCGAGATCATAAAGAAGATGGCGGGCGACATAAAGATCGTCTACACCCCGCTCCACGGGACTGGGCTTGCGCCAGTGCAGAGGGTGCTTAAGGACATGGGCTTTGAGCACGTCTTCATCGAGCCGAGCCAGGCTGTGCCGGACGGCAACTTCCCGACCGCTCCGTACCCGAACCCGGAGAACCCGGACGCCTGGGAGCTCGCGCTTAAGCTCGCGAAGGAGAAGGATGCGGACATCGTGCTCGCGACCGATCCCGACGCGGACCGCCTCGGCGTCTACTGCAAGGATACGAAGACCGGCGAATATGTGACATTCACCGGCAACATGTCCTCCATGCTCATCGCCGAGTACATCCTCGGGCAGAAGACTGCGATGGGCACTATGCCGGAGAACCCGGCGTTCATCGAGTCCATCGTATCGACCGACATGGCGAAGGCCATCGCGGCCGAGTACAATGTCAAGCTTGTCGAGGTTCTGACCGGATTCAAGTACATAGGCGAGCAGATGCTGAGGTTCGAGACCGAGGGCTCATACAACTACGTCTTCGGCTTCGAGGAGAGCTACGGCTGCCTGCCCGGGACCTACGCCCGCGACAAGGACGCGCCTGCGGCGGTGTGCATGCTCTGCGAGGTCGCGGCATACTACAAGTCTATGGGCAAGA
>JAJPZA010000047.1 GCA_021204625.1 Clostridia bacterium | reverse complement strand
ACTTTTAGAGTATCGTTAGGCATCTTTTTGGTACACATTTAGAATATCAAATACAGCGTGATGATGAAAGCGGGAATCTATTTCTACAAGAAGTACCTGGAAGAGAACAGGGGTACGATAAAGCACATCGTGGAGGAGCTTAAAAAGGGCGGCCTGGAGTACAGGATAGTCCATGACAGGAAAGAACTGGCCGGACTGGATGTGCTCATAGTCCTTGGCGGGGACGGCACAATCCTTTCCGTAGCCACGGAGTGCGCAAGGCAGAAGGTAAAGATAATCGGCATAAATTACGGCCACATGGGCTTTCTGTCCGAGTTCGAGCAGGACTCCGTGGACGAGGCGATATCGCTTGTATGTTCCGGAAAATTCGAGACATGCACCAGAAGCCTGCTGGAGATTTCCTTTGGCTCCGAGATCCATCTGGCCCTGAATGACGTGGTCCTGCAGCGCAGCACGACCGGCAGGGATTTCGCCAACACGGTTAGCATACGCGCCGAGATAGACGGAGTGCTTGTGGACAATTTCCAGGCGGACGGGCTGATTGTCAGCACGCCCACAGGCTCAACGGCATATTCGCTTTCCGCCGGGGGCTCGGTCCTCGCGCCGGACCTTGACGCTTTCATCATGACTCCAATATGCCCGCACAGCCTTCATTCCAGGCCCATTGTCTTCAGCAATGAATCAGCCGTCAGATTGTATCCGGTCAATTCCAGAGCACCGCTCGCCGTTATCGTGGACGGAAGGGGCGTCGGGGAAATCTGGAACGGAGATCCCGTCACAGTGAAAAAATCGGCATACAGCCTGGATTTCATATCAAACGGCTGCATGAACTTCTACAACAAGCTGCTCTCCAAGATGAGCAAATGGAGCACATAGCATTTACAGCAAGCTGTTCTCTAGGATTAGCAAACGGAGCACATGGCATTTACAACAAGCCGCTTTCCAGGATAAGCAAACGGAGCACATAGCATTTACAACAAGCCGCTCTCCAGGATTAGCAAACGGAGCACATGGCATTTACTGCAAGCTGCTCTCCAGGATGAGCAAACGGAGCACTGAAATACAATGAACACAAAAGAGAAAAGGCTGCAGGCGATAGAACAGATAGTGGCCTCCAAGGAAATTTCAAAACAGGAAGACATCTGCGCGGAGCTCAACAGGCTGGGCTTCAACGTCACTCAGGCCACAGTTTCAAGAGACCTCAAAGAGCTCAATCTTTGCAAAGTTGCAGGCCATAAAAATAAATTCCGCTACGCCAACACTGACACCTATATGGAAGGCGTGACGGACCGCATGACGGCTCTTTTCAAGAGCTCAGTGCTTTCCATAAATTCAGCCAACAATCTTATAGTCATAAAGGCCATGCGCGGCAACGCGTCATCGGTCGGCGTGTTCGTCGATTCCCTGCAGATGCCCCAGATAATCGGAAGCGTCGCAGGCGACGACAATGTCCTGATTGTTGTGGACAGCAACGAGGACACACCCGAAGTCGAGAAAATCCTGAAGTCTTATCTCGAGTGACCGAATAAAGGCTCATATCCATGATTTCAAGCATTTACATCAAGAATGTTGCCCTCATATCCGAGGCGCAGGCAGATTTTGACGAAGGCCTCAACATCCTGTCCGGCGAAACCGGCTCCGGAAAGTCGGTAATCCTAGATTCGCTGAACTTCGTCCTGGGCTCCAAGGCAGACAAATCCATGATCCGTTACGGTGAAAAGGAAGCGCTTGTCAGAGCCGAATTTTCCGTGCCCGAAGACAGCGATGCGGCCAGGGCCCTGGCCGGGATGGACATCGATTCGGACGGCACGATTGTCATCTCCAGAAAGTTCACAACGGACGGCAAGAGCTCAATAAAGATCAACGGCTGCACGGTCTCGGCGTCCATGCTCAAGAACGTCACCCAGAAGCTTGTTGACGTCCACGGACAGAGCGAGCATTTTTACCTTCTTGAAGAAGCCAACCAGCTCAAGGTCATAGACGATTTGTGCGGCGCCAATGGCGCCGAAATCAAGTCAAAGCTTGCAGATCTGATCCGTGACAAAAAGGAAATCAGGGCCAAGATAGACTCAATCGGCGGCTCCGAACAGGAGCGCGCCATAAAGATGGATAACTTGAAATACGCCATCGACGAGATTGAAAAGGCCGATGTCCGCGAGGGCGAGTTCGACGATCTCCAGGCCCGCAGAAAGCTCCTGGACAATCTTGAAAAAATCTTCAACGCACTGGAGTCCGTCCGCTCCAGCTTCGGCGACGACAACGGCATAACCGATTCCATCTCAGTGTCCCGCAGGATGATGAATTCCATCTCGGACCTTTCCGACGAATACTCGGTCCTTGCAGACCGCCTGGAAAGCCTGTATGCCGATGCAGACGACATCCTGGAGTCCGTGGACGAATCCATATCCAATCTGACCTTCGACGAGCATGAGGCCGAGGAGATAGATGAGCGCCTGGCGCTCCTCAAAAAGCTCCGCAAAAAGTACGGCTACACAGAGACAGACATTCTTGCATATCTGGAAGACGCGAAGCAGCAGTACGAGCTTCTTTCAAACAGCGAGCAGATGCTCGAAGAGCTGAACGCAGATCTGGAAGCAAAGAATGACGCTGTCTATAATCTCTGCACGCAGCTCACGGCTCTCCGCAAAAAAACTTCGGAATCCTTCAGCAAGGAAGTGGTGAAGGAGCTCAAAACCCTCAACATTGCCCACGCGCAGTTTGAAGTGGCCTTCAAGGATTATGACAGGTCCACGGCAAATCTGGACTCTTCCAACGGCTCGGACAAGCTGGCTTTCTATTTCTCAGCCAACAAGGGCGAAGTCTTAAAGCCGCTCTCCAAGGTAATAAGCGGAGGGGAGATGTCAAGGTTCATGCTGGCCATAAAGACTGTTCTGAAAGACCTCAACGGCATCTCGACTTTTGTGTTCGATGAAATTGATTCAGGCATCTCAGGTTATACAGCTTATACAGTCGCAGAGAAGTTCATAGCCATCTCCAAGTACGCACAGATCCTTGCGGTATCGCATCTTCCGCAGGTTTGCGCATCCGCTGACAGGCAGTTTAAAATATACAAAACGGAGGAAGGAGACAAGACCTACACGCGCATCATCCAGCTCTCTGAAGAAGAGCGTGTGGACGAGATAATCCGCTTGACAGGAGGGGTGGTGTCAGACGCCGCCCGGACCCATGCGATTGAGCTCCTTGATTCCTTCAAAGCGAAGAAGTAACACCTGTGGGTGTTATTTTTTTGTCTAAAATTTGTGAAACAGGGCGATTTATACCACGCATAGTACATCTTGTTTCACATATTACTAAAATTGTTTCACAAAATCTGCATTGAATGGGCTAGTTTAGAAACATATGTTCATTCTCTGACCCATTCTGTCCGTTTCAGTGTCTTCCGCAACAGCATGCCGGCTTGGCCGGTTCATGGCAGTTTTCTGCCCTCGGCGGGGTGCAGACAGCTTGCCGGAGGAATCCGTTCAGGGTGGTTCTTAAGGTCATTCGGCGGAATTTTCCTGGATTGCATAAATGCATAAAATTGATTAAATTTAATTTCGTGTTAAAGCCTGCAAAGCTTTCCTTTCAGTAGAGGCAGAGGACTCCGGTTGCTCCTGCGGGTTTCATGCAGGCGCTTTTCATGGATTGCATAAATGTATAAAAATTAGCTTAAGTCCTCTTAGATATCATCCTGT
Source organism: Clostridia bacterium (assembly GCA_021204625.1). Classification (GTDB taxonomy): domain Bacteria; phylum Bacillota; class Clostridia; order Christensenellales; family Borkfalkiaceae; genus Coproplasma. The sequence goes on along the minus strand of JAJPZA010000047.1, from coordinate 40,963 downwards.
CATTGCTGGCTTTTCTCATTTTCATGAGAGCTGTGGTTGCTCTTGCGGGCTTCATTTTCAGGCGTCCGGGATGATTGCAGGTGTGCGAAGACGGCTTTCCGGATGCCTGGTATGGCTCTGTCTTGTCCGGGAACCGGAGCATGCGGGAGAGCGGAGCCGGCTTTCCGGATGCTTGGAATGGGTATCAATTCTATTGACTATCTGCCTTTGATTTGATATTATTTAGATAAGTTATTATATAGATTGCAAAGGTAGATTCCTATGGAAAATGTTAAGGCTGTGCCCGTGGACTTCAATTCAAGGGATACTCTCAAGGTAAATGCGTTGGGCCATCTGGAGATAGGCGGAGCGGACTGCGTGGATCTTGCCAGGGAGTTCGGCACGCCGCTGTACGTCTTTGACGAGCAGCGCATCAGGGAGATGATGAGGGTGTACAAGGACACCATCGCCAAAGAGTATGCCGGCAACGGAATGGTGCTGTACGCTTCCAAGGCTTTTTCATGCGAGGCCATGTACGGCATCGCAAAGCAGGAAGGAATCGGCGTGGACGTCGTTTCCGGCGGAGAACTGTACACGGCCCTGAAGGCCGGGTTCCCCGCGGAGAACGTGTATATGCACGGCAACAACAAGCTCGTGAGGGAGCTGGAGGATGCCGTCCGGGCCGGGGTCGGATATATCGTTGTGGACAGCTACAGGGAGGCCGATATACTGGATGACCTTGCGGGAAAGATGGGCGTCGTGCAGAAGGTGCTGATCCGTGTGAACCCCGGAGTTGAGGCCCATACCCATGCCTATATCCAGACCGGAAAGACGGATTCAAAGTTCGGATTCTCCATAAATGACGGCACTGCGTTCAAGATGATTGCCCACGTCATGCAGAAGAAAAACCTGCAGCTCCTCGGATACCATGTGCATATCGGGTCCCAGATCTTTGAGAAGCAGTCTTTCGTGATTGCCGTGGAGAAGGTCATGGACTTCGCCGCGGAGGCCAGGCGCTACTTCGGCGTAAAGATGAAAAATATCAATATAGGAGGAGGGTTCGGGGTCTGGTACACGAACGAGGACCCCAAGCTCCAGCTTCCGGATTACGAGGATTTCCTTACAGCCGTCCTGGATGCCGTCAGGCGCAAGAGCAGGGAGAATCATATGGAAGAGCCGTTCCTTGCCATGGAGCCCGGAAGGAGCATCGTGGGAGAGGCCGGCATCACGCTGTACACGGTCGGGGCCATCAAGGATATCCCGGGCATCAGGAAGTATGTGGCGATTGACGGAGGAATGTTCGACAATCCCCGCTATGCCCTGTACCAGTCCAAGTATACCGTGATTCTTGCAAACAGGGCTTTGGAGCCCTGCACGGAAAAGATCTCCCTGGCAGGAAAATGCTGCGAGAGCGGAGACCTCATTGCCGTGGACGTGCCGCTCCCGGAGGTCAGGACAGGTGACATCGCGGCCGTGTTCACGACAGGCGCCTACAACTATTCCATGGCTTCAAATTACAACAGGAATTTCATCCCGGCTGCCGTGCTCGTGAAGGACGGAAAGGCCGAATATATTATACAGCCGCAGACGTATGAGGACCTTGTCCGCAACGATGTGATGCCGGACAGGCTCAAGTAATCATGAGTGTTTACCAGGCGGAATATCTGCTCTCTATACTGGCCGGAGCGATTGCCGTAATCTTCATCTTCACGCCCCATGAGTACGCCCACGCACTGATTGCGTACAAGAGCGGCGACATGACGGCCAAGCTGTACGGAAGGCTCACGCTCAACCCCATGAAGCACCTGGACCCCATAGGGTACGTCATGTGCGTCCTTACGGGATTCGGCTGGGCCAAGCCGGTGCCGGTCAATCCGGACAACTTCAGGCATTACAGAAGAGGCCTTTTCGGCACGGCCGTGGCGGGAGTGGTAACCAACTACATAATAGCCTTCATAGCGTACCCTCTGTACCTTGTAATGGTCAAATATGTGCTCACTTTGGACTCTGTCCAGGCGAGCAGGGTGGCGTATTACCTGGTCTGGCTCGTGGCAGAAATCTTCTATCTCATATACGCGTACGGCATGTGCGTGTTCCTTTTCAACCTGCTGCCTTTCAGGCCGCTGGACGGCTTCAGGATAGTGGAAGCTCTGACCCGTGGCATGAACCCCGTAAGGCGTTTTCTGGAGACGTACGGATACTATATCCTGTGGTTCCTCATAATCGAGAGCTTCGTCTGCAGGTTCATCTATAACATGTTCGGCATCACGTACATCCAGTACGCCAACGTCCTTGGGTACGTAAGCTGGGTCGCCCAGAACTACATCGGCTGGCCCATAATGAAGCTCTGGGGGCTTATAATTCCCTAGCCAAAATATCGCCGGGCTGCAATGGCGCGGCCTGCATAAATGCATAAATTGCCCGCAAGAAGGAGCCGAGGGAGGCTCCGTGAACTCACTTTGACGGAAGTGGATTATGGCGCAAAATTATGACAACTTTGAATCTGTGGTGGACTACAATACCGTCCTGGACAACTTCGAGGGCCCTCTGGATCTTTTGCTGCATCTCATAAACATTGCGCAGATCAGGATAGAGGACGTCTTCGTGTCCAAGGTCACGGAGCAGTTCCTGGACTATGTGGATTTCATGAAGAACCAGCAGTCCAGGGATATGGACAAGGAGAGCGAATACCTGGCCATTGCCGCGCAGATCATATATATAAAGTCCAAGAGCCTTGTTCCCGCCCCTGAGGAGGATGACGACGAGCCTGTGATGGACGAGGATGAGCAGGAGTTCATAGAACAGCTAAAGCAGAGGGAGCTGGAGCTCATAAAGGAGAAGGAGCCCAAGCTCAAGGAGCTGGAGACCGTGGGGTACGTGTACAAGGACCCGGACCCTTCGATAAAGGGCGAGAAGATAGTTTACAGGGATTTCACCGTGGAGGGCCTTTTGGAGGCCTTCGCCAAGCTCATGCTCCGGAACGAGGGCATGATGCGTGAGAAGAGCGACGTGAAGGAAATCCCCAAGGATCCGTATACGGTAGGGGAGAAGGTGATCTTCATCCGGGACGTTTTGAGGGAGGCCCCGGAGCACAGGACGGATTTTGAGAACCTGTTCCCCACAGCGACAAAGAGCGAGCTTGTGACCACTTTCCAGGCCCTTTTGGAAATGCTCAAGCTTCAGTATATAATGGTGGATCAGCCGGAGCTCTTCGGCAAAATAACTGTCAAGGCCAACCCTGACTGGAACATGGAGGATGTGAGCATTGGAGAACTTGACGAATATAATTGAATCCATAATTTTTGCGTCCGGAGACGCCCTTCAGGTGAAATATATAGTGGAAAAGCTCCACGTCACTTTAAAGGAAGTGAACGCTTCCATCTCGGAGCTCAAGGAAAAATACGGCGGCGCGTCCGGCGTCCAGCTACTCACTTTCAACGGCAAAGTCCAGTTCGCCACCAATCCCGCGTACAAGCAGGAGATATCGGACGTCCTTGTTCCCGTCCGTGAGAAGGAGTTCACAAAGACCATCCTGGAGTGCGCGGCGATAATAGCGTACAAGCAGCCCATAACCAAGCCGGAGCTTGAGGAGATCCGCCAGGTCTCCTGCGACTATGCCATAAAACTCCTTCTGGACCTCGGAATGATAGAGGCGGTGGGCCGCAAGGACGCCATCGGCAAGCCCATCCTGTACGCCACGACGGACAACTTCCTGAAGCGTTTCAAGCTCAACTCCATAGACGAGCTTCCGGACTATGACGAGCTCATGGCCCAGATAGCTGAGCTCAACGGCAGGCTCATGTCGGACGAAGAGGACTCAAATTATCTGTACAAGAAGGATGAGTACAACCCGGACGATGACCCGGACGTCCAGCCGGCTCCGGCTGCCCCGGCGGCCCCGAAGACAACTTCGGACGGATACGAGATACCGGATTTTCTGGAAGGAGAAGAGGACATCTTCCAGATCAAATAGGAGCAGAGCAAGGAGCATAGCAAGGAGCAGTGAGGGGCCTAGAGGCTCTTTTCCCGGAGCCCTGGCAACTGCTTCAAGCTGGTCCGGTCTCATGCCCTGGAATGCCCGGAATACGGCAGCCAGGGGGCCAAAAATGGAGAAAAATATGCGATTTATATCTCGCATAGTACATAAATTTCCGCATTTTATGCAAAAACAAGGAAAAATACAGTGCTCCGGTGCCGGGAGCCTGACGGAGTGAATATGAGAATCAACAAATATCTGGCCGCTGCGGGAGTGGCGTCCAGAAGAGACTGCGATGACCTTGTGGAGCAGGGAAAGGTCACGATAAACGGCCGCAGGGCGGAGATCGGCCAGGACGTGAAAGATGAGGATGAAGTCCGCCTGAACGGGAATCCGGTCAAGATCAAAAAGAACGAGTATTACATGCTCAACAAGCCGAAGGGCTACATCTGCTCCGTCTCGGATGACAAGGGCCGCAAGACCGTTCTGGACCTCATGCCCAAGGGCGTGGGGAGAATCTATCCGGTCGGCCGTCTGGACTATGACAGCGAGGGTCTTCTGATCCTCACCACGGACGGAGCCCTTGCGCAGGCTCTCACCAATCCGGAGAACGAAATTCCCAAGACTTACATCGTGAAAGTGGAAGGGACCATGACGGAGGCAGACTTAAACCCTATCCGCTCCGGAGTTGAAATAACAATTGCGGATTATGTTGAGAAGGCCCCGGACGGACAGAAGACCCAGGACGGGCAGAAGGCCCAGGACGGGCAGACGGTCAGGAAGCCTGCGGAAAAGGCACAGGCGAAGACGGACAGGAAGCCGGAAAAGCCGCAGGTCCGCAAGTACGTCACCAAGAAGTGCAAGGCCCATATCATTGAGACCAACTCGGCGTACACCAAAGTCCAGATTACGATAACCGAAGGCAAGAACAGGGAGATCCGCAGGATGTTCGCGGCCATCGGCAAGAACGTCACTCTCTTGAAGCGCATCCGCATAGGGGACCTTGCCATGAGAGGTCTGGACAGGGGAGCGTACAGGAAGCTCTCCCAGCAGGAGATAAACTATCTCCACAGCCTGTGATTTATTTTTTTGATTATAATTCCAATTTTTTCATATATGACAAAGGCTCACCGCTGTGAAGCAGGGAGCCTTTGTGCTTTTTGTCTTTTTTTGTTTGCAGTTCTTTGTGTATTACGGCCTCTGGACGATGGCAGGGTTGCGGTAGCCGCCGGGAAGATGGTGGCAGTACAGCCAGAGGTCCTGCGCCTGGACTTCGCGGATGTCATGGTCCTGGATATGGGACATGAAATCCTGGTCGCGGAAGAGGTCCGGAGCCAGGGATTTTTCCACGGCCAGAAGGGTGAGCTTGTGAGGCACGATGGCCAGGTGGCGCACTTCGGTCTCGGAGATGCCCAGAGCGTTGGCAATAAGGATACGGCGTATGCGTGAGGACGTGTAGCGCTTGGTGGTGACCTCGGAAATGAAATCGTCGAAGGACAGGTGCTGGTTGTCCTTTATCCGGTTCTCCAGGCCTTCGGTGCAGCCGAGGCATTCGGTGAGGTCCTGGGCCGCCGTGTCGTATAAGTTGTCCATGAGGTACCGCTGGAAATTGTGCTGCGCCCCGGTGTCGTCGCGAAGGCATTCGGCCACATAGTGAGGAACGGAGGAGCGGGCGAACTCGCTCTCCGGATTGGCCCGGATGGATGTGGCGGATGAGATGGACTTGTGCTGCCAGGGGTCGTTGTGCTCCGAGCCTATGCGCCGGACGGGATGGATGGCGATGCAGGCGTGGATGGAGCGGATGGCCTTGGTGTATTCAATTCCCAAGATGTTGTTGGGATTCCGGACCATCTCAGGGGTGCCGCCGCAGGCGATGAAGGCGTTCTGGTAGGCCGTGATGTAGGACTGGCCCCGTTTGAGGCCGGACTGGAGGACTTCCTTGAATTCGTCGTCCTCGCTCATCATGATTATGGCCGAGCCCTCGAAATCCATGGCGGACCCGCTCTCGCAGCCGAAGACAAGGTCCTTGACCCCCGGTATCGCTGAGAGGGCCTGGATGGCTCCCTTGGCAAAATATTCCGCCGGGGAGACCGCGAACTGGACGGGAAGCTCTGCCACGACGTCCGCGCCGCCCAGAATGGCGTGGGTGGCCCTGGCGTATTTGTCCATGACGGCCATTTCGCCGTGCTGGGTGAAGGGGCCGGACATGAGGCAGATGACCTTGTCTGCCCCGGTGACTTCCCTGGCTTTTTCTATTATATATTTATGGCCGTTGTGAAAAGGATTGAACTCCGAAATAATCGCACAAAACTTCATTTTACTTTACAAACGGACTTCAGTTGTTATATAATCTTTGAGGTAAAAATCCGTGCACGAGCATTATACAACAGCCCGCAGGAAAAAGAAAGTGTGTTTGGAGGAAAAATTATGTCACTTCTTGAGGATATCCTGGCTAAAGCCAAGAAGAAGAACAAGACCATAGTCCTTTGCGAAGGCGAGGACAGGAGAGTGGTTGAGGCAGCCGCCCGCATCGTCAAGGAAGGCATCGCAAAGATCGTCCTTATAGGAAACGAAGAGGAATGCAGGAGGGTCGCACCCGATGTTGACCTTGCCGGAATCACGCTCATAGATCCCCTTACGTCAGAGAAGACGGCAGAATATGCCAAAATATTATATGAAGCCAGGAAGGCAAAGGGCATGACGGAGGAGCAGGCAGCCGTACAGGCCAAGGACCGCACGATGTTCGGAGCCCTGATGCTCAAGGCCGGAGATGTGGACGGATACGTTTCCGGCGCATGCCATTCCACGGCCAACACCCTTCGTCCGGGCCTTCAGGTCATCAAGACCGCTCCCGGAATCAAGACGGTATCCTCATGCTTCATCATGATAGCTCCCGCGCCGAATCCCTACAATCCGGACGGCGTCGCAGTCTTCGCGGACTGCGCCATAAATATTGAGCCCACATCAGAGCAGCTCTGCGATATAGCCATCTCTTCCGCGAAGACCGCGAAGGAGATTGCTGGCCTCGAGCCCAGAGTGGCTATGCTCTCATTCTCCACAAAGGGATCCGGAAATGACGACAAGTTCACCCAGTCCGTTCCCAGGGTTGTGGCAGCCACAGCCATGGCAAAGGAGAAGGCTCCGGATCTTGCCCTGGACGGCGAGTTCCAGTTTGACGCCGCCGTCGCACCCGAGGTAGGCCAGCTCAAGGCTCCCGGCTCAACAGTTGCCGGCCACGCCAATGTTTTCGTATTCCCGGAGATCAACGCAGGCAACATCGGCTACAAGATCGCCCAGCGTTTCGGAGGCTACATGGCCATCGGGCCTGTATGCCAGGGCTTTGCCAAGCCTCTCAACGATCTTTCCCGCGGATGCAACGTGGATGACATCGTGGCAACCGTGGCAGTGACAGCCCTTCAGGCAGAGTAAACATTGAAGCCCCATGCCATGCATGAGGCTTTTGATTGTATCGGAAGGAATTTGAATTCATAATCCTAAAGACCTGGCCCGGCGGGGCCCGGATCCGGGCGGATTTGGATATATGCGCGGCGCCTGCCGCCGCAGAAAACAGAAGACTATAAAAAGGGAACGCAGCAAGATGAAAATTCTGGTAGTAAACGCAGGAAGCTCCTCCATAAAGTATCAGCTCATAGACATGGAGACGGAGAAGGTAATAGCAAAGGGAACCTGCGAGAGGATCGGCATCCCCGGGTCTAAGCTCACGGCCAAGGGCAACGGATGCCAGAAGGTGTACGAAGAAGACATGCCCACCCACAAGGTGGCGATTGAGCTCGTTTTGAAGGCTCTGCATGATGACGGGATAGGCGTCATCTCCAACATGAGCGAGATAGGGGCCGTAGGGCACAGGGTAGTGGCATCCGGAGAGTATTTCAGCAAGTCCACGCTCGTGACAGACGAAGTCCTTCAGATTCTGGAGGAGAAGACGTACGAGCTCGCCCCGCTTCACAATCCCCCTGCAGTCACAGGCATAAAGGCCTGCATGGAGGTTATGCCCGGAACCCCCGAAGTGGTCGTTTTCGATACCTCTTTCCATGCTACAATGCCGGAAAAGGCTTACATGTACGCAATCCCTTATGAAGATTACAAGGCGTACGGCGTCCGCCGCTACGGCTTCCACGGAACCTCCCACAAGTACGTCTCCGCAGAGGCCGCTTCATTCCTCGGCAAGGATTCCTCAGAGCTGAAGATTGTCACCTGCCATCTCGGAAACGGCTCATCCATCACGGCCGTGGACGGAGGAAAGTGCGTGGACACGTCCATGGGCTTCACCCCGCTTGCCGGCGTCATGATGGGCACCCGGTCCGGAGACATAGACGTTTCCGCCATCCAGTTCATAGCGGAGAAGAAGGGCATGTCCTTTGACGAGGCCGTGACCTATCTCAACAAGAAGTGCGGCGTGGCCGGAATTTCCGGAGTTTCCTCGGATTTCAGAGACCTCATCGCCGGAGCGAAGGACGGCAACGAGCGCTGCCAGCTTGCCCTGGACATGTTCTGCTACCAGTGCAAGAAATACATCGGCGCATACGCCGCAGCCATGGGCGGCCTGGACTGCATAGTCTTCACGGCAGGCATCGGCGAGAACACGGCATACGTCCGCGCCGGAATCTGCGAAGGCCTTGAGTTCCTCGGCGTTCACATCTGCAGGAGCAAGAACGAGGCAAGGAGCGGAGACGCCCGCGAGATATCCGTCAAAGGCTCTAGGGTCAAGGTTCTCGTCATCCCCACGAACGAGGAGCTTGTAATCGCCCGCGAGACTCAGGCGCTGGTCTGATCCAGGCCCCTTGAGTTCCGGTGATCCGGACTTTTGGGCCGGCCGGAAATCCAGGCAAAAACATCGCAAAAAACACGCAAAAAACATCCCGGCTGCAGGCCATGGGGCCTGCGGTCCGGATGAGCTGTTTTGGGCTGCCGGAGAGGCCAGAGGACAGGGCAAAATCTGTCATACGGGCGCGCGCGGCTTTAAAATAAGTTGACAAACGTCCTTTCCATATAATATAATTCTACAAGTCAGTTCAGATATGGATATAGATATAGCAAAGATGCTGGCCCGCGGAGAGGAAGAGGGTGAGTTCCGGTATGACTATGCGCCTCCGGAGGATATCTGCCTCGTGCCGCTGTGTAGGCTGGAGAATGTGAGGGTGTCCGGAAAGTTCTACATATTGAACGAGGGATGCGTCAGGGTTGAGCTGAAGCTTGAGTACAGGCTGGCGGGAAACTGCTCGTTCTGTCTCGAGGAGACGGCAGAGGATATAACCTGGGAAAACGAGATCTATTTCGTTGACGAACAGTCTGATGAGGATTACATGTTTGACGGCAGGCGCATTAAGATGGACAGCGCCGTCAATGAGGAGCTTCTTTTGAGTCAGCCGGGCGTGTTGCTCTGCGAGAAAGACAGGCAGCCTTCAGACGAAGATGATTCCACAGAATATTAAATCATAAGAGAGGTATAGAATCATGGCAGTACCTAAGGGAAAAACATCCAAGCAGAGAACGGCGACAAGATATGCCCACTATAAGGCAACAATGCCCACACTTGTTGAGTGCCCTCATTGTCACCAAATGATGCAGGCGCACAGAGTCTGCGGAAACTGCGGCTACTACGACAAGGTTGAAGTTGTTCCTGAAGAAACAAAGAAAGCGAAGTAAGATTGTACGGGCTGCCAGGCGCAGCCTTTTTTATTATCCTGGCCCCGCAAAAATCCCGGACGCCCTTTGGCCGTCCGCATTGGGAACAGGGCCGCAAACCGCACTTCGGCTTTAGGAGAAATGGCATGAAGCATGCAGCAATACGGGACCTTCTCGGGTGCCCGGCCCAGTTTTTAGGCTCCAACGGATATACATTTGACCTCGAAGACGTCATCCCCGTCTGCGGATGGGTCCGCACGTCCCGCGAGTCCAAAAACGTGGCCTTCATCGAGATCAATGACGGCTCCTGCCTCAAAAACCTGCAGATAGTAATAGACAAGGAAAGGCATGAGCGCAAGGAGTATGAGAAGGCCATGCCGGTCGGCACGTCCGTCATGGTCACAGGTTTCCTTGTGCAATCATACCGCAACGGGAAGGAGCTCCGCATGGAGAGCATGGAAGTTCTCGGGGAGTGCCCGCAGGATTTCCCGCTGCAGAAAAAGCATCACACCCTGGAATACCTCCGCACGATACCGCACCTTAGGCCCAGGACCAAATACTTTGAGGCAGTGCTCCGAGTCCGCGGTGTCCTTTCATTCGCCATCCATGAATACTTCATGACGGAAGGCTTCACGTATGTCCACACGCCAATCATAACCGGTTCGGACTGCGAGGGGGCAGGGGAGATGTTCCGGGTCACAACCAACGCCTGGGATGCCAAGGCCTCTTCGGCCGAGGAGTATTTCAGCCAGGACTTTTTCGGCGCCAAGGCAGGCCTCACCGTCTCCGGACAGCTGGAAGGGGAGATGGCCGCCATGGGCCTCGGCAGAATTTACACCTTCGGCCCCACATTCCGCGCGGAGCACAGCAACACCACACGCCATGCCGCGGAATTCTGGCAGATAGAACCGGAGGTATGCTTCGCGGACCTTTTCGACATCATGGAAATCGCAGAGAGCTTCATAAAGAGCATCATAAACGAAGTCCTCGGCAACTGCCTGGATGAACTGGAATACCTTGAATCCCAGGGAGCCGCAGGCCTAAGGGACCGCCTCTGGTCTGTGGTGCATCATGACTTTGGCAGAATCTCGTACACGGATGCCATTGAGATCCTCAAAAAATCCGGCAAGGATTTCAAGTATCCGGTGGAATGGGGCGTGGACCTTCAGACGGAGCATGAGAGGTACCTCACCGAGGAGGTCTTCAAAAAACCTGTCTTCGTAACGGACTACCCCGCAAAAATCAAAGCGTTTTACATGAAACAAAATCCGGATGGCAAAACTGTTGCCGCTACGGACCTTCTGGTGCCGGGAATCGGCGAAATCATAGGCTGCAGCGAAAGGGAGGCAGACTATGAAAAGCTCAAGGCCGCAATGGAAAATAGGGGCATGCCATTGGATGCGTACCAGGAATATCTGGACACCCGCAGATACGGCTCCGTTCCCCATTCCGGCTTCGGCCTCGGATTTGAGCGCATGCTCATGTACGTCACGGGAGTGCAGAACATAAGGGACACCCTTCTGTTCCCCAGAACCGTGGGCTCCCTGTAATCCGGCCGCCCGGTTCGGAAGCAAATTCGCTGAAAACGCAAAAAACGGAATATACCTGCAGACAATTCGCTGTTGCAACTCCGGATTGTTTTGCGTATAATATAAACTGGCTGAATATGCGGGTTCGCAGCTTTTTTTCCGTGAATCACCCTGTCCGGCAGGCGTAAACTGCAATATTACCGGAATGCCACCTGATCGCCCTAAGAATCCGCCCTGCAAAATCTTCCCGCATAATCTTCCCGCATAATCTTCCCGCAAAATCTGCCCCGCAAAATCCTCCCCGCAGATATGCGGCTAAATCCTCCCCGCAGATATGCGGCTAAATCCGCCCCGCAGATATGCGGCATAATCATAACCCAAACAGCTATATATTAATATGGAAAAGAGATATGATATCACAGGGATGACGTGCTCCGCATGCTCATCCGGAATAGAGAGGACGGTCTCCAAACTGGAGGGAGTGACCTCATGCGAAGTGTCCCTTATAGGGAAGAGCATGAAGGTGGATTATGACCCTGCAGTCCTTTCGGAAAACGATATCATGGACGCTGTCACCGGTCTGGGGTACGGCATATATTATGAAGGGGAGGCTCCCAGGACAAGGAAATCCAGAAGGGACATCCAGCTTCTCGTCCGGTTCATTGTATCCGTCGTTTTCCTCGTGCCGCTTATGACCTTCTCCATGTGCTACATGTTCGGAGGGCCGGTTCCCGCCGGGATAGATCCGGATATGGGCAACGGGCAGTGGTTCTGCCTCGTGACCCTGATTCTTTCCGCCGTGGTAATAGGCATAAACTATGAATATTTTACCAGGGGCATAAAGGCGGTCTTCAAGAAGGTGCCCAACATGGACACCCTTGTTTGCCTTGGCTCCGGGGTTTCCTTCATATATTCCCTTGTTTTGACCATTCTGATCTTCATCGGCACGTACAATCCCAACAAGGCCGGCTGGACCATGTACACCATGGACCTGCACTTTGAATCCGCGGCCATGATCCTGGCCCTTGTGGACCTCGGCAAGTGGCTCGAGGAGCTTTCAAAGAAGAAGACCGGGGACGCCGTTGAAAAGCTCCTCAAGCTTACTCCGGACACAGTTCTTGTGGTCCGGGACGGCGTGGAGCAGATGATTCCGGTAAATCAGGTCGCTGAGGGAGATATATTAATTGTAAAGCAGGGTGAGTACATCCCCGTGGACGGCGTCATAACGGAAGGCACTTCTTTCGTTGACAAGAGCGCAATAACCGGAGAGAGCCTTCCGGTCGAAGTGCAGGAAGGGGACGAGGTTACATCCGCCTCGCTTGTGACCAGCGGGGTCATCCGCATAAAGGCCTTGAAGGTCGGAGACGAGACAACCCTTTCAAAGATTGTCAAGATGGTCCGCGAGGCCGGAACGAGCAAGGCTCCCATCCAGAAATTCGCGGACACCGTGGCCGGCGTCTTCGTGCCTGTCGTAGTGGTCATCGCTCTCGTGACGTTCCTCGTCTGGCTCATCGTGGACGGAGGGTTCAACTCAGAGCACTGCGTCACATACGCCATCAACGTCCTCGTGGTCTCATGCCCGTGCGCGCTTGGTCTTGCTACGCCGGTTGCCATCATGACTTCCACAGGCAAAGCGGCGTCATTCGGCATCCTGTACAAAGATGCGGAATGCCTGCAGAACGTCCGGGACGTCAATGCCATCCTTCTGGACAAGACGGCGACCATTACAGAGGGCAAGCCCGAGGTCAATGCCTTCTATGCATTCGGCATGGATGAAAAGCAGGCTCTAAGGATTGCCTGCGGAATAGAGAAAAATTCCAATCACCCCCTGGCAAAATGCGTCGTGGCCTTCGCGGAGGGAGACGGCGTGGAAGTCCAGGGATTTGAGTATAATGTGGGCAAGGGGGCCGAGGCATATTACGGCGGCCGCCATTACCTTCTCGGAAATGAGCGCTTCATTTCCCAGTCCAGGATAAACGGCGAAGTCCGCAGGCTTGCGTACAGGCTGTCCGCAGAGGGCAACACTGTCATATACCTTGCGGATGAGAGAAGGGTTGTGGCCCTGTTCTCAATTGCGGACAAGATAAAGACTCACAGCCGCGAAGCCGTAGAGCTTTTGAAGAGCCGGGACATCCGCGTGGCCATGCTCACCGGAGACAGCGAGAAGACCGCAAAGGCTGTGGCCGCATCTGTGGGAATAGATGATTACCTTGCGGAGTGCATGCCGGAGGACAAGCTGAAGGCTGTCCAGAACCTCCATCTGGCCGGAGGCACGGTGGCTATGGTCGGAGACGGCATCAATGACTCGCCCGCCCTCAAAGAGGCGGACGTAGGTATCGCCATCGGCAACGGAACGGACATTGCAATAGATTCTGCCGGAGTGGTCCTTGTCGGGGATGACCTCAGAGCTTTGGACACAGTCATAGACCTTTCCAAGGCAACGGTCCGCAATATCAAGGAAAACCTCTTCTGGGCGTTCATCTACAATATAATCATGATCCCGGTAGCCGCCGGATGCTTCGCATCCCTCAACTTCACATTCAGCCCGTGGATTTCGGCAGCCTGCATGTGCGTAAGCTCGCTCTTCGTGGTCTGCAACGCCTTGAGGCTCCTTCTGTACAGGAACAAGAGATTCACCATGGACACGGCTCCGGAGCCTGTGAAAGAGATACCCGCCGGCACGGTCCTTGCGGACACTCAGGCCGCCGGTTCATCCGCCGCAAGCGCTGGTCCGGAAAAGATGAAAAAGACTGTATATGTGGAAGGAATGATGTGCGACCACTGCGTTATGCATGTGACCAAAGCCATAGCGTCCTGCGCCAATGTTGAGTCCGTGAATGTGAGCCTGGAGAAGGGGACCGCAGAAATCACCAGCACCAGTCCGGTATCGGATGACGAGATTAAAAAGGCCGTGGAGGATGCAGGCTACACGGTCTCCGGAATAGAAAGCCTGCCGCAGGAGGGAAGAAGATGAAAAAGACCGTATTCGTGGAAGGCATGATGTGCCAGCACTGCATGATGAATGTGGCCAGTGCCATTGCCGGATGCAAGAATATTGAGGGCGTGAAAGTGAACCTGGAAAAGGGAACCGCTGAGATCTCCTTTACAAAGCCCGTTTCCGATGACGAGATATCCAGGGCCGTTGAGGATGCCGGATATAAGGTGACAAAGATAGCCTGACCGTCCGCCGGCAGCGCATGCCGCTGCGGTGAGTGGGATGCTCTTCCGGATGATGAAATTATCCGGTGTGCTGCCCGGCAGGATGCAAAGTCCTGAAAATTGATTGAGGATCCGGATTGCGGGCTTAACGTCACAATTCTGAAGGACCCAGAATGACCTCCGGCTCCGGCCGGTCCGTCTGCAGCATTTATCTGAACAATCAGTGAACAGAAGGGAGAAGATATGTTAGGGAAAAGAAGCAGAACCGAGAACAGGAAGAGGTTTTTTCTAAATGCTCCGCCGGTCAAAACGTACGCCATGCGCATCACGCAGGCTCTCTGCAAATGCAGGAACGTTACATATGTGAATGTTGAAAGCAAGAAGGGGTCTTATGTGGACGTATACTTTGTAGGGTTCATAAACATAGAAGAGGTCAAGAAGACCATAGAGGGCACCGGCTTCAAAGTCCTAAGTTTTGAGGACGTATACTGATCCGGTCCTGCCGCCGGCCTTTATCTGGCTTTGCCCAGGCTCCTGATACAGATCCGGACCCGGTTTTTTCCGTTTTTTTCCCGGCCTCTGTGCCGGACCCGGGCTATATCCTGCATTTTTTTCCGGCCTCTGTGCCGGACCCGGGCTATATCCTGCAATTTTTTCCGGACTCTGTGCCGGACCAGGACTATATCTTGCAATAACTTTATCATGTTCGCCACTCAGAATTGCCTGGGCGGCGGACGGTGTGAGGAGAAATCCGTATGAAGAAGAATGTCTATATTGACGGGATGTGCTGCGACAAATGCGCCAAGCGGGCGGAGAATGCCATCTCAGCCTGCAGGAACGTGGTGAACTGCGACGTCAAGTTCAAGAAGAACATGGCAGTGGTCCGCTCGCGCGAGCCCGTCTCGGATGATGAAATCCGCGAAGCCGTGGAAAGAGCCGGCTTCACCGTAACCGGAATTGAAGAGGTGGCCTCCAGGTTCTAAAGCCCTTAGCTCCTTTCCGTCCAAATCCGGGGGATTTTCTTTAAGCCCTGTGCCTTGCTTTCCCATGCGGCCTTCAATGGCCTGCCATAATCCTAATTATTAAATCCGCAGAATATATATGGACATTATTCAGGAAAAACTGAAGCTTTTACCGGACAATCCCGGCGTGTATATCATGCTGGACAAGTTCGGCAATGTCATATATGTGGGCAAAGCAAGGGTTTTGAAGAACAGAGTGCGCCAGTATTTCCACAACAGCCCCAAGCCTGAAAAGGTCATGAAGATGGTGGAGAACATTGCGGACTTCAACTATATCATAACCGAGTCCGAGATCTCGGCCCTGGCCCTTGAGAACAACTTAATTAAAAAATACAAGCCGAAATATAACATCCTTTTAAAGGATGACAAGACATACCCCTATATAAAGGTGGCGCTGAAGGAAGACTTCCCGAACTTCACCGTAACACGCAAGCTTAAGAAGGACGGCTCCAAATATTACGGGCCCTTCATGGGCGGCATAAACGTAAAGGATATCCTGGACACCGTCCAGCTTACGTTCAGCGTCAGGCTGTGCAGCACGCCGACCGCCGCGGGCAACAGAAGGGAATGCTTAAATTACCATATAGGAAGGTGCGGGGCTCCGTGCGCCGGCAAAATCTCCAAAGAGGATTATGCCGTCCGGGTGCAGAAAGCCATGCAGTTCCTGGACGGGGATTACAAGGAGGCAGAACAGCTCCTGACCCAGAAGATGATGGCCGCCGCCGAAAATGAGAACTTTGAGCTGGCCCTGGACTATAAGAACAAGCTGGGGATGCTCTCCAAGCTGGAGGACAGAAGGATAACTTCCCTCAACAGATACATAGACGCGGATATCATAGGATACGCCACGAACGGCCTGTACTCCGTGGCCGGAATCCTCATAACCCGCAAGGGCATCATGCAGGGCGGATGGAATTATGCCCTGGAGGGTGCCAACATGGATGACAGCGAGGCCCTTACCAGTTTCATCATCCAGTATTACTCCGGCCATGAAATTCCGTCGGAGCTCATCGTTCCGGAATTCTGCGAAAAGGACCTTCTTACCAAATACTTCAGGGAAACTCACGGAAAGAGCGTTGACATAACGCTCGCCAAGCAGGGGGACAAGGCAAGGCTTCTGAAGATGGCAACGGACAATGCCAAAGAGTATCTGGACAAGGCCGTGGATAAGATAAAGCACAAGGATGATATGACCATTAACGCCTGCTGCAAGCTCCAGGAGCTTCTGGGACTGAAGAAGTATCCGAGGCGCATGGAGTGCTTCGATATCTCCAACGTCTCCGGCGTGGACAAGGTTGCCTCAATGGTGGTCTTTGTGGACGGCGAAGCGGAGAGGTCCAGCTACAGAAGGTTCAAGATAAAGACTGTAGAGGGGGCGAATGATTTCGCCTCAATGCACGAGGTCCTCGTGCGCAGGCTCTCAAAGCTTGGGACAGAGGAAGAGGCCAGATTTCCAAAGCCGGACCTCATTATCATAGACGGAGGCAAAGGGCAGCTGTCGGCTGTCCGCGAGGTCTTCGACGAGATGGGCATTGATGACATAGAGCTCATATCGCTTGCGAAGAAGGAAGAGGAGATCTTCACGGAGAACGGCAAGGACTCCATAAAAATCCCGCACAACGAATACGCCCTTCAGATGCTCCAGCGAATCCGGGACGAGGCACACAGGTTCGCCATAACCTATTTCCGGAGCCTTCATTCCAAACGCAACCTTCAGAGCGTCCTTATGGAGATAGACGGCATTGGCCCCGTGAAGCGCAACGCGCTCCTGGAAAAATTCGGCTCGCTGGACAGCATCATGAACGCCTCCGTGGAGGACATCGCGAAGGTGGAGGGCATCTCGGTGTCCCTCGCCGGGAAGATCAAGGATTACCTGGAGAACAGCCTCTGATTCTCAAAATTGCTATTAAATTCGCATTGTTTGCATTATTTCAGCAGTATTATGCGAGGCATAAATACCTGTTGGCCCGGCCAAAAACGGCTGCATATGTGACGTTTCTTTTCTACAGGAGGAAGACGGGATTGAAGAACGTGAATTATGAGCTTATTGTCTCGGATTTTGACGAGACGCTTGCCAATAATGAGCATCATGTGCCGCAGGACGTCGTGGACGCCATAAACGAGTACGTGGATGCCGGAGGAATCTTCGCCGTCTGCACCGGCAGGATGCTCCGGTCCATTCTTCCCCGGGTCCGCGAGATCGGCCTCAAGGGCATCGTGGTGGCATACCAGGGAACGGTCATTGCAGACATCGAGACCGGGGAGATGATTCATCACGGCGGGCTCACCTGTGAGGAAACCGTTTACTCATGCAAGATCCTTGAGGAGTACGGCCTGAAGATGAACGCCTACTCCGGCGACAATTTTTATTCCAACGTGGCAGATGACAATCCGTACAGGATGTACTACCAGCAGGCCACGGGTGTTTACGGCATTTCCATAGAAGGCCTCATGTCCGACTATGTTGCAGCTCATAACATGTTCTGCGAAAAGATAACCGTAATGGTAACCAACGCGGAGCAGCAGGCAGTGTATGAAATAATGAAGGAAAGGCTCGGGGACAGGTTTGACATCACCTGCAGCGCGGGATGCCTTGTGGAAGTCTCTCCCATGAATGACCACAAGGGCACGGCCCTTAAATGGCTTGCCGGCCATTACGGAATTCCGATGGAGAAGACCATAGCCTGCGGGGACCAGCTCAATGACCTTACCATGATAGAGGCGGCAGGCCTTGGCGTTGCCGTCGGGAACGCAGTCCAGAAGATAAAGGATGCAGCGGACATTGTGACGGTCACGAACAACGAAGGCGCTGTGGGGAGAATCATAAGAGAGTACGGGTTGAGAAAAGAGTAGATGAGCGAGTTGCTGGCTCCCGCCGGGAGCCTTGAAAGCGCGATGGCAGCCATAAATTCCGGAGCGGACGCCCTGTATCTCGGGCTTCCGGAATTCTCCGCCAGAAAGTCTGCCGGAATGGATGACGAATCCTTCCGCAGGGTTTTGGAGTACGCCCGCGTTTTCGGCGTGAAGGTCTATGTCGCTCTCAACACCTTCGTAAAGGACGGCGAGCTGGAACAGTTCATGCGCTCCGTCATATACGCCTGGAACCTGGGGGCGGACGCCCTCATTCTGCAGGACATCTGGCTCGGCAGATTCATCCATGAAAGGTGCCCGGAGATAGAGCTTCATCTCTCAACCCAGGCAGGCGTCTGCAACGCATACGGCGCAAGGCTTGCTAAAAAAATGGGCTTTTCCAGAGTAATTCTGGCCCGCGAGACCCCTGTGGAGGACATTGCGGAGATAGCAAAAGAGATAGATGCGGAATGCTTCATACAGGGAGCCCTCTGCACGTGCTTCTCCGGCCAGTGCTATTTCTCATCCTTTCTAGGCGGATACAGCGGAAACAGGGGAATGTGCAAACAGCCCTGCCGGCAGATATACACCCTGGGCGTCCGGGATAAGATGGAGCCAGCGTATAGGCTGTCCCTTGCAGACCTTTCCTTAGGACCGGATATCCAAAAGCTCATAGACCTCGGCGTCAAGTCCTTCAAGATAGAAGGCCGTCTGCGCCGTCCTGAATACGTGGCGGCTGCCGTCAACTATTACAGGGCTATCCTGGACGGAAAGGAAATCACGCCCCGGCTTCTCTCAGACCTCAAGCGCACCTACAACCGCGGCAACTATACAAAGGGCCTGTCCCAAGGCCAGCCCAAGGATTTCATATCCAGCGACATTCAGGGCAATATGGGCGAATATGTAGGCAAGATCAGGTTCAAATCCTTCCGCGGAGTGCTCCGTCCCGTTGTGGAATCGGATGAGACTCTTTTGAAGGGGGACGGATTCAAGATCCTTAGAGACGGCAAGGAAATTGGCGGAGGAGCATACTGCGGAGTCACCAGAAACGGCAAGGGATGCATCATCTCAACCCAGGCCCCGATACGCTCCGGGGATGACGTGTACATCACAACGGACATTCCCCTGAACAGGCGCCTCCTTTCCGCAAGAAGGAAGAAAGAAGTCAAAATCTCTGCATCCTTCATGGCCGGCCGGAAGGCCAGAGTATCCGTTAACGGCCAAGAGTTTGAGTCTGCGGAGCCCCTGGAGCCCGCGCAGAACAAGCCCCTTACGGATCAGGACATCCGGAGCGCGTTTTTAAAGACGGACACATTGCCCTTCAACGTCTCCTTCGGGGACATTGAGACAGACGGCGTCTTCATGCCATGGTCCGCAATAAACGAGTTCCGCCGCAGCGTTTTTTCAGAATTTTACACCGAAATTACAACCTTAAGGCGCAGACCATTGGACGGATCAGCCCTGCGGATTCCGGAGTTCGAGCCCGGGAAAATTGCCGGCAGCGGCATAAAAACGGCGGTGCTATGCAGGGATTCAGAGGATTATGCCTCAATATCTGCGGACATCGCGGTTGTAAAGCCTGCGGATTACAGCAAAGTCCGTTGTTTGCCCGGCCGCAAAGATACATATCTCTACATTCCGGCATACATGTCCGCAAAGGATATAGAGCTTGCAAAACGCGCTTTTAACGCCGGCCGTTTCAACGGAGTTTTCTGCGAAGGGACTTTCGGATCAGAGCTTGCCAAAGAGCTCGGCACCAAGCTTTTCGCCGGGCCCGGGTTCAATATAACCAACAGGATAGCCGTTCAGTCCGTATCCGAAACAGCGGAATATATTACACTTTCCAAGGAGCTTACAAATGAGGAGGCCGCCGGGATTGCCACGGAGAAATGCTTCTGTCTGACAGCCGGAAACCTAAAGCTCATGGACCTTGTATACTGCCCGCTGGGCCGCAACTGCTCCTCATGCAGCAAGCTCGGATTCTACGGACTCACGGACGAGCAGGACAGGACCTTCCGGCTGCTTAGATACAGGACCGCGGAATGCCATTTCGAGCTGTATAATTACAGGGACCTCGCCGGTGAGTTCGGCCCCTGCTCCAGGCTGTATGACTTCACATACGGCAATGCGGAGGAAGAGATGAAACTGCTTTCCTCCGGAATGACACCCAAGAACCTGTACAAACGGACGGATACCACGGAAGGACACACGAAGCTCCCGACCAGATGATTCATGGGACCGCTGCCCGGGGCCGCAGACATGCCGGCATCCAGCCGGCCGGAATCCTTTGGACCGGACCAGACAAACTGGCTTTGCCAAAAAAAGATTACAGCCACGCTTGTGGAATTATATTTGCCTGCGTGCAGATGATGCGCGCTTAACAGGAAGGAATGGATAAAAGATACACGGAAAGACTGGAAATCAACAAGATTCTCTCAGCTGCGGCCGGGTACGCATCCTTAAAGCAGGGAAGCCGTATCGTGGAAGCCCTGGAGCCTTCTTCTGATATAGAAGAGGTTAAGGAGCGGCTGGAGATGACGGCGGAGTGCGACAGGCTTCTTTTCAAGGACGGATTCGGAAAGGTGTACGAGTTCGGGGATGTGGAGGAGCCGGTGTCCAGAGCCATCAAGGGCTCCGCTTTGTCGTGCGGCGAGATTCTTGAAGTGGCCAGACTGATAGCGTCCGCAAGGGAGGCAGCCCGCGGGACGGAGAGGCTGGAGGGGATCCCGCACGTGAGAGCTCTGACCGCCAACCTTTTCTATGACCATAACCTTGAGCTGGACATCGCCGCAAAGATCCAGTCCCAGGATTCACTGTTCGACACGGCCAGCGACAAGCTCTATTCCATCCGTTCCAAGATCCGCTCGCTAAATGAGCGCATACGATCCACGCTCTCCGAATATATTACCGGCAGCTACGCCGAGTATCTGCAGGACCCGATTGTCACCATCCGGAATGACCGCTACGTCATCCCCGTGAAGGCAGAGAACAGAGGGAAGGTGAAGGGCTTCGTTCATGACAGGTCCAAGTCCGGAGCCACCTATTTCATAGAGCCGGAATACGTGCTGGAGCTCAACAATGAGCTCATTACCCTCGTCTCGGACGAGAAGGCAGAAGTGGAGGCCATCCTGAAGGATCTCTCCAAGCGGATTGGCAAAATCGGCGGAAAACTTCTCAATGACATAGTAATTCTTGCCAAATTTGACGCAAATTTAGCTTTAGCAGAGTACTCATACACAATCAGAGGGGTCCAGCCGAGGATAAATCAGCGAGGATACGTCAACATCATACAGGGGCGGCACCCGCTCATAGACAAGAACAAGGTGGTTCCCGTCTCGCTTGAGATCGGCGCCAAATACAGCTTCCTGCTTCTCTCCGGAGCCAACACGGGAGGCAAAACCGTGACCTTGAAGATGGTCGGGCTTTTCTGTCTCATGGCCTGCTGCGGGCTCTTCATCCCGGCGGCGTACGGAAGCGAGATTGCCGTCTTCCAGGACGTCTTCTGCGACATCGGAGACAGCCAGAGCATAGAGGAATCTCTTTCCACATTCTCATCCCACATGACCCATGTCGTGGACATCTGCAACATGGCAAGCTCCTCAAGCCTCGTTCTTTTGGACGAGCTTGGCGGGGGGACCAATCCGGACGAAGGGCAGGCCATTGCCAAGGCCGTCGTAAAGAAGCTTCTTTCCTGCGGCTCCTGCGGTATCATAACGACTCACTTCACGCCCCTCAAGGAATTTGCCTACAATACTGAGGGCATTGAGAATGCCTCCATGGAATTTGACCCCTCAACCCTGATGCCGCTGTACAGCATCAAGATAGGCCTGCCCGGAGCGTCCAACGCCCTGGCCATCTGCAAGCGCCTCGGCCTGGATGATGCCATCCTGGAAGACGCCGTAAACTTCCTGTCGGATGAGGGCAGGGACTTTGAGAACATGGCCCGCCAGATGGAAGAGGTCCGTGTGGAATCTGAGAAAGTCCTTGCGGAGAACCAAAAGATCCGCCTGGAGCTGGAGCAGAAAAGGGATGAGGTCAACAAGGGAATAGAGAAGCTCAACAAGGAGCGCGAGGCCATAGCCCGCAACGCCCGCTCGGAGACCAAGAGGATAGTCTCGGAAAAGACCGAGGAGGCAAAGGAGCTCCTGGACGAGATCGAGGAGATCTTCAAGCAGGAAGTGGTCACCGAGGCAGACCTTATCAAGGCCCGCACCATAAAGAACAAGCTTGAGACCGTGGACGCAGACGTCCATGAGGAGATCCCCAGGCAGACCGATTACAGGCCGGCGACAAAGGAGAACATAAAGCCCGGTTCCAAGGTATATATTGAGAAATTCGACTGCACCGCCCAGGTTCTTTCCATGCGCAGGAACGGAGAGGTTGAAGTCCAGTTCGGCGGGGTCAAGACATTCGTGAAGCTCTCGGACCTCAAGGTTGCGGACTCCGGCCCTGCCCAGAAGCCGCAGGATGTGAAGATAGTCAAAAAGTTCGGCCGCCAGCAGCCCGTCCTTGAGATCAACGTCATCGGATTGAACGTGGAGGAGGCACTGCAGGAAGTGAACAACTTCATAGATCGGGCAGTTCTGGACAACCTTGAAGAGGTCAAAATAATCCACGGAGTAGGCACGGGAAAGCTTCGCAATTCCATCCAGAATTCCCTGCGCCATGACAGGCGCGTAAAGAGCTTCAGGGACGGCGTGTACGGCGAGGGCGAGAAAGGCGTCACATTCGCCACCCTTAAATGATGCCGTTTACAGAGCATCCCGAGGCCTGTATCAATATGCATATATGGCGCATTGTGAAATGCATAAATGCATAAAATGGATATTTACATATGCATAAGTGCCGCATTGTGAAATTCATAAATGGCATATTATATATGCATATTTGTCGCACTGTAAAATGCATAAATGGCATATTATATATGCATATTTGACGTTAACAGCCGAAAAAAAATAAAAAAAGCGGATATATATATCTCAACAGAAGATACATGAGAGAGGTTAATATGGCATATTACAGGAAGCTGGACAACGGAATAAGGCTGGTCATCCATGAGATGCCCCAGACCATGTCCGTGAGCATTGGCATTGCCGTCAGGGCAGGGGGCGCGTTCGAGACGGACGCCGAGGACGGCATTTCGCACTTCATTGAGCATATGATGTTCAAGGGCACGCCCACACGGAATTATCTGCAGATATCTGAGGATTTTGAACGCATCGGGTCCCTTTCCAACGCATACACCGGAAAGGACACAACCATGTATTATATCAAGAGCACTGCGGAGCATATGGAGGAGACCTTCGATATTCTGGCGGACTTTTTCCTTAATTCCACATTCCCTGAGGAAGAGATGGAGAAGGAAAAGGGAGTCATAATTGAAGAGATCATGCGCTCCGAGGATGACCCGGACGATGTGTGCGACGACCTTATAGGCTATGCAGCATTCGGCAATACCGGATACGGCAGGAACATGCTTGGCCCGGAGTCCAATGTGAAGGGCTTCACGAAGGATGCCATGCGCGCCTATATGGCAAAGCGCTATGTTCCGGAAAATATCGTAATTGCAATGGCCGGAAACATCGACATCAATGCGGCCGTTGCAATGGTTGAGAAGTGGTTCGGATCCATGCCGGCTGTCAAGGGCTCATGCAGCGAAGTGCCCGTAAAGTTCCTCAACCAGTCTTTGGTCATAACCAAGAAGGAAGTCAAGCAGGCTCATGTGGACATCTGTTTTCCCGGAGTTTCCAAGGAAGATCCCATGTCAGACGCCGTATCTCTTCTGAACTCCATCCTGGGCGGCGGCCTTTCCTCAAGAATTTTCCAGACTGTCCGCGAAAAGATGGCTCTTGCCTATGACGTGGGCTCATATCCGGCTTTCTACAAGGAGACCGGAATCTTCATCGTTTCCGGAGGCTTCAAGGCATCCAAGTACATGCAGGCTGTGGACGCCATCTTCGGCTGCATCCATGACCTCAAGAAGAATATAACCCCTGATGAGTTCTCTAAAGCCAAGGAGCAGTTCATAGCCAGCACCATATATAACCAGGAGAGCACCAATTCCATGATGACTCTCTTTGCAAAGTCCATGCTGCTTTCTGACAGGCTCTACGATCCGGAAAAGAGGATTGCGGAGATCAAGAAGGTTTCAATAGACGACCTGTACGCCGCAGCGGAAAGGGTTTTCGTGGATTCCGAGGCGTCATTCTCTCTCGTAGGGCCTTTTGAAGAGCCCATCCCAAAGCGCGCCTGAAACAAGCCGCCCATACACGGCTGCATGACTGAATGCAGCACATATGCGAATATAATGGTGCCGCAGCAGGCATCTGAAAACATTCCGCTGCCATGCGGCGGACGGAAATCGGAAGGGCTAGGAATGAGATTCAAGGGATTTGAGCCGGTATATAATAAGGACAGCAGGATTCTCATTCTGGGAAGCTTTCCGTCTGTTAAGAGCCGGAAAATTGACTTCTATTACGGCAACCCGCAGAACAGGTTCTGGAAGACGGTCTGCGGAATCTTCCATGAGCCCGTGCCGGAGAGCACGGAAGGCAAAAAGGAATTTTTGCTTCGGAACGGCATTGCCCTGTGGGACGTTGTGACGGAGTGCGAGATAGACGGGTCCAAGGATGACTCGATACGGAATTTTGAAGTAGCGGACATAAAGGGTCTGGTTGAAAAGACCTGCGTCCGGCTCATAATCCTGAACGGCGGCAAGGCGCATGAGATCTTCGTAAAGAATTTCGGGAACATAGGAGTGCCGTACAAAAAGCTGCCCTCGACAAGCCCGGCCAATACCAGGTTCAGCCTCAAGGAGTGGGAAGATGCCTTTCAGAGCGTTGATGGAAGAACTGAATAGTCTGGCGGACGAGAAGTACAGGGATTTTCAGCTGAAGCTCATCAAGGACCCGGACGTCAGAATGCTCGGCGTCAGGACTCCGGCCTTAAGAAAGATTGCGAAGAGGTACAGGACCGAAGAGGATATGATAGAGCTCCTGAGCTATCCGGACGATTTGTACGAGATCCGTTTCATCACCCTCGCGGTGATAGCCGAGTGGCCGTATGAGTATTTCCACAAGGCTCTCATGTACAGCCTGAACCTTATAGACAACTGGGCCCTGTGCGACAGTTTCTCCCCAAAATGTCTGAAGGATCACCAGGGAGAATTCCTGTACGATATTATAGTTTTGGTCTCTTCCGGGGAGGAGTTTTACGAGCGTTTCGCCTTAGTGACGCTGCTCAAATTCTACATGACGGAGGAGTACCTGGACACCATTTTCGTTCTGTGCGAATGTGCCCACACGGACATGAAAAATGTACAAACAGGGGTTGCTTGGCTGTTATCAGAGGTAGCTGCAACGTACTATGACAGGTGTAAACAGTACTTTTTAACCTCAAATCTTGATGAAAAGACATACAGTCTGGCCATACGCAAGTGCTGCGAGAGCCTAAGGCTCACAGCAGTGCAGAAGACTGAATTGAAGGATGTAAAATCAAAATGGCAATTTGTGAAAAAATCAGAGAAGAGTTCAACTTGACGGCTCAGCATACGGACAACATTTTAAAGCTCCTCGATGAGGGAAACACGATTCCTTTCATCGCCCGCTACAGAAAGGAGATGACCGGCGCGATAGACGATCAGGTTCTCCGTTCGCTCAATGACCGCTATGATTATCTCAAGGGACTTGAGAAGCGCAAGGAGGAAGTCCGCACCACGATAGAAGGCCAGGGCAAGCTCACGGAGCAGCTTGTCGTGGACATCGAAGGCGCCCAGACCCTCACCGAGGTTGAGGACATCTACAGGCCCTTCAAGCAGAAGAAAAAGACCAGGGCGTCCGTGGCCATAGAAAAGGGCCTCACTGACCTTGCCACATTTATTATGGAGCAGGCCGGAGACCCGTACAAGTTCGCAAAAGGATTCATCAACGAGGACCTTGGAGTGAACACTGTGGACGATGCCATAGCGGGAGCAAAGGACATCGTGGCTGAACTCATCTCGGACAATGCGTCCCTTCGCAAGAAGCTGCGCTCTCTTATGGAGGAGCACGGCGAGCTGCAGGTAAAGCTTGTTAAGGATGATGAAAGGGGTACTTATGCAATGTATGCAGAGTACTCAGAGCTTATTCCGGACATAAAAGATCACAGAGTGCTTGCCATAAACAGGGGCGAGAGCGAAGGCTGCCTCAAGGTCAGAATAGATTTTGACCCGGCCTTTGCCAAGAGGCTCATCGTCTCCAGGTATGTGAAGAAGGACGGGAACAAGGTTTGCGGAGAGCTTTTGGAAGAGGCCGCCTCGGACGGCTATGACAGGCTCATTGAACCTTCCATTGAGCGTGAGGTCCGCTCGGCCCTTACGGACAAGGCAAGCGAGCAGGCCATCAAGATGTTTGAGGTGAATCTCAAGCCGCTTCTTCTGCAGCCTCCCGTAAAGGGAAAGATCACGATGGGCATAGACCCCGGATACAGGACCGGCTGCAAGGTGGCCGTCGTTGACGAGACGGGAAAGGTGTTGGACACGGCCGTCATATATCCCACAAAGCCCAAGGAAGATATCGCCGGCTCTTCAAAGATCGTAAAGGACCTTATCAAAAAGCGCAACGTGGATATCATTTCCATCGGGAACGGCACGGCCTCCAAGGAGACTGAGCTTTTCATAGCCCGTCTCCTGCAGACCATAGACCGTGACGTTAAATACGCCGTCGTAAACGAAGCCGGAGCGAGCGTCTATTCCGCAAGCCCTCTGGCCGTGGAGGAGTTCCCGGATTACGACCTCACGCTTCGTTCGGCCATCTCAATCGCCCGCAGGCTCCAGGATCCTCTGTCCGAGCTCATTAAGATAGACCCCAGGTCCATAGGCGTCGGCCAGTACCAGCATGACGTTGACCAGAAGAGGCTGAGCACGGTTTTAGGCGGAGTTGTGGAGGACTGCGTCAACAGCGTGGGCGTGGATCTCAACACAGCCAGCGCTTCCCTTTTAAGATACGTTTCCGGCCTCAACGCAGGAGTTGCCAAGAGCATAGTCTCATACAGGGACCAGTATGGGAAATTCAATTCCCGCCAGGAGCTCATGCAGGTTCCGAGGCTCGGCGCAAAGGCCTTTGAGCAGTGCGCCGGCTTCCTGCGCATCCCCGAGGGAAAGTACATCCTGGACAACACGGCCGTTCATCCGGAGTCATATGACAAGGCGGAAAAGCTCCTGAGGCTTTTCGGCTACACGGACAGGGATGTAAAGGAAAGAAGGATAGGAGACCTTCCGGAAAAGGTAAAGCAGCTCGGCGAAGAGAAGTGCGCCGCATACTGCGGGCTGGACATCCTCACCATGCAGGATATCATAGCTGAGCTCATAAAGCCCGGCCGCGACATAAGGGACACTCTGCCTCCCGTAAAGCTCAGCACGGATATAATGGGAATAGAGGACCTGGCCGAAGGCATGGTCTTGGACGGCGTAGTCCGCAACGTTGTGGACTTCGGAGCCTTCATAGACATCGGCGTCCATCAGGACGGCCTTGTTCACATTTCCGAAATTTCGGACAGGTACATCACGCATCCTTCCCAGGCGCTCAAAGTGGGGCAGCAGGTGAAGGTCATGGTAATCTCGCTGGACAAGAACAAGAAGCGCATAGGGCTTTCCATCAAGAAGGCAAAGCAAAGCGCCACTTAAGCCGGCCGTTTTGTCATTATATGGCTAAGATTTGTCAAATGCTGCAAAAATACCGCCTGTTGCGCGGCATAAAAGGCCGTATATGAACGCGCATACAGTCAATTGGGCTTGACATTATTATAAAAAAGTATTACAATCCAGCTATAAATTTACGGAGGAGCAAACAGAATGTTTGAGGAAGTAGCTTCTATACTTGCTGATCAGCTTGGCATTCCCCAGTCCAAGATTACAATGGACAGTGACATCATTAAAGACCTCGGAGCGGATTCACTCGACGTGGTTGAGCTCATGATGACCCTTGAAGACAATACAGGCAAGTCAATACCTGATGACAAAGTGGCTGATCTCAAGACTGTGGGCGACGTTGTAAACCTTCTTGAGAGTCTCTGATTTACAGGTTTACAGAATCAGACAATAATTAGGCTCTGCCAGTCCCGGCGGGGCCTTTTTTCATGCCCGAAAAAGCCGTTCCGCCATATCCGTCATATAAAAAAACTGCCCCTCCGGAAGGAGGAGCAGGTCTTCTCGTTATAAAGGAGGTCCCCGTTTGTTATGGAGTGTACGTGCCGTAACTCACGGATCACATGATCAGAATTAAATGCCGCCGGCTTCTTCAATCAGACAATGATATTTATAAGCCTCTTCGGAACGTATATGAATTTCTTTACAGGCTTTCCGGCGATGATGGCTGCGATGTCCGGATTGGCAAGGACTTCGGCCTCGATGTCCTCTTTGGACATGTCCGCCGCAAAATCCATCCTGGCCTTTATCTTGCTGTTCACCTGGACGGCGTACTCAAAGGATTCCTCAACGCACTTGGCGGAATCGTATGCGGGCCAGCTCTCATAGGCTATCGTGCCGCTGTGGCCAAGCGTCGTGTTCCAGATCTCCTCAGTTACGAAGGGGATGAGAGGGTTGAGGAGCTTGATGAGCCCTTCGGCGTATTCCTTCGGAAGCTTGCGGCCTTCGTTGGTCTCTTTGGTGACCGCATTGAAGAAGATCATCATCTGGGAGATGGCCGTGTTGACCTTCATAGCCTCGTAATCCTCGCCGACCTTCTTGACTGTGATGTTGTAAATCTTGTCCAGGTTGGGGTTGGGGTCATCCGAGATGGAGTCCGTCTCGCAGTATATCCTGTAAATCTTATCTATGAACTTCTTGACGCCTTCTATGTTGGACGTGTTCCAGGGCTTGGTGTCCGCCACAGGGCCCATGAACATCTCATACATTCTGAGGACGTCCGCGCCGTACTTTGCGACGATGTCGTTAGGGTTGATGACGTTGCCGAGGCTCTTGGACATCTTGTTTCCGTCCTCGCCCAAAATCATGCCCTGGTGGAAGAGCTTCTTGAAAGGCTCCTTGTACGGAACGAGTCCCTTGTCGTATAGGAAGTTGTTCCAGAAGCGGGCGTAGAGGAGATGGCCTACAAGGTGCTCTTTTCCGCCGAGGTAGAAGTCCACGGGCATCCAGTGCTTTAAAAGCTCGTAGTTTGCGAACTCCTTGTCATTGTGCGGATCGCAGTAGCGGAGGAAGTACCATGAAGATCCTGCGGAGCCGGGCATGGTAGAAGTCTCCCTGCGGCCCTTCTTGCCGTTGATCTCAACATTGACCCAGTCCGTGGCATTCTCCAGGGGAGCGTTGCCGCCGTGAGCCTTGTAGTCTTCAAGGTCCGGCAGGATTACCGGCAGGTCCGCATCGTCCAGCACGACAACCGTGCCGTCTTCCTTATGAACGATGGGAAGGGGCTCGCCCCAGTATCTCTGGCGTGCGAAAATCCATTCGCGGAGCTTGTAGGTCACGGTCTTCTTTCCGCAGTGATGCTCTTCAAGCCAGGCGCACATTGCATCTATGGCATCCGCCTTGTTGAGGCCGTTCAGGAAGCCGGAGTTGATATGGGTTCCGTCCTGTGTCCAGGCCTCCTTGGAGATGTCGCCGCCCTCAAGGACCTGTATTATCTCAAGGCCGAACTTCCTGGCAAACTCATAGTCTCTCGTGTCATGGGCGGGAACCGCCATGATGGCTCCGGTGCCGTATGAGGTAAGAACGTAATCTGAAATATATATGGGAATTTCTTTGCCGTTCACGGGGTTGACGGCGTAGGCTCCGGTGAAGGCTCCGGTCTTGTCGTGGTTCAGGTCCGTGCGCTCCAGCTCGCTCTTTGTGGCGCACATGGCGACGTACGCCTCGACGGCGTCTTTCTGCTCCGGCGTGGTGATTTGCTTTATGAGCTTGTGCTCCGGGGCAAGCACGCAGTACGTGGCTCCGAAGAGGGTATCCGCGCGGGTGGTGAAGACGGTGAAGGAGAGGTCCGTTCCGGCGATTTTGAAATCCACGTTGGCGCCGATGCTCTTTCCGATCCAGTTCCGCTCCGCGGTCTTGGATGCCTCCGGCCAGTCTATCTCGTCCAGGCCCTCAAGGAGCCTTTCCGCGTACTTATTTATATCTATTACCCACTGGCGCATGTTCTTGCGCACTACCGGATATCCGCCGCGCTCGCTCTTGCCGTCTATGATCTCATCATTTGCAAGCACCGTGCCGAGCTCCTCGCACCAGTTCACGGGCATTTCCGTATACCTTGCGAGGCCGTCCAGATACAGCTGCTTGAAAATCCACTGGGTCCACTTGTAATAGGAGGGGTCGCATGTGGAGACGGTCTGGGTCCAGTCATACGAAAGCCCCAGCATCTTGAGCTGGGATGTGAATGTGGCAATGTTGTTCTGCGTGAAACCTTCCGGATTATGGCCGGTCTTTATGGCGTACTGCTCTGCAGGCAGGCCGAAGCTGTCGAATCCTATGGGGTGCAGCACATTGTAGCCCTGCATTCTTCTCATGCGGGCCAGAATGTCCGTGGCCGTATAACCTTCCGGATGTCCGACATGCAGGCCTGCCCCTGAGGGGTAGGGGAACATGTCCAGCACGTAATACTTGGGCTTTGAAAAATCATGAAGGTCCGTATGGAACGTCCCGTTCTCTTCCCAGTATTTTGACCATTTCTTTTCAACTTCATTGAAGTTCGTGTATGCCATATCATTCACCTTTGCGTGGATGTCATCTTCAAAAAAAGTCCGGCCCGCCCGTCCGTCAACAGGCGGCTGTTCAGCACCACCCAAACCGGACCGACATCCATTATAATAAGCCTTCGCAAAAATAGCAAATGAATTTGCCCCGGCCAAAAAAGCAATATGCTCTCCGTTCCAGTCTATTTTTGGGGCCGGACCCGCGCACGCGGGCGCGCATTGTATAACGACAGCTACGCTGTCTTATACCAGCGGTAGTATAAGTGTAAGGACCTTTAACCTGAAGCCAAAAACCTGCTCAACAGGGGCCGGAAGGCAAAGGCCTGTACCGAATAATACAAGGGCGCAAAAGACACTGCGCCAAAGGAGACTGGAATGTTTGACCACAAAGCAATGTACGCTGCATTTGAAGGCAGCTGGGAACCCGCACCCGCAGAGGAAGACTCTGAGCTTCTGGATATCCGTCTGCTGGAACAGTACGCAAGAGAGGCAAGGAAGGAGAGATCCAACTCCGGCAGCCGCTCCAGACACAAGAGCCGCAATGCAGGAGCAGTTTGCATGAACGGTCCGTACAAGCACCTTGATTCCGCTGAAAGACAGGTCCGGAGCCGTTTTCTTGCTGAGATATACGGGAATCTTGGAAAGTGAGATTTGCAGTCTCTCACATGCGCATGTGCATTGTATAATGACAGCTACGCTGTCTTATACCGGCGGTAGTATATAGGAAGAGCTTCTTAACGGTGCCGGCAGGCACCGGGGGAGCCCTTTTTAAGTTTCATTTTTTTGGAGGAAATCATGAAGAACAAGAAGCACAACAACCTGAAGGACAACGGGTTCACCGAAGACTTTGAGGCAGCGTTCAGCGCTAATCCCAGCAGATTGTACGAAGATAAGTTCTACGAGCTTACCAACACAGAGATAATTCATAAGGGTGCGGAGATATTGCGGGAGATAGGCATTGCAGGCAACGGGCTTAACCAGCCAGAGCTTACGCTGAGGGAAGACTGATTTCCGGAACTCTGCAAAGATCTTGAGACAAATCCCGAATCCGCATCATCAATTGCTGTTTTTCTGAGAAAAAATGGCATGCGCTACCAGCACTTCGTCACTGTAGGCAAAACCATCTGCATGCTGGTGCAGCAGCAGGATTCCAAGGCACTTTTCCGTGTGATAACGGATAATCTGTTAGGCACCGACCTTAGACTCGAAACAAGGTCCAAGGAAATCAGCATTGATGATATAAATACATTCACCATGCTGATAAAAAATGCGGACGGCGGGCTGAACATCAAGACTGCTTCAGACGGTCGCGTAACACTGGAGCTGTGGTTCTTGAACGCATACAAGGTGGTTGGCGTCATCAGATAACCTTGAAGCAACCCATCCCAGACATATTTCACCGCCCTTTCCAAATCCTGCCGGCCAGGTTCCTGCAAAAAAATCAGCAGATTTTCTGGCCGCGCAGCAGGGCGATAAAGATTGACATTCCCCGGGCAAAGCTATACAATACAGGCAGCCGGAAAAAGACAAGTACCACCGGAGGGCTCACAGAGAGCGGGAGCGGCTGGAATCCCCGCAGCCTCAAGGAGAATGGGAAAACCACTTTTCGGAAGCCTTCGGCTCCTTCCGGCATCCTTCAAAGAGTGGCCATGCTTAGTTTGGTGTGGCAATTAAGGTGGAACCGCGCGAATATTATTTTGCGTCCTTAAACAATAACCTGCGTTGTTGTTTTGGGACTTTTTTTATACGGCCGGGCAGGCAAAAGCCTGCTTGGTGCCGGGGTCTCGGAACAATCCGGACAGCCGCCTGGCGGCGGCAATATAGCGAAAGGAGGAAGCTATATGAACATTTTACTCAAAGACGGTGAGAGCATTGAGGTGGATGACGGCCTCACCTGCGCAAAGGCAGCAAAGGTGATTTCGGACGCTCTTTCAAAGGCGGCAGTGGCCGCCAGGGTCAACGGAAAGCTTGTGGACCTTTCCACGGTTTTGAATGACGGGGACAAGCTGGAGATCGTGACCCTTGAGGACAAGGAAGGCCTGGACGTGTACAGGCACACCTGCGCGCATGTTTTGGCGCAGGCCATAAAGAACATCTATCCGACATGCCACCTGGCCATCGGCCCCACGATTGAGAACGGATTCTATTATGACATCGACTTCAATTCGCCTATCACGCAGGATGATTTCGACAAGATCGAGTCCGAGATGCGCAAGATTATAAAGTCCAAAACCAAGCTTGAAAGGTTCGAGCTCCCCAGGGACAAGGCCCTGGAGCTCATGAAAAAGTATGACGAGCCGTACAAGGTTGAGCTCATAAATGATCTCCCCGAGGGCGAAGTCATTTCATTCTACAAGCAGGGATCCTTCACGGACCTCTGCCGCGGGCCGCATCTTCCCCACACGGGAAAGATTGTGCCTTCCGCTTTCAAGCTCACATCCATCGCCGGCGCATACTGGAGAGGCAGCGAGAAGAACAAGATGCTCACCAGAATATACGGCGTGGCCTTTGCAAAGAAGGACCAGATGGACGAGTACTTCCGCATAATGGAAGAGGCCAAAAAGCGCGACCACATCAAGCTCGGCAAGGACCTCAAGATCTTCGCCCTCATGAACGAAGGCAAGGGATTCCCGTTCTTCCTTCCCAACGGAATGGTCATCAAGAACACCCTTACGGAATACTGGCGCGACCTTCACAGGAAGGAAGGGTACGTCGAGATCCAGACCCCTATAATCCTCACAAGGACCCTCTGGGAGAATTCCGGCCACTGGGAGCACTACAAGGATAACATGTACACGACGAAGATAGACGGAGAGGACCATGCGGTAAAACCCATGAACTGCCCCGGCTGCATGCTCGTGTACAAGCTTGAGCCCCACAGCTACAAGGAGCTTCCCATCCGCATGGCCGAGATGGGCCTTGTTCACCGCCATGAGAAGAGCGGCCAGCTGCACGGCCTGTTCCGCGTGCGCTGCTTCACCCAGGACGACGCCCATATCTTCATGCTCCCCGAGCAGATCACGGACGAGATCAAGGGAGTTGTCCGTCTTGCGGACACAATTTACAAGCAGTTCGGGTTCGAGTACAAGGTGGAGCTTTCCACCCGCCCCGAGGACAGCATGGGAACCCAGGAAGAGTGGGACATGGCTACGGACGCTTTGAAGCTCGCCCTTGACGACATGGGGCTTGAGTACCAGATCAATGAGGGAGACGGCGCCTTCTACGGGCCGAAGATTGATTTCCATCTCAAGGACGCCATAGGCAGGACATGGCAGTGCGGAACCATACAGCTTGACTTCCAGATGCCCCAGCGCTTCGAGCTGGAGTACACGGGAGAAGACGGCCAGAAGCACCGCCCCATAATGATTCACCGCGCCCTGTTCGGATCCATCGAGCGTTTCATAGGAATCCTCATCGAGCACTACGCCGGAAAGTTCCCCGTATGGCTCGCACCCGTCCAGGCCAAGATTCTCACCCTCACGGACAGGGCCGAAGATTACGCCAACTCAATCTGCAAGCAGTACAAGGATGCGGGCATCCGCTGCGAAGTGGACGCCCGCAACGAGAAGCTCGGCTACAAGATCCGCGAGGCCAAGCTTGAGAAGGTTCCTTACATCCTCGTAGTGGGGGACAAGGAGACGGAGGACGGAACGGTCAACATCAACCAGAGAGACGTCGAGGCCAAGCAGACCGCAACCGTGGACGAGTTCCAGGCCCGCGTTCTCAGGGAAATCGCGGACAAGACCGTATTCTGATTCCGCGCAATAATCCAGACGCCAGGCCATCTGCCGCAGGGCGTTTCCCGTCCTGCGGCTGCGGCTCTTCAATACAGGTCCGGTTGCATGATTGTGCAACATATACGGCCAAAAATGATATCCGGGAGGGGAGCATATGACAATCAGGGACGTGATCAGCAGATTCGAGACAACCCCGTTCCTTTTCGTGGGCTCCGGCCTGACCAGGAGATATCTGGGGCTTCCCAACTGGGAAGGCCTTCTGGACCATTTCGCTCATGAAGTGAAAAACTCCAGGCATTCCCTTCTGGAGTACAAGATCAGCACCGGCCTTTCCTTAAACAGCGATCCGGACGTCATGCTGCCGAAGGTTGCAGAGCTCATAGAGCATGATTACAACCTGAAATGGATCCGCAATCCCGGCATCCGCCACATAAACGGCGAGGCCCTTTCCAGCAAGGATTCTCCTTTCAGATACGAGCTTGCCCAGTATATCATGAGCATCTCCAAGGTCAACGAGAATTACGCGGACGAGATTAAGCTCCTCAGAAAGGTCTCTGAGAAGAGCATCTCCGGGTATATCACGACCAACTACGACATGTTCCTCGAAAACCTTCTGCCGGGCTACAAATGCTACATAGGGCAGAAGGACATTCTTTTCGAGCCGGTCCAGGGGATTGCCGAAATATACAAGATCCACGGCTCAATTGCGCGGCCGGAGAGCATAGTCATCACCGAGACGGACTACGATGAGTTCAACAGAAAGAAAGGGTACCTCAGCGCGAAGCTTCTGACCATCTTCGTGGAGTACCCCATAATCTTCATCGGCTACTCAATGTCCGACAAGGACATCGACAATATAATAAAGTGGATAGTGGGAAGCCTGGACCGGGACCAGGTGCAGGTCTTCCAGGAGCGGTTCATTTTCATCAACTACGATGAAGACGCCGCCGAGCCCCGCGTGGAAACCTTCTTCTATCCGTTAAAGGGCAACCACGAATACGTGACCATGACAGCCATAACCCTTGCGGACTTCAGCCTCCTGTACAGGGAGCTGGGATGCAAGGAGCGCAAGCTTCCGGTCCGGCTCCTGAGGCGTTTCAAATCCGAGCTCTACGACTTCGTTGTGGACAAGGATTCTGCGGCCAAATCCAAGGTCGCCATGCCGGATGACAGGCACATCTCCGAGGATGACCTCATCCTGAAGATAGCCAGGGCGGACAAGCCGTCTTCCGACTAACCAGCCAACCGACAGTCTCATCCCATATCAAACCAGACTCAACCCCAGTACCGCAGGGCAGCAAACCGCTGCCGCTGCGGTACATTGATAGTTGGCCTTTTTACGGCATTTACGAATTTACTACACATTTTTGAGAGGTTATCATGACAATCCGCGACATCATCTCCGGCTTCGGCAAGGCGCCGCTCATCTTCGCCGGCCCGGGCTTCCCCGGCCGTTACATTGGCCTTCCCGGCAGGGAGGAGCTGGTGGAGCATTTCGCGCGGAAAATCAAAAACGAGGGCAAAGTCATGTCCGAATATTATTCCAAGGCCAGGGTGCCCGGCAAATCCATGGACCTTCTCTCAATAGCCGCAGGCCTTATAGAGGAGGATTACAATGCCAGATGGCGCGAAGATCCGTCCATCCGCCATACAGATCCGGAGGCAGAGAAGAGGATAGCGGAAGGGATGTCTCCTTTCCGGACGGAGCTGGCAGCTTATCTCAATTCATTCTCCGCAGTAATTGAATCCCGCAGGGAGGAGTATGACCTGCTCCGTTCCCTGTGCGGCAGCGGCATCTCCGGATTCATAACCACGAACTACGACACCTTCCTTGAATCCCTGGCTCCGGATTTCCAAATCTGTTACGGGCAGGGCCTGCTCCGGCAGCCGGTCCATGGCAAGGGCGAAATCCTGAAGCTTCTTGGCTCTGTTTCCATGCCGGAAAGCATACTCATTACCCAGAAGGATTACGATGCCTTTGACAAAGAGAAGGACCTGCTCATACGCAGCCTTCTGCCGGTTTTTCTGGAATATCCGGTAATCTTCATGGGCTTTTCCACAAGGAATAATGCGTACAGGATTATAGACTGGATTGCCTCGGGCCTTGCGGACAGCGAGATGAAGGCCTTTGAGAACAGGTTCGCCATCATAAGCCTGACATCAGCCCCGGACCCTTGCGTGGAAATCATAGACGACTACGTCTCCATAAGCGACGAAGCCCATTTCCATGTGGCTGAGATTGACCTGCCGTACTACAGCCATCTGTACAATGAGCTTGCAATTCTTTCATAATCATTTGGAATATAGGCACATAAAAAGAGCCTTCCGCCCGGGCAGGAAAGCTCCAACACATGCAAAGACAAAAGGTATAGTGCCCGACAAAACTGACACCTTAGAACCATAGTCCATCATGCCGTTATTGTAGTTCTTTGCACAAAAATGGCCAACTATATAAATAAGTAGTAAATTTATATATCTTGTAAAATTATGTGCAAAGTGCACAAATATCAAGCCGAAGACTTTACATCTGAAACGGGATCAGTAGAATATGGAGAATATCAATCAGCGTGACATGGATGCCAGTCAGCCTTTCTCCGGGACGGTTTCCACACCCGCATCCTTAAAAAGGCAGAAGGCAAGACCAGCCTCTGATCCACACGCCAAACCAGAATAATTCCAGGTACCGCAGGGCAGCTTAACAGCTGTTTCTGCGGTACATTGATAATTGGCCTTTTTACGGCATTTACCAATTTACTACACGTTTTTCAGAGAGGGGGAATCATGACAATAAAAGATGTCGTCAAATACTTATGCGGCGCCCCGATTATTTTCGCAGGCCCTGGACTTCCCGCCAGATATTGCGGCGTGCCGGATTATTACAATTTGCTGAGACACTTTGCCGTCTGCAGTTATAACAATAATGAATATGCTATGACTTATTACAGCATGGAAGCAAGGCTTCCCAAGGATAGTTCTATGGAAGAAATTTGCCATGCTTCAGCAAGACTGATAGAAAGGGACTATACTTTAAAATGTCTCCATGAGCACGGATCCAGCTATGAATCAGAGGAGGATGTGCTCGGGAATTTGGACAGAGGATTAACGCCTTTCAGATATGACCTAGCCGCATATCTCAATACATTCTCCATGGTGAAAGAACAGCGCAGGGATGAGTATGATCTGCTCAGGTCATTGTGCGGCAGCAACATCTCCGGCTTTATAACCACGAACTATGATTCAATACTGGAGTCCCTCGCTCCGGATTACAAGTGTTTTTTCGGTCGGAAGGATATTATATCGAAACCCATTCCGGACACAGAATTCATATACAAGATTCTCGGATCTTCAGAGAAGCCTGATAGCATTATTATAACGGATGATGATTTCAGAAGATTTAA
Source organism: Clostridia bacterium (assembly GCA_021204625.1). Classification (GTDB taxonomy): domain Bacteria; phylum Bacillota; class Clostridia; order Christensenellales; family Borkfalkiaceae; genus Coproplasma. The sequence goes on along the minus strand of JAJPZA010000047.1, from coordinate 2,989 downwards.
CGAACGCAGCTTCTGGGTTGCGGACAGAATTCTTCAGCTGTTCTTCAAGCACCCGATTGTATTCATGGGCTTTGGCTCATTGGATGATGCTTACAGAATCATTAGCTGGGTCGCCAGAGGCCTGGATAGTGAGTTTTGGAGCATGTTCAATGAACAAATCGCAGTTGTGAAATTAGACGAAAAAGCCTCTGATCCCGTTGTGGAAACAACAACTTTGCTGTGTGATGACTGGACCAACGGTATTGAATTACACAACATCACACTATCAGATTACAGCCAGCTGTACAGGGAGCTTGCGGCCGTAAGAAGAATTTAGTTATGAGACCATATCTGTACGATTAATGGAACCATATTTCCGTATGGGAGGGCTGGCATGTTTATAGCTTGGAAAGGACCGTTTGGACCAAAATTTTGTTTCCAAAGAGTGGTTTGGGCCTGAAATAAGTTGACAACGGAGGGGAAATCCTTTATGATATAGGAAGTAAAGCAAAGGAACCCCTTTCACCGTACGAAGAAATTTGTCCGGTACCCATATCTGAGCGGACAGTCCCGTGGGCGTATGCCGCTCGCTGAAGATATTTTGGATTATGCCGGGTTCATGCTTTATGAGCCCGGTTTTTTTAAAGGGTACAAAATTTGTGAGGTGAAACAGTATCAAAGATTTCTATTTTGTGAATGAGCAAATCCGAGACAAAGAGGTCAGGGTCATTGACGAGGACGGAGAGATGATAGGCGTCATGAGTGCTGCGGAGGCGCAGAGGATTGCGTATGACGCTGATCTTGACCTTGTAAAGATTTCACCCAACGCGGTTCCCCCGGTCTGCAAGATAATGGACTACTCCAAGTTCAAGTACGACCAGTCCAAGAAGGAGAAGGAGAACAAGAAGAACCAGGCCGTGACGGAGATCAAGGAGATAAGGCTCTCCATGACCATAGACGTCGGGGACATCGCCGTCAAGACCAAGCAGTGCATCAAGTTCCTTGAAGCGGGCAACAAGGTAAAGGTGTCCATCAAGATGAGAGGAAGGGAGAATTCCAGGTCATCAATGGGCGTCAAGGTCATGATGGACTTTGTTGACGGCCTTGAGGGAAAGGCGCAGATAGACAAGAAACCTACGACGGAAGGAAAGAACATCATAATGATGCTTTCCCCCGCGAAAACAACAACCTGATTATACTTGCAGACATACTTTGGAGGTATTGACATGCCTAAGCAGAAGACACACAGCGGATCCAAGAAGCGTTTCTGGCTCACGGGCACCGGCAAGGTGAAGAGAACCCACAGCGGCAAGAACCATAAAGCGGATACGAAGAACAGAAAGAGAAAGAGAACCCTTCGCACCAACGTGCTGGTATCCGACACCCAGTCCGGAACCATCAAGAAGATGATTCCCTATGAGAAGTAATGGAGGGCTGAATCATGCGTATTAAAAGAGCGGTTAACGGAGTTAAGAAGCGCAGAAAGATAATGCGCCTTGCAAAAGGCTATTTCGGCAGCAAGTCCCGTTCATACAGGATTGCACGCGAAGCGGTCATGAAGTCCCTCAACTACGCTTTCGTGGGCAGAAAGCTCAAGAAGCGTGACATGAGAAGGCTCTGGATTGTCCGCATCAACGCCGCAGCAAGGCTCAACGGGCTTTCCTATTCCAAGTTCATGTTCGGTCTCAAGAACGCAGGCATCACCCTCAACAGAAAGATGCTCGCGGAGATGGCTGTAAACGATGCCCCTTCTTTCGCATCCCTTGCAGAGAAGGCTAAGGCAGCATTATAATCTTGCGATAATAATTGCCGAATTAAAGCCTTTTGCACCAAAAAGGCTTTTAATTTTGATATGACTATAACCTCAAAGTCCAACCCCAGAATAAAGCAGGTCCGTTTCCTGCGTGACAAAAAGCAGAGGGACGAAGAGGGGCTCTACATCGTGGAAGGCACAAAGCCCGTCCTGGAGGCCATATCCTCCGGGCAGGCGATAGAGGAGGTCTTCGCCACGGAAAAGCTCTCTTGCATGTTCCCCGGCTGCACGGAGGTTTCTGAGGAAGTGTACGGCTTCATGTCCACGGAGCAAAGCCCGCAGGGCGTGCTGGCGACCGTGCATATCCCGGAGACCGGAATCCGCGCGCCCAAAGGAGCGAATGCCCTGCTTCTGGACGGACTGCAGGATCCCGGCAATGTGGGCACGATAATCCGGACGGCGAACGCAGCAGGCTACAGGGAGATTTACCTTGCGGACTGCGCAGACGCGTTTTCCCCGAAGGCCGTGAGGGCCAGCATGAGCGGGATATTCTATGTGCAGGTTTTCCCTGGACCGAGAAGGGAGATACTGGACGCCTTAAAAGGCATCCCGTTGATCTGCGCGGACATGGCGGGAGTGGACCTCTTCCAGTACAGGCCTCCCAGCAGATTCTGCCTGTGCATCGGAAACGAAGGCAACGGCCTTTCCTCCGAGACACGCTCCCGGTCCCAAAGCATAATATCCGTTCCTATGGACCCCAGTTGCGAGAGCCTCAACGCTGCCGTCTCCGCAGGAATCTGCATGTACATTCTAAAACATAACATGACGAGGTGAATTATATGTCAGGACATTCAAAATGGCACAACATACAGGCTAAGAAAGGCAAGACAGACGCAGCGCGCAGCGCTCGTTTCTCCAAAATCGGCAGAGAGCTCCAGGTAGCCGCAAAAGGCAACCCCAACCCTGACACCAACGCAAAGCTCGCGGACGTAATCGCTAAGGCAAAGGCCAACAACATGCCGAACGACAACATCAAGCGCTGCATAGCAAAAGCCGCAGGCGACCTTGAGGGCAAGGACTTCAAGGAAGTGACATACGAAGGCTACGGCGTGGGCGGATCAGCCGTCATCATCCAGTGCCTCACGGACAACACCAACCGCACAGTCTCCGACGTGCGCACCACCATGGGCCGCTGCGGCGGGCAGATGGGCAACTCCGGATGCGTATCCTACATGTTCGACAACAAGGGCTACATCG
>JAJPZA010000160.1 GCA_021204625.1 Clostridia bacterium | reverse complement strand
AAAATACTTATAGTTGAGGACGAGGCGGACATCGCAGACCTGGAGAGGGACTACCTGGAGCTTAGCGGCTTCGAGGTGGAGATAGCGAACGACGGCGGCACAGGCTCGACCGCGCCCTGAAGGAGGATTTCGACCTCTACATCCTCGATCTCATGCTCCCGGAGGTGGACGGCTTCGAGATCTGCCGCCAGATAAGGGAGAAGAAGAACACGCCGATACTGCTCGTGTCCGCAAAGAAGGATGACATCGACAAGATCCGGGGGCTGGGGCTGGGCGCGGACGACTATGTCACGAAGCCGTTCTCCCCGAGCGAGCTCGTCGCGAGGGTCAAGGCGCACCTGGCGCGCTACGAGCGGCTCATCGGCAGCAACGTCGTCGAGAACGACATCGTCGAGATCCGCGGCATCCGCATCGACAAAACCGCGCGCCGCGTCTGGGTCAATGGCGAGGAGAAGCAGTTCACGACGAAGGAGTTCGACCTGCTGACCTTCCTCGCGGAGAACCCGAACCACGTGTTCACGAAGGAGGAGCTCTTCCGCGAGATCTGGGACATGGAGTCGATCGGCGACATCGCGACCGTCACGGTCCACATCAAGAAGATCCGCGAGAAGATCGAGATGAACACCGCCAAGCCGCAGTACATCGAGACGATCTGGGGCGTCGGCTACCGCTTCAAGCTCTGATACCGTGCAAAAAAGCACGAAAAATAAAGAAAAAAGAAAAAATCCGAGGATTCTTGAAGAAAATTTTACATATCGCTTGCAATTTGACGAAAAGCAGTGTATAATCAGAAATAGTTTTCATCATTATGATGAAACAATCCGTAGTTTCATCAAAGTATATCGGTATAAGGTGCGGGAGCATTTTATATAAACTTTTAAATCATGTATATCATGGAAAAGGAGAAAAGACAATGAAGAAGAAAGCACTATCACTTCTGCTTGTCGGGGCTATGGCGGCCACCCTGTTCGCAGGATGCGGCAGCAGCAGCTCCGACAGCAACTCATCAAGCGGCGGCTCATCAAGCAGCACTGAGAGCTCAAGCTCAAGCAGCACGTCATCAGACGACAGCAGCAGCTCAAGCAGCTCAGTAGACTGGGATTCAATCGATGTGGGCTCAGGCGACATCACGATCTGGGCTGCGGACAACATCGCAGACCTCACGCAGACCGAGGCAGACCAGTTCATGGCAGACAAGGGCTATGACTACACCGTCACGGTCGAGCCGGTCGGCGAGGGCGATGCGGCCAGCAACGTCATCACGGACGTTGAGGGCGCGGCAGACATCTACGGATTCGCTCAGGATCAGCTGACCCGTCTCGTTGCGGCAGGCGCTATTCAGCCGCTCGACGATACTTTCGGCGCATGGGTAAAGGATAACAACATTGACGCAGCCGTAGACGGCGTCACCGTTGGAGACACCCTCTACGCATTCCCGATGTCAGCAGACAACACATGGTTCATGTACTATGACAAGAGCGTCATCACCGACCCGACCTCCCTTGAGCAGATCGTCGCTGACTGCGAGGCTGCTGGGAAGAACCTCTACTTCAACTACGACGGCTGGTATGCAGAGTCATTCTTCTTCGCTACGGGTTGCACGATTGAGTACACGGCAGACGACGAAGGAAACTACATAGACGCGACGATCGTCATCGCAAGCGATGCTGGTCAGGTTGCGCTTCAGGAGATGCTCGACCTTTCATCATCTACTTCCTTCCAGAGAAGTGCAGATGCAGGCTCAGCAGTTGACTATGCAGTGATCATGGATGGCGTATGGGATGAGAATACGATTTCAGCTACGCTTGGCGACAACATGGCAGCTACCGTCCTTCCTTCATTCGTTGGCTCAGACGGAAACACCTACACCTTGAAGCCTTTCAACGGCTACAAGATGTACGGCATCAAGCCGCAGACCGATGCGGGCAAGCTGAAGGTTTGCTATGAGCTCGCTCAGTACCTTTCTGACACGGATTGCCAGCTCGATCGTTTCAATGAAGTAGGTTGGGGTCCGTCAAACCTCACGGCTCTTGAGAATGATGCCATCACGAGCGACCCGGTACTTGGCGTAGTCAGCGAACAGTTCGACTGGTCAGTGCCGCAGGGCGTATTCCCGAATGAGTACTGGGATATTATCAAGGCAATGGGCGACGATGCCCAGAACCACACCGTAAGCGATGACCTTGGAGATTATCTGCAGAACATTCAGGATCAGCTGCTTGCGCTTGTGAGCTAATCCTAATTAAAACAGCATAGAGAACGGGGAGAGCTTTCTCCCCGTTTTTTAAAACAAACATGGGGACAAGGAATTTGGAGGGAATATGGATAAAGTTGCGAATTTTTTTAAGTGGATTGGCAATGGGTTCCGGAACATAGGAATCACCTTCAGAGATGGGGATTGGAAGACACGCATATCTTTCATCATCATGGGCTTTGGTCCGATTCTGAGAAAGTCCTTCGTTCGGGGCATATCGCTTCTGGCGATGGAGATTCTATTTATCTGGTACATGGTTGCCTTCGGATGGCAGTATCTGTGTAAGCTGCCGACGCTGGGGACTGAACAGACCCATATGGAGGGTGTAATTACCGTATACGGGGACAACAGCTTCCTGATTTTGCTGTACGGCCTCTTGACAGTGTTCATAATCATCGCTTTCATCGTGTGCTGGGTGACGAACGTCACGGAGAACCGTCGCGAGGAACTCGCAATAAAGGGACACAGGCCGATACCGACGGTAAAGCAAGATCTTTTTTCGCTGTTAGACAGAAACATCCACAAGACCTTGATGACGCTCCCGTTGCTGGGCACCATAATCTTTATGGTTTTGCCGATCGTGTTCATGATCTGCGTGGCGTTCACGAACTACAACGCCGAGCACCAGGCACCGGCGAAGCTGTTCACATGGGTCGGGCTTCAGAATTTCGCTAGTTTGGCGGATTTCGGCAATGGAGGAATGGGA
>JAJPZA010000165.1 GCA_021204625.1 Clostridia bacterium | reverse complement strand
GATATAATGTTCTCGCATCGAGGATTGCCTTGGCCGTTTGTTCGATTCTTGTTCTCTGCTCTATCGTCGGCTTGGGCCAAGGGAAATTGTTATATACAATATCTTTGGAATACCTGTAATCGCTTTTTATTCTTCCACAGACAGCTCTAACCCATGCCATATGAACATTGGATGTCAAAATTCCAAAATGGTAAAGTGTAGCATCAGGTATAATTTGAACAGCATCATTTACAATAATATCTGGTCCTACAAAGCCAAAGGGAATATATCTTCTGTTTTCGGATGAGTGCCTTGGCACGATAATATACTCCGATGCAGGCTGTCGAATTTCCTGAAACAATGACGGTGTCTCCGCACTTCTTCTAGTGGCTTCCTTAGGACTATTAATTCTAAAATTGTAAACTCCTTCAACTCTTGAACTTATGAATTTTGATTTTCTAATTTCTGCAGGAGAAGCATCTACTAACCATAAGCAATATCTCATGATATGGTTAATATACTCTGTTGCACCATATACTTGTTTGATATATTTTTTGATTTCCGGTTCTGATGCAACAGCTTCTTTATATTCATCAGGAGTCAAAAACAAAAATCCACCATCGGTTGGTTTGTTTCCGTATACCATTTGTGGAACTTCACACAGAGATTTATTCCGACTTGTGACAAATATATCCGGGGCATCTATTAAATATGCATTTATATTATTTACAAAATGAGCCCTGTCTGAATCAAATATTTTTTTGGGAATATTATTTACTGCATTGCTGAATCCTACAATCACACAATGTACATGCGCTTTAAGATTCGCCTCACTATCCCAAATGAAAGTTCGGTATGCAAAATCGATATGCACTCCGAATCGATCATACAATGGTTTCCATACACTGGCGACTTGTTCTCCCTGCGTAATGGAATTAGTAGAAACAAATGCAGCGCGAATCCTTGTGCCTTGCATCATCTGCGCCGCTTTAAAATACCAGCCAGCTACATAGTCAATTTTTCCCGCTGTCTTATATGGCTTACCTTTCTCATCAATATAAATGGAAAGAATATCATTTTTCTGTTCTTTGGATTGCAGAGAATATCCGACGAACGGCGGATTTCCCATGATATATGACAGCTTATGCTTGGGTACAACACTTTCCCAATTCACCTGCAGGGCGTTACCCTCAATGATATTGGTATAAGATTTCAACGGCAGGAAATCCAGATGCAGCAACACGATCTCCTCCGTCTCTTTCATCATCTGACTTTCAGCGATCCAGAGCGCAGTCTTAGCGACCGTCACGGCAAAATCATTGATCTCTATTCCGTAAAACTGTCCGAGTGATACCTGTATCGGATTCCATCTTTCATCACCGAATGTTATCTGGCCATGCTGCAAAATACGAATCACTTCATTCTCCAAACGGCGAAGTGACAGATATGTTTCGGTCAAAAAATTTCCGGAACCGCAGGCCGGGTCCAGGAAGCAGCGAGAGGCCAGTTTCTTCTGAAACTCCCGGAGCTTTCTGTCTTTGGTGCGTTCAATGTCAATCGCGCAGATTTCTTCCAGCTCCTTTTTCAGATCATCCAGGAATAAAGGATCAATAACCTTGTGAATATTTTCAACACTGGTGTAGTGCATCCCTCCGGAACGTCTTGTTTCCGGATTCAAAGTGCTTTCAAACACGGCACCGAAAATCGTAGGACTGATCTCTGACCAGTTAAATCCTTCACTGGCTTTGTTGAGAAGCAGATCGCGGATCTCTTCTGTGAAAGGCGGTATCTCAATTCCTTCATCCGAAAACAGTCCGCCATTTACATATGGAAATGCAGCCAGAAGCGGATTGTCATCTGCAAGGTAGCGATCACGCTTCTCAGCTGGTGTATCTAAAATGTCGAATAATTCAACTAACGCTTTGCGCATCTGCCGTGTTTCAAAAGACGCCATATAATCATGAAACATTCCATAGCGCCCAAAGATCCCGGCATTCTCCGCATAAAGACAAAATACCAGGCGAACACAGAGGACATTCAGGCTGTGAAGCGTGTGCCTGCTCTCCGGATCGGCATACTGCTTTGCGAAAGCATCATAAAGCAGACCGACGATCTCGCCGGCCGCGATGGACACTTCCATCTCACGTTTGAGGTGTTCGCTGCCGGTGTCCACCAGAAATTGCAGCCGGTAATATTCCTTCGGCAGATCAGCCAGCTTTATTTTCTCCGGTTCACCGCCCGGGCGCTCCATATCATAAACATAGAATTCCTCAAAGTTACAGGTGATCACCCAGCGGGGATGCTGTGACAGCGGCAGTTCCGTAATATAACGCTTTGCCTGCTGAAAGGGCGTCAGCAAAGACCCATCCGACTGGCGAATGGGCTTATTCATATCTTTGCCTAACCCTTTTTGCTCAATCATCACTTTTGTTGTCGGAATTATCCCGTCAATAAAACTTGTATGATCAAGGTGAACCTGCTCCTCAAATGTCATATACTGAGTTGGATTTTCTACTCCGTAAACAGTCTGAAGCAGATCCAGCCAGAATGACTGGCTTTCCCCTTTTTCATATCCGCGTCCCTTCCAGCGTCCCGCAAACGCCTTTGCAGCCACCTTCTGTTCCGTATCCGTCATAGCAATCAACCGTCCTTTAATCTCGGAATATCTCCTGCTATTTTATCATATCGGAACTTTCTTCACAATGAGAGAGGAACCATATTTTTCATTAAATCAGGTGTTAAACCCATGCTTCCTGGCATTCTCACTGGCTGCTTTCCTCCGCTCCTCGGAGTACGGTGCTGTCAACCGGATCGACAGCCTCCCCTTGGCCACGGTGTAGGTCACACTTCCCACATTGGTGGTTTCTTTCAGGCGGCAAAGCTCCGGATATTTCTCAGAAAACTTTGCCAGCCGGTTCTTCAGCGCTGTGTTGAAGGTGAAGACGCTGTAGGTGTCATCCGCTTCACTGGTCAGGATGACTGTCTCCTTCTCATACT
>JAJPZA010000156.1 GCA_021204625.1 Clostridia bacterium | reverse complement strand
CTCTTTTCTTATATCCGTAGGTTTGGCTGATAAATTCCCATTCAGGATATGCACCGCAGACAAAGATGTCTGCTTTAAGCTTATGCTGTCTGCCGTATGGCATTATGTCTTTAATTATGCCGTGCTGCAAGAAAACTCGCTTGTTTCTTGGCGGCAGTATATCTCGCATAATGAGATAACACATAGGCAATGGGGCGCAAATAGCCATAGTGGTATCGCAGCATACACTTGCCGATAAGTAGAGATACCAGTGGCGGAGCGAGCCATACTGTACCGTCTCCCCCAAGTCTTTAACGTTGTTGTAGTCTTGCGACTGCTTGTCTATAGCGTAGACAACCTTCGTTTCGGGGTGATGCTCACGTATCCATTTGAAGAGTACATAGCCATTGTCGCGTGCTTCGTCGCGGCGTTCGGCAATCAGCCAGCACTGTCTTCGCTTGTGGAACAGGCGGACGCAGGCGTACATCGGCAGATAGATGAACAGAAGCGTCGGGATTGCCACAAGCATCTGCCATGAGAATATCATTCTTAGCTGTTGCTTCATCCTTCTGTGGTATGTATCTCACCATATAACCTCAGGGGAACGTCACGTTTTCCCAGCAGATGCTTTGCCATTCTTTTAAGCTTTGGGAAGTGCTGTATTTTCAATATCGCATAGCATTTGGGAAGATTTACGTAGAGGAAGCGAAGCATCTCTTTGCTGTCACCGAAGAACTCTTTGTAGCATCGGAGCAAAAAACTAAATTCGTCCCTCGTGACCCCCTCCTCAATCATTCCAAAGATGCCACGTTTCAATATTATATGGCAGCGCCTTAGGACTGACATATAATTCTGTTTGTCCACTTCTATGTATGACTGCGCTAACTGGTACAGATGGCTGGCTGCCTTAAATAAATGCGGGGACTTCTCCGCGTTGTCGGTGATATGACAAGCTGAAGCATCATTCATACGATAGATGTAGACTGGAGCTTGCACCACTTCCATAGTCCTACTGTAAGATGCGTAGTAGCCCGTAAACACACAATCTTCAGCATGAGCCATCCCTTCTATGAACCTAAGGGAATGGTCGTTTATTATCTGTGTTTTGAAAAGGCAACCACAAGAAGAAAGCCTTGTGACTGATTGGAGAACTTTGTCTGACCGTCCTGAAGGCATATCGTCTCTGTAAAGCAGCTGCCCGTTATCTAAATGTAGCATCGTGCCAATCACCATATCTGCCCCCGCCGCCGCCTTGCCGTGCAGCGCTTTCAGCGCATCTTTCGGGAAGTAGTCGTCAGCGTCGAGGAATGAGATCCATTCGCCTTGCGCATTGTCCAGTCCTAAGTTGCGTGCGGTGCTCACGCCCCCGTTCTCCTTGTGGAACACACGGATGCGCTGGTCCCTCTCAGCATACTCATCGCAGACAGCCCCGCTCCCGTCGGTGCTTCCGTCGTCGATGAGCAGCAGCTCCCACTTTGAGAACGACTGCGAGATGACGCTCTCAACGCACTCCTGCAAGTACTTCCCGGCGTTAAACACTGGCACGATCACAGAAATCTCAGGCTTCTCCATCGCTTCCTTCTACACAACGAATGCTGCAAAGGTAAGCAATAAATCGCAGTTACTCGGGGAGTTGGCGGTTTTTTCGCACTTAAGCGTTGGTGGGCGCCTGGGCGAAAAAGGTATCAGGATAGGTTCTCTCGAAGGAAGTCCATCGAAAGCTGGCGCATTTGGGCGAGGTGTTGGTGTGCTTCGGCGTAGTCGATGGGGGGAAGGGGGCGGTATTGTGAATAAGAATATATGAGCCTGTCTTGCAAGCCGAAGAGGGCGAGCAGCGACTGGAAGCGGGACATTCCCCTTGTCTCGTTGCCGTAGACTATGAACTGTTTGCCGAAGAGAATGCTGAAGACGCAGCCGTGGAACGAGTCGGTGACGACGAAGTTTGCGTCGTGGATGGAGCGGAGCCATTGCTCGGGCGATGACTTTATTCGCTCGTAGGCAGGCACGGTGCGGCTGTAGCGTGACATATTTACGCTGAAAGGCTTCGTGCCTGTCTCCTCTGCGATACGCCTGACAAGTGCCTTTTTCTCCTCGCTTTCGTCGAGGATGTAGTAGAAAAGTGAGCCATCGCTTGGCGGTGTCTCGGTTGCTTTCCACAGAGCTTCGTAGTCATCAGTAGCGAGTAGCATGGTGGGGTCGAGCAAGTGTATGGCTTGCACTCCGAGATATTTGCGGCAAAGTTCCACGGCACTCGCCTCGCGCACGCTTATGGCGTCGAAGAGCTTGGCAAGCCGGGCGCAGCGCAAGGTCTCTGCGGGGCTGTACTCCCACGTGTCTGTGCCGAACGACACAGCATAGGCAATCCGCTTCACGTCCCAGTGCTCGGCGAAGTCGAGGTAGAAGGGAGCAATCTTCTTATTATTAATGATTGCCTTCGCATATCTTGGTCGCCACACTTGGTCGCTGCCCACGACGTATGCCTCAAAGTCGCCGGGCTTTAGCGAGTCCGTCGTGCGGATATAGCGGAAGTGCAGGTAGTGGGTTATGAAACTGTTAAAGTGCTGGCGTATGATAGATTGCTCCTTCTCCCAGAAAACTTTTGGCGCTTCGGGCTTGCGCAGTATGTGGTAGTAAAGAAATCGCTTGCAGTAGAGCAAAGGGAGCAACCACGGGTGGCTGTGTTTTCTCTTCGAGTCGAGGATGAAGGTCTCGTGACCCATTCGCTCAAGGACGGTTTGCAAGGCGTAAGCCTGAAGCGTGCCGCCATAGTTTTCTCTTGGAGCGAGGGTGATGATTCCTATCTTCATAGGGGGTTTGTTAGGGCTTCTTCAGTCTCTCTGGAAGAGGTCGCGCGTGTAGACCTTCGCTTTAACGTCGTCGAGGGCTGGGTCGTAGCGGTTGGCTATGATGGCTTGGCTTTGGGCTTTGAATGCGGCGAGGTCGTTCACGACAAGGCTGCCGAAGAAGGTGGAGCCGCTTTGTAGCGTCGGCTCGTAGATGATGACA
>JAJPZA010000112.1 GCA_021204625.1 Clostridia bacterium | reverse complement strand
GTCAGAACTCCGGCTTTGTCTGCCTTGCCTCGCATTCAGTCAGAACTCCGGCTTTGTCTGCCTTGCCTCGCATTCAGTCAGAACTCCGGCTTTATCTGCCTTGCCTCGCAGGAGGAGAGAAACTCTATGAACTGCTTCGCCCGCCTGGGGGATCTGCCGCCCTTTACAAGGGCCCATCTTTCCGCCATGGCCTCCAGCTCGTCCGTTTCTGTCTGGATTTTGCTGTCCTCCGCAAGCTGGCGGACGATGGAGAGGTACGTGTTTTTGTCCGTGAGTGAGAAGAGGATGGTGATTCCGAACCTGTCGGAAAGCGACAGCTGCTCTTCCATGGTGTCCTTGCCGTGCACGGCGTCGTTCCTGTCCGAGAATGTCTCCTTGACTATGTGGCGCCTGTTTGAAGTGGCCACTATGATGCTGTTTTTGAAGTCTCCGGCTATGTTGCCCTCAAGGCTTGCCTTGAGCTGGGAGATGCGCTTGTCATCCCCGGACAAGGAGATATCGTCTATGAAGATGAGCCATTTCATGGGAATCTTCTCAACCAGGGCGCGTATCTCGTTTATCTTCCCGAGGGACCCGTCGTCTATCTGCACAAGACGCAGCTTCTGGTCATAGTACTCGTTGAGGATGGCGTGGATGGTGCTGGACTTTCCGGTGCCCTTTGAGCCGTACAGCAGCATGTTGAGGGAGGGGTAGCCCTTCATGAATCCGTTTATGTTGTTGAGGATGAGGGACTTCTCATACTCATAGTCCTTGAGGTCCTTGAGCGTGATCCTTACGGGATTCTCCACGGGAACAAGCTCCCCGTCAGCATAGCGGAACGCCATGTGCCTGCGGTATCTTCCGTAGCCGTTGGCCTTGTAATAGTCCAGAAGGTTGTCCGCAACCTCCAGAGGGTTGCCCCTGAAAATCTGGGGCAGCTCGCCTATGTCCACCCTGTACGTCTCGCTGGCGTCCATGGTGCAGTTTATGACCGTGCAGATGTTGTCCGCGTATTCCACGGTCATGCGCCTTGAAGGGATTCTGCCTGCGGCGGCCTGGCGGGCGAACTCGTTCTCGTCGTCAAGCAGTACCTCACAGACGTACTCTAAAAGGGTGTCTTCGATGCCTCTTGAATAAACCTCATGCAAAAAGACGGCCTCGCTCTCGGAAAGGCCCTTGCCGTCCTCTGACGGCTCCGCTTCGGACAATGCCTTGACCACCGGGTCCGCAAGGATGCTGCGGAGGATGGTCAGTCTTTTAAGTGCTTTCATCAAATATGTCCTCTGATTTCCGGCCTGTCTCCCCGGCCGGCTTCTCGTGTGATTTGCCTGTATTATACAATACGAGCGCCATATTGGCAAACAATCCAAAAGCCCGCAGGCAAATTTTATGCGGACAGCGGGGCAAACTTTTCTCAAAGGCGCGCTATAAACTTGACATAAAAAATGCGAATCACTATAATCTAGGGAGAACTTAGATTAGAAAGACATTGTCTGGAGGATTTTATGGCAACTAACAAAAACGGCTACAGTGACCTTAAAATGTTTTACGATGCAGACTGTGATCTCAATGTCCTGAAGGGCAAGAAGATAGCTGTCATCGGTTACGGCTCACAGGGCCACGCTCATTCCCTTTGCCTTCGCGACAGCGGAATGGACGTCATCGTAGGTCTTCGCAAGGGCGGCAAGTCCTGGGCAAAGGCAGTGGACGCAGGATTCCAGGTATATGAGATAGCTGACGCCGTAAAGCAGGCTGACATCGTCATGATACTCATCAACGACGAAGTCCAGGCCAAGGTTTACAAGGAGAGCATCGGCCCCAACCTCAAGGACGGCGCATACGTTGCTTTCGCACACGGATTCAACATCCATTTCCAGCAGATCGTTCCCGCTTCCAACATCAACGTATTCATGGTAGCGCCCAAGGGCCCCGGCCACACGGTACGCTCCGAGTATCTTGACGGAAAGGGAGTTCCTGCTCTTTACGCCGTATACCAGGATGTGACAGGCAACACGCTTGACATCGCTCTCGCATACGCAGCAGCCATCGGCGCAGCCCGCGCCGGCGTCCTTGAGACAACATTCAAGATTGAGACTGAGACCGACCTCTTCGGCGAGCAGGCCGTTCTTTGCGGCGGCGTCACAGCCCTTATGAAGGCAGGCTTCGACACACTCGTTGAGGCTGGCTTCGATCCCAGAAACGCATACTTCGAGTGCATCCACGAGATGAAGCTCATCGTAGACCTCATCTACAAGGGCGGCTTCTCCATGATGAGATACTCCATCTCCGACACAGCTGAGTACGGCGACTACGTTATCGGACCCCGCATCATCAATGATTCCGTAAAGGCAGAGATGAAGCAGGTTCTCAAGGAGATACAGGACGGCACGTTCGCTCTCAACTGGATCGCCGAGAACAACAACGGCCGCGCGCACTTCAACGCAATGCGCCGCATTGAGGCAGAGTCCCTCAACGAGCGCACAGGCGCCGACATCCGTGCCCTTTATTCCTGGAACAAGCCCGAGACGCTTCTCGAGTCCGAGAAAGGCAAGAAGGTCGCAAAGCTCTTCTGATTGCAATCAATCAACTGTTTCCGAAAGCGATGTCCTCACGGGCACCGCTTTTTTGGTGCCCGGAAAAAGCAAAGCAGGCCCGGCCGCATCTCTTTTCCGGCCCTGGTTTCTCCGCGCCATACAGACGTGCCGCAGAGGGAATGGAGAGGCCGTTGCAAGACAGATTGCGCCCCGGATTTCAGCCCGTGCGCGCAAGCCCGCAAACAGGGGGGAAGGGGGCCTCAGCGGTTTGATATCCGTACCGGAATGAGGGCCCTTTCCGTGTGCATTCTGATGACTGAAAGCGGCCTTGAAAACTGCCCGTATAATGCATTATATGTGCGATATACGTGAATTTTTCCGGGGCAGGGGAGGATTATGCTCCGGATTTTGTGGCACGGACCAAAAAAGGTCTATAAATTAAACTTAAAATGTGGTTTATTTCTCTTGTTATTTTCCGTATATGATGCTATAATTTCAACGGTGCAAAAGATACTTTCAGCACCGGGTGACGAGGGCTTCCGATGAACGACAAGAACAGTGATGAGAACAAGAAAAAGGACACATCCGTCCTCACCAGGGAGACGCTGGGAGTGCTGCTGCTTCTGGTTTGCTTCGTGGTGCTTCTTATGCTATTTACCGGGGACATCATTTTCGCGGCGGTAGGCCGCGGAATATGCACTTTCATGTACGGACTGTTCGGCTACGGCTCATATCTGGTCGTGGCCGCTTTGGCGTATCTCGGCGTATGGCTCACGTTCGGCCTTAAAATAAAGAAGCTCACCTGGAAAAACTGGCTGCCCATAGCCCTCACGGCATACTTTCTTTTCCTCGTTCTTCAGACGGCCACAACCGCGTCATACGGCCTTCCCGGATACGGCGCATACCTTGGGCAGTGCTATACAAACTGCTCCGCAGGCTGGTCCGGCTACACGGCCGGCGGAATAGTTTCCGGCCTTATATGCTATCCGTTCCTTTGCGGAACGCAGGCATGCGCGTACGTCGTTTCCATAATCCTGTTCCTCGCATGCGGCTACCTCACGTACGCAAGCTTTGCGAAGAAGTTCCCGTACAGCCTCAACCTCATAAAGCCCAGACAGCCCAAGGCCGAAACGGAAAACATTCCGGATCATGTTCCCGCGGATTCCATGCCTGCGGACGCCGCCCCGCAGAATTTCACTCTCGGGACAGACGGCTATGCTGACCCGGGCGCATACAATGACGGATATTTCAGCCTCTCCAATTACGCCGGTCCGGACAGCGCCGGTCCGGATGACGGCATGATGGATGGCGGTCCGATCATACGAAACGAAGACTACGGCGACAGCCAGTCCGTGTACGACCCCGTGACCGGCGAGTTCACGGACGGGTTCTTCGGCCAGGCAGAGCCTTATCCGGAGCCCTATGAAGAGGAGCCGGAGCCCGAACCCGAGACCCTTGAGCTCAAGGAGCGCGAGGAGGACAAGTTCGGCGTCAACAGCTCCCAGATTCTTTTCGGGGAAGGGTTTGCAGCCGAGAGCTACAGGCGCAACCTTTTATACAGTGACGATTCATATTTCTCCAAGGCAGTCAAGAACTCCACGGAGGATTACCTCAAGGCCTTCGAAGACCCTACAGCCAGGCCAGCGCCCAAGCCTCAGCCTCAGGCAAACAATAATCCGCAGCCCGCTCCCCAGCAGGCCGCGCCCCGTCAGCCTTCCTCTCCGCAGGCATCTCAGCCTTCACAGTTCACGCAGAGCGGATACCAGTACGGAGACGCCCCCGTCCAGGGATTTGTTCCTTCACAGCCTCCTGTTCAGCCGGCACAGCCGGCTCCCGCACAGCCTCCTGTTCAGCCGGCACAGCCTGCTCCCGTACAGCCCGCTTCCGCACAGCCTGCTCCCGCACAGTCTGAGCCTGTTCAGCCTTCTGCGCCGGCGGCTCCTGTTCCCGATGAGCCCACGGAAGAGCAGGAGAGGGCAATTGAGAAAGATATAGACGATTTCTTCAATCCCCTCGGCCGCCGTGACTCCGGCAGAGACAAGGGCCGTGACGGCGGAAGAGATTCCGGCAGAGACACATCCCGTGACGGCGGAAGGGATTCCGGGCGCAGCGGACGTTCCGGACGAGGGGCCGGAGAAGACTCGGATACAGCATTTGACAACCTCTTCGGAGACAGCGAAGACACCGGCCTTCGCGGACGCCGTGATTCCGGCCGTGACGGCGGCAGGGATTCCGGCAGAGACTCATCCCGTGACAGCGGCACGGATTCCGGCCGCAGCGGACGCGATTCCGGAGAAGATGCAGGAAGGAGCAGAGGCAGATCCAACGCCAGCCTCTTTGACGGGGATGAGGATGACCTGTTCGGCACCCGTTCGTCAGATGACTCGCTTTCCCGCGGGATTGGGGATGACACGTCTTCCAGAGGCCGCGGAGACGGCACTCCCGCAAGGGGAATAGGGGATGACCTTTCCGCCGGAAGGAACGCCGGATTCGGCTCAGACCTCGGACGCCGAGCAGAGCCTGCGCCCGCTCCCGCGCCTGAGCCCGTACCGGAGCCCGCCAAGCCGGAGAAGCCCAAGCATGTATGGAAGAAGTACGTTCCGCCCACGCTGGACCTTCTCAGGGATTACCCTGTGGACCAGGCCGCCCTGTCCGCTGAGATAGATGAGAACAAGGAGACCATACTGGACACCCTGGCGACCTTCGACATAGACGGAACTATCCAGGGCGTGACCGTAGGCCCCGCCGTGACCCGCTATGACGTGAAGATAGACGTCCGCCAGTTCGCCAAGGCCGCAAGGTACACGAACGAGATATCCCTGAGCCTCAGAAAGGACAACGTCAACATATACCAGAACAACAAGATGGGAGCCCTGTCAATAGAAGTGCCCAACAAGGTGCGCGCGTCCGTGGCGCTCAAGGACATCCTTTTAAGCCCGAAGTTCCAGAACGCCAAGCCCGGAACGCTCACGTTCGCCCTCGGCAAGAACGTGGACGGCGAGTACTTCTGCCCGGACATCACGAGCATGCCGCATCTTTTGATAGCCGGCGCGTCCGGCAGCGGCAAATCGGTATGCCTGACCGGACTTATCATAAGCCTTCTGTACAAGTACAGCCCCGAGGAGCTCAGGTTCATACTTGTGGACCCCAAGCAGGTTGAATTTATCCCGTACAACGGGCTGCCTCACCTGATTGTGCCCGAGATAATTTCCGATGCGGCCAAGACGGTCAAGGCCCTTACCTGGGCGGTCAACGAGATGGAGAGGCGATACACGCTCTTCACAGACATGACCAAGGCCGGCGTGACGACCAAGAACCTTGAGGAATACAATTCGCATCTCGGACCTGACGATGAGAAGCTTGCGAAGATTGTCATAATCCTGGACGAGTTCGGCGACCTCATGCTCTCCAACAAGAACGACATAGAGGGCAGAATCATAAAGCTCGGCCAGAAGGCCAGAGCCGCCGGCATCCATCTCATCCTGGCAACGCAGCGTCCGGCGGTCAACTGCATAACGGGAGCCATCAAGGCCAATCTGCCCGCCCGCATAGGGCTCAAGGTTGCCCAGTCCTCGGACTCAATGGTAATTTTTGACCGCGGCGGAGCGGAAAAGCTTTTAGGCAGGGGCGACATGTACTTCAAGACCGCCGACAGCCCCGACATGAACCGAGTGCAGGGATGCTGGATCTCGTCCGAAGAAGTGCAGAAGGTCATAGACTTCGTGCGCGACCACAACGAGACCTACTTCGACCAGGAAATCGATGACATAATAAACACAGAGACGGTGGAGGACGATTCAGACAACGGATTCACTTCTTCTCCCGAGGATTCCGGCGAGCGCGACACCAAGATAGACGACACGTACATCAAGGCGCTCCATTACTGCATAAAGTCCAATTCGGCATCCGTCTCCATGATCCAGCGCCGTTATCCCATAGGCTACATGAAGGCCTGCAAGATTATAGACTGGATGACCTCGCTCAACTACATCACGGCTCCAGAGGGCTCCAAGCCCCGCAAGATCCTAATGACGATGGACGAGTTCACAGCCACATACGGCGAGATAGACGACTGATTTTCCCTCATCCGCAGGCCGTATAATCCTTTAATGCGAGGGCCCCGTAATGCGAGGGCCCCGTAATGCGAGGGCCCCGGACATTCGCCGGGCGGCGGCCTGTTACGGGATTTATGATTTTGCTTCATATCCCTGGATGCCGGACATCCTTCGTTGTAACAAGATTCACGATTTTACTGCATATCCGCTCAATGGCTCCGGCTTTTGCCGGGCGGGGGCGGACGGAGACATATAATTGACCGACCTTAAGAGCAAAAAGTTCAGCGTCATATTCCTCGGCTGCGACAAGAACAGGGTGGACTCTGAAAAGCTGATTTCATTCATCCAGCAGCAGGGGTATGAAGTGACCCCGGACCCGGCAGAGGCGCAGATAATAATAGTCAACACGTGCGCCTTCATAAACGATGCTAGGGAAGAGTCCATAAACACGGTGATAGACTGCAGTGCTTTAAGGGACCAGGGGGCCTTGGAAAAGCTTGTGGTCTCCGGATGCCTTCCCCAGAAGTTCATCTCCGAGCTCTATGACACATTCACGGAAGGGGACATCTTCCTCGGCGTGGACGATTATGACAGGCTTTTCGACGCCCTGCAAAAGTCTTATGACGAAGACGAGCGGGTGAACATGGTGGGCCAGGGGCAGTTCGGATACCGGAAGCTCCGGGCCGTTTCAGAGCCGGAGCACATAGCTTATCTCAAGATTGCGGACGGCTGCAACAACCGCTGCACATACTGCCTTATTCCGAAGATCCGCGGGAAATACGTGAGCTATCCCATGGAGAGCCTCGTGTCCGAAGCAGAATCTTTGGGAGACATTGCAGAGCTTATAATTGTGGCGCAGGATATAACCCGCTACGGCCTGGATCTGTACGGGCAGGCCATGCTGGTTCCGCTTCTTCAAAGGCTTTCCGCATTGGAGAACATCCGGTCCATACGGCTTCTGTACTGCTATCCGGACATGATAACGGACGAGCTCATACATGAGATTGCCGCGAACGATAAAATCCTCAAGTACATAGATATCCCGCTGCAGCACTCGGAGGACAGGATTCTCAAGCTCATGAACCGCCCCCAGACCAGGCAGGGTTATCTGGACCTCATATCAAAGCTCCGCGCTGAGGTTCCCGGAATCGCCATCCGGTCCACGTTCATAGTGGGCTTCCCGTCCGAGACGGAAGAGGAGCTGGAAGGGCTCAAGTCATTCCTTGAAGAGGCCAGGCTTGAGAACTGCGGGTTCTTCGCCTATTCCAGGGAAAAGGACACTCCTGCGGACAGGCTCCCCGGCCACATGACAAAGCGCATAAAAGAGAAGCGCCTGAAGCAGGCTTACAAGGTGCAGGAGCAGATCTCCTCCGAATATCTTGAGAGCTTCATAGGAAAGACTGTGCAGGTCCTTTGCGACGGCATCTCCGAAGACGGTGAATTTTTCCAGGGCCACGCATATTTCCAGGCCCCGGACATAGACGGCAGGACCTTCTTCCACGCGCCGTTTGCTGCGCAGGGCGAAAGATACGAAGTACACATCCAGGGCACGGACGGCCTGGACCTGTACGGCGCGACAGCGGATTACAATCCGGAAGACTGATCCTCCGGCGATATGTTTGGCAGGCCCGGTGCCTGCGGCCCGGCCATCCGGCTTTGGCCCGCAAGCGGACCGCGTGCGGCCGGCAACTATATTTCTGCCCGCAGGGGCGAAGAGGACTTCACATGAGTTCTGAAACCAAGAAAGACAAAGAAAAAGAGAACGGAACGGAGATAGACAAGGAATCCAAAAAGTACAAGTTCTACTCCGGAAACGGGGGGATGAACTTTCCCAACAGGCTCACGATTGTGCGCGTGATTCTGATTCCTATCTTCATCCTGTTCTATTTCGTGCCGTTTCCCGGCCACTATTTCGTGGCCCTGGCGGTGTTCATAATTTCCACGCTGACGGACATGGCGGACGGGAGGATTGCGCGCAAGTACAATCTGATCTCGGACTTCGGCAAGCTCCTGGACCCCATAGCGGACAAGGTGCTGGTTCTTTCCGCCTTTGTGTGCTTCATCTCGGACACAAGCATATTCTATGACAACAGCACATTCGGCTCATGGGGCCTGATTCTCGCCGGCATAGGAGTGGTGCTCATAATTGCCCGTGAGATAATGGTGGCGGGCATTCGTCTCGTGGCCGCGGACAAGGGGATAGCCATTGCTGCGGACTGGTTCGGCAAGATCAAGACCGTCACTCAGTACATCTCCATATTCGTGCTTCTGTTCGGCACCGGCCTCATGAACGTGGCCTCAGGTTCCGGAACGGCCGTATACAGCACCGGCCTTTATTTCGATTACCTCGGCTTCGCCGTAATGATGCTTTCCGTGGTCTTCACTGTAATCTCCGGAGTGAACTACATCATCCAGAACAGGGCGATCTTCAAGGCATCTTCCGGAACGGCAAAGAAAGCACCCGCAGAGGCTGCGGTCCAGGCTGCTCCCGTGAAGCCGTACATGCGTCCCGCGCTCTGCCTTCTTTGCTCTTCATCCGCAGCAGCTTCCGAAGATGCTCAGACCGTTTCAGTTTCTGGCTCCTCCGTACCGCTGAAGGAAGTCATGGAGAGCGCGAAGTTCGCCAACATCAGGCCGGGCGTCATGACGGTGGCACTTGGAAAGACGGAGGAAGGGGAGCCCATCTGCCCCAACCTTACAAACCTGCAGCACATGCTCCTTTCCGGAAGCAATCCGGAGGTTTTAAACGGCTCTCTGAACTCCATAATTTTAAGCCTTGTATACAGGCTTGGGCCAAAGGAGCTCAGGCTCATGATGATAGACTGCACATCCGGCGCCTTTGCGGCATACAAGGGCCTTCCCCATCTGAACGGCAAGGGAATCATTTCCACGCCGGAGGATGCCATAGGAGAGCTTTCCCTTCTGCAGAAGGAGATGGACATGCGCCTGGACCTTCTCAGGAAGGCATCCGAAGAAGCACCCGAGCCCGTCCGCAACATAGATGAATACAACAGGCAGCTGGAGCCCGGCGGGGAGCGCCTGCCCCACATTCTTGTGGTTATCTCGGATCTCAGCGTGCTCATGCAGAGAAGCGCCTCTCTTACGGAGAGCGCAGTGGCGCCCGTTTTGCATCTTGCAAAGGCCTGCGGCATACATCTACTGATCGCCACAACGAACGCATCCGCCGGAATCCCGGCAAGCGTGAAGGCGAGCATCTCCACGCGAGCGGCGTTCGGGGCAGCCTCTGCGGAGGAGTCTGTGCAGTTCATAGGCCGCGAAGGGGCGGAAAGCCTTAACGGCCATGACATGCTGTACAAGGGCAATTCCGTGGCGGATCCCGTGCTCATCCATGCATGCTCCGTTTCCGGAGCGGAGGTATCCGCCGTCTGCGCGTCCGTCTGCGGCTCGAACAAATAGCCTGCAGTTAACAGGCAATCAACAGTCATTCAACATGCAGTTTCCGGCCATTCGGCTTATTTCGCCATCTGGCCGCAAATGATATGAATCCCGGCATTCAAGCCGGGGCCAGGACCCTTTTCCGGGTCCGTTCCGGAGGCCCTTCCGGGCCTTGCGGCATCCAATTATAATGCCAATTATAATTTTGTATCTGCCTCTTTGAAGGGCATTGCCGGTTATAATATCGCATGAGTCTCTTTGAATTTGAAGGGGCTTAGTAAAAGCAGAACATCCGCTTATGGAAAGCTATTGAACAATATATGATATGATGCGCGGCTGCAGCCGCGTTTGGAGGTAAAATATGGACAGCTTGGAGCTTTATATTCAGGTTTTAAGAAGGTGCGTTGACCACAAAGAGGCCTCCGTCGCCTACATCAAGCAGAATTATGCAATCGGGTACAACAAAGCCTGCAGAATCATGGACTGGATGGCGGAGCAGGGATATATAGAACTGGCCAAGGGGAAGAAGAACCCTTCGAAAGTGCTGCTCACGATGGAGCAGTTCAACGAGCTGTACGGAGACAGGAACAACTAAAGGAGGCATGCGATGCATCCTTCCCTGACACTTGTCATTCTGACCAGCCGTCATGCCGGCGGGCTTGCTGAGGGGGAGAGCGTCCTGAAGACCCTGTCCAGGCGCGGGTATGCGCCGGACTGCGTCTCGAAAGTGGCGTACGACGACGGCACGCTTGTTGGCCGCTGCCTTGAAAACGCCCTGGATTTTTTTGACGTAACAATTCTCTGCTGCCCCAAATCGATGACATATTCCGCAGAAAACTTTGCCGGGCAGAAAAATTTCCAAAAAACTTCGGATTTTGGTTTTAAAACGGCCGAAAAGAGGTTATATATAAAGTGTACGGATGATCAATCCGCGCCGTCTGCGGACGAGATCTGCTCTGCCATGGACTATGACTTGGGCCGGCAGGACACGGTCTCATACCTCAAGTGCGCGGCGCTTCCGGACGGGATTCTTCAAAGCTCTGTGGAAGAGGCAAAGCAGGCCTGCCCGGATGCGAGGCTCAACATCGCCGGGCTCCACGGAGACTGCAGGATTGAAATCGTCAGGCCGGCATCCGTGCAAGACAGCGCGTATGAGGAGATGTACAGGACTCTTCTTCAGAGGCTGGGCGACTATGTCTATGCCATGGAAGACGTTGAGCTCAACGAGAGGGTGGTCCAGCTCCTCAAGCTTCGCAAGATGTATATCAGCGTTGCGGAATCCTTCACGGGCGGAGGGGTCTGCAGGAAGCTGGTGGAAATCCCAGGCGTCAGCGCTGTCTTTGACGAAGGCCTGAACACATATTCCAACAGGGCCAAAATGGCGCGCCTTGGCGTGGACCGCGCGACCCTCAACACCTACGGGGCAGTATCCAGCCAGACAGCCGCGGAGATGTGCCTCGGGCTCCTCAAAACCGGAGCCTGTGACGTCGCCGTCTCCACAACCGGCATAGCCGGCCCCGATTCGGACGGCACTTCAAAACCCGTAGGGCTCATGTACATAGGCTGCGGAACCCAGGACCGCATAGACGTCTTCGAATACCGCCTTTCCGGCAGCCGCGAGGACATTACGGCCACGGGCATAAATCTCGCCCTGTACCATGTGTACAAGACCATAAAACAGAGCGGGCAATCCTTCTAAAAAGCCCGCTTCCGTTGGCCACCCCGGCGATTCAGCCCGGATTCCGTATCCTGACATCGCATCTCTTTCCGTGCCCGTATGCCGGGGCACGCAATAATCCCAGGCCAGACGGCCGGAGAAAACAGGACCATGCCATTCCAGGCAGGGCGCAAGCGATCCGCCCCTGCAATGCGGGATCCTGGATTCCGTCTCATATGCTAAAGGCCGTTGATTCCTGCCCGTACAGCAGGCCAAACACCAAAACCGTAAGAAAGAAAGGAAGATAACAGTATGAATGAAGACAAGCTCAAGGCTTTGAACCTCACCATAGCGCAGATTGAGAAGAGCTACGGCAAGGGGTCCATCATGAAGCTCGGCGATGTCACGCTCAACCAGGACGTGGACGTGATCCCCACGGGATGCCTTACGCTGGATCTGGCGCTCGGCATCGGCGGCGTACCCAGAGGACGCATCATTGAGATATTCGGACCGGAGTCGTCAGGCAAGACCACGGTTGCACTCCACATCATCGCCCAGGCCCAGAAGGCCGGCG
This sequence comes from Clostridia bacterium, assembly GCA_021204625.1. GTDB lineage: Bacteria > Bacillota > Clostridia > Christensenellales > Borkfalkiaceae > Coproplasma. The sequence goes on along the minus strand of JAJPZA010000112.1, from coordinate 421 downwards.
GCATTGCCGCATACATAGACGCGGAGCATGCGCTTGACGCGCAGTACGCCAAAGCGCTCGGAGTCAATATCGACGAGCTCTATCTTTCTCAGCCCGACACCGGCGAGCAGGCCCTTGACATCTGCGACGCTCTGGTGCGCTCATCCGCAGTGGACGTCATCGTAGTGGATTCCGTTGCAGCACTTTCACCCAAGGCAGAGATAGAGGGAGACATGGGAGACTCACACGTAGGCCTTCTTGCAAGGCTCATGTCCCAGGCGCTCCGCAAGCTGACAGCGATCACCAACCGTTCACGCACCTGCGTGATTTTCATCAACCAGCTCCGCGAGAAGGTGGGGGTTGTATACGGCAACCCCGAGACCACGCCCGGCGGCAAGGCTCTCAAGTACTTCTCGTCCATTCGTCTGGACATCCGCAAGGG
>JAJPZA010000148.1 GCA_021204625.1 Clostridia bacterium | reverse complement strand
AAATTATAGCACCGTTTTTCGTATAAATCACTGCACAAAAATTGTACCATTCCATATGGTATACAGACTCCATGAAATGGGATGCCAATACCAAGCGGGACAGGGCGTCATACATCTCAAGCAGTCTTCAAGGATTTGAAGCAGGAAGACCTGCCGGATGTCATAACCAGTATATATTTGGAATATATATTTGGAAAAGGACACCAGAGAGATTTGTGAGCAGATAGATAAGATTTTTAAGAAGGCAGAGGATGATATCCCCGGGAAAAAGGATACAGGCAAACAGTAAGGATGCCCCATACAGGGCACCCATGCTACATTATTTCCACAACGGGAATAGGATTCTTCAGCTCATGCACATTGTCCCGTTATACACGGGTCCATATATATATTCTTTCCTTCCTGTGTACGTCCCTTTGCCTGTCCAGAACATAGGCCAGTATATTCCAGGCAGCAGGAATCCAGACAAACCATAATTTTTTCATATACAGCTCCCATTCCATATCCCATATATTCCAGATATCTCACACCATATATTCCATGTAAGATATATGATACAGACACATAAAGGAATCTCTTCAGGACCCGTGTAAAGAAATAGCCTGCCCTTTAAGACAGCATACTCCAGTATTATCTCCCGTCGTATACGGCTCCAGATATTTTTTCCCTGCATGATACCCTCTGTCCGTAACCAGAACCAGATAACTATCTCACCATCCATATATTCCCTCTTCCGGATATATGGCCATTATATAATTGGTAAGGAAAGGGCTTGGCTTTCATGGATCAAGCAGGGTATCATCCCAGGCCATTAGGCAAAGATGAATCACACCCCAGGGAGGCGGGCCTGGGAGAAAAGGCCTGGGAGAAAGTTTTGTGAAATGTTTAAAAGTGCTTGCTTTTGGTAAAAGGGTATGGTATAGTTTTTGCATAACAACTTCAGACATATAATGCGAGGATGCGGAATAGTAATGCGGAGACCGGATTCAGAGAGCTGCCGTTTGGTGTGAGACAGCGGAGGATGCCGTATGAACTCGCCGCGGAGCAGTGCAGGTGAACGGGTGTGCGCTGGATTGGCATACAGTAGTCTGCAACGGTCTCCCGCCGTATAAAGGACAAGGGCTTGTCAGAGCCTGTTGAGGCAGTCATATATCTAAGCATGTAATTTGCATGCAGGATAGAATGGCTGTGAAGAAGAGTGGTACCACGCGGGTTTCCGGCGTCTCTTTAGAAATAAAGAGGTGCCGTTTTTTTCGTTAAGGGGCATTTTGCTTTGGGGATGCCCACACGGGAATGGAAAAGGATCAGTAACAAGAGATTGAGAGAATCAAGAAGCTTAGAGAGAGTATATGCTGCATAGCATAGAAGGAGAGAATTATGCGAAACGTTAGCAAGTATCAGAGGCAGTATTTCATGCCCCCGGAGAGATGCATGGACTGGGCGGAGAAGGATTATGTGGATCATGCCCCCATATGGTGCTCCGTGGATTTAAGGGACGGAAACCAGAGCCTTGTGGAGCCTATGTCGGAGGACACGAAGATAGAGTTCTTCAAGTTCCTTGTAGAGCTGGGCTTCAAGGAGATAGAGGTAGGGTTCCCGGCTGCGAGCGAGACGGAATACAACTTTTTAAGGGCCTTAATAGACCAGGACCTTGTTCCGGATGACGTAACCATCCAGGTGCTTACCCAGGCCAGGGAGCATATTATAAGAAAGACCTTTGAGGCCGTCAAGGGCCTTAAGAACGTCATCGTTCATGTATACAACTCAACCTCTCTTGCCCAGAGGGAGCAGGTCTTCAAGAAGGACAAGGAGGCTATAAAGCAGATAGCCGTGGACGGAGCTAAGCTCTTGAAGCAGCTCACGGAAGAGGCCGGGGCCAATTACCGGTTTGAGTACTCCCCGGAGTCCTTCACCGGCACGGAGCCGGAGTATGCCCTTGAGGTATGCAATGCGGTGCTGGACGTATGGCAGCCAACGGCAGACAGGAAGGCCGTCATAAACCTTCCGGCCACGGTGGAGAATGCCCAGCCCCATGTATACGCCCAGCAGATAGAGTACATGCACAAGCATCTCAAGTACAGGGAGAATGTGGTCATATCCCTTCATCCCCACAATGACAGGGGCTGCGGCGTGGCGGCAACAGAGGCTGCCCTTCTTGCCGGCGCGGACAGAGTGGAGTGCACGCTCTTCGGCAACGGGGAAAGAACCGGCAACGTGGACGTCATTACCCTTGCAGGGAACCTCTTCTCGCAGGGCGTGGACCCGGAGCTTAACTTTGAGAACATGCCGTACATCTGCTCCATGTACAAGATGCTCACCGGCATGCCCATAAGCCCCAGGCAGCCGTATGCCGGGGAGCTGGTGTTTGCTGCCTTTTCCGGATCTCACCAGGATGCCATTGCCAAAGGCATGGAATGGCGTGAGACCCATAATCCGGATAAGTGGACAGTGCCGTACCTTCCAATAGACCCCAGGGACGTCGGCCGTGAATATGACTCGGACGTCATCCGTATAAACTCCCAGTCCGGCAAGGGCGGCGTGGGATACGTGCTCAAGACCGTATACGGCATCCAGATGCCCCGCAAGATGAAGGAGGTCATGGGCTACACTGCAAAGCACGTCTCAGACGTGGAGCACAAGGAGCTCAAGCCGGATGAGCTGTACAAGGTATTTGAGGATACTTTCATCCATTCACGCAAGGTCTTTGACATCACGGCCTGCCACTTCAGGCAGATAAACGGCATAGAAGCCACCGTTACCATATACCAGAACGGCAAAGAGGAGACAATAGTTGCCAACGGCAACGGCCGTCTGGACGCCATCTCCAATGCCATAAAGCAGCATTTCAGCCTGGATTACGTCCTCAACGGATACGAGCAGCATGCCCTCACATCCACATCCCGCTCCCAGGCAATGTCCTACGTCTCCGTCCTTTCCGGCAACAAAGAGTGCTGGGGCGCAGGCCTTGATGAGGATATCATAAAGAGCAGTTACAAGGCCCTGGTATCTGCGGTCAATAATCTCATGACAGACAAGGGCCATATCTGATTTTTCATTGAAAGTCATATAAAACAGTATGCAAGAATCCCACTGGCTATCCGGTGGGATTCTTTTATTAGGCAGAGGCATGCATGCTGTAGCTCTGTAAATTTTTTGGACCCATCCTTAGTGAATTGTTTCGTGATAGTGCATAGACCTTCATTTTTCACGACAATCCTAAAGTTTGCAATTTTTTAACAAAAACAGGAAGAATTGCAATAAAATACAATAAAATTTCTATATTTTGCAATACACACCTATGATAAGCTAAAAGCAATCGCTTGCTATAGGCGAAATTTTTCAAAAAAGTTGCGGTAAAGCACGCCAGCAGCACAAAAATGGCTAAGAAAATCGCCCAAAACGGTGAATTTTAAGCCGAAAAGTCCGAAAATCAAATAAAAATCAGCCGGGGAACCGAAAAGTTTTTTTCTTTTCCTACGGAAAAGAAGGGGTAATGTACATGGTACATTACCCCTAAACGGGGCTTCTAGCTTTTAAACATGTGCGCAAAGCGCACATAGAAATTGAAATATATACGGCAAATTTTTAAACTATCCCGAATGAAATTCATGGGCTCGCCAGACCCCGTGTTGCGGCCTGCGGCCGCATTGATGTAATCAGTAATAATCTCCATTGAAGCCGATACCGCTCACAAAAATCCTGGCTGAATTTTTCTGTGGGATACACAATCCATGGAGTCTGCTATCCCCGACATTATCAGAATTGCAATTCAGTATTATTGCTCATTTATTTCCTTAGATGATTTGTGAACAGATTGCATTTTGGTATTGGTCTTAAGTTATTGGGGGGAAGTCATACAGCTTGGTTCACATCAATGCTGTCAGTAATTCCATTTGTAATTTATGGAAACGGAATGCATCCCAGAGGGGTGTTTAATGTTTCTTTAATGTATATCATTTTTATGATAAGGAGGTTTTAATGGCTAAGTTGTCTAGAAAGGCAAAAACCGGTATCAAGGTGCTTGGTGTTGTTGCAGTGCTTTCAGCCCTTTGTGCTAGCGCAGTGGCATCTCCAGCATTGAGTGCTGCAGCTTTGACATTGGATGCGAACGGGAAGTTCTATTCTGATTATTCTTCTTATGATGAAGCTTTAGCGGCTGCAGATGATATCAATACAGAGATATCCGGCGAAGGTAATGTTCTTCTGAAGAATGATGGCTTGCTTCCTATGGCCAAGGCATCCAAGGTCAGCGTATTCGGCGTAGCTCAGGATTCCTTAATGGGTGGTGATGGGAGTGCCACTCTCACAGAAGCTCTTAGAGATGAAGGATTCAAAGTTAATGATGCTCTTGAGGATTATTACGGAAGCGTAGGAACAACAATCGGAACAGAGACCAAGGATTTCGATTCAAGCGTGGAGCAGTCATTCAGCCTTTATCGTGATGCTGCAGTCATCATTTTGTCTCGCGAGGGCGATGAAGGAAGTGATTTAAGCACGGTTACAGACGAGGTTGAAGACAATAAGTACTGCGGCGACAAAGATGTTGCTGCTCACAAGGCTTTATACACAGATGATCAGGGTACTGAATACAAGCATCACCTTGAGCTTACGGAGAGCGAGGAAGATCTCATTTCTTATGTTGAAGCCCGCTTCAACAAGGTCATTGTTGTTCTCAATTCATCCAACGTCATGGAAGTAGGCAATCTTGCGGATGATGACAACATCAACGCAATGCTTTGGATTGGCCGCCCCGGTTCAACAGGCATAGAAGCACTTGCACAGATTCTTGACGGCACAATTAATCCGTCCGGCAAACTTGTGGATGAATGGTATCGTGACCTTACAGAAGACCCCACATGGTATAACTTTGGCACAAATGAACAGACAGGATCATCCAGCTGCTGCATTTACAGTGATTCTTTAGGAATGGATGCATCAGAAGGTTTAGCAAGTTGGGGAGATGCAGCTGGCTTGCATAGCATTGATTACGAGGAGAACATCTATCTCGGCTACAAGTATATTGAGACAGTATATGCTGAGCTTAATGGCGGTTCAATCAAATGGAACGAGTCCACTGATACGCTTGTCAGTGCAAGTGACGACAATGCCGCATCTGCAACAGGCACTGCAGACGGTTGGTGGGACAGTGCGGTTGCATATCCGTTCGGATATGGCCTTTCTTACACAGATTTCAGTGAAGAACTAGTAAGTGTGACCACAAATACCGGCGTATCAATTGCAGAAAATGATACATTGGATGCAAAGGATTTCTCCACGGAGACAGCATCTAATCTTAAGACAGCCGTTACTTCCATGACTGCCAATGTCAAGGTCACCAACACAGGCAATTATTCCGGCAAGCAGACTGTTGAAGTTTACATGTCCATGCCTTACACATCCGGAGAAATTGAGAAGGCAGAGGTCAACCTTGTCGGCTATGCAAAGACTTCCAATCTCAGGCCCGGCCAGAGCGAGACTGTGCAGGTCAAATTCAACGTCCAGGATTTTGCATCATTCGACTATGATGACAAGAATAATGACGGATACTGCGGATATACTCTTGACGCCGGCGAGTACACCATCAAGGTCATGACAGACTCCCACAGGACTGTTGATAGCAGGACATTTACGCTCAATGGCACCGCTCTTCTTAAAGTGGATGATTTCAGCGGCAATGAAGTCCAGACCTGGTTCTCAAATGGCGACACATATGATACCAGAAGAATTAATCATTCAACTGGCAGTGACGACAGTTTCCTTCAGATTAATGAAGATGATGATGCCCAGATGGAGGATCTCAGCCGTGCAGACATGGTTGCGACATTCCCTTCATCACCTACAGAGGCTGACCTTACATTAAGTGATGAGTTTGTGAAGAGCATTGTTTTCTGGAACAACTTTGATCCGGATGATGAGGCTTATGATGACAGCGGCTACACCTACTACAAGTCTGACAATGAGCATTATGCTTGGTACATGGATGAAGATGACCTTAAAGCTGAGATGAGCGGATGGACACAGGCCTCTGAGCATGAAGAGGACTATTCCGATGTCACAACAAAGCTCAGCGACATGTCCGGAATCTCTATTGATGATTCTCGCTGGACTGACTTCATGAACCAGCTCACTTATCAGGAGATAGTTGATTTAATCCACTATGACGCATTCACAACCCCTGCCATTGAATCAATAGGCAAGGAAGCCGGATATGATCCGGATGGCCCCACCTCTTTCTGCGATAAGGAGTGGATGGATGAGCCGACACTGGCTGCCACATGGAATGTTGAGCTTGCTGAGCGTGAAGGAATCATAAACGGAAATCTTGCAATGCAGTATGGCGCTACCGGCTGGTATGGCCCTGCAATGAACACACATCGTTCACCCTTCTCAGGCAGAAACGATGAATATTATTCACAGGACAGCCTGCAGGGCGGATACATTGCCGCCGCTGTTGTAAAAGGCGCAGAGTCCAGAGGACTTACCTGCTGGATCAAGCATTTCATACTCAACGGCCAGGATACATTCCGCAGTGGCGAAGGCTGCCTGACATGGTGCAATGAGCAGGCTTTGCGCGAAACATATGCAAAGATTTTCCAGATGTCTATGCAGGAAGGCGGAGCAACAGGATGCATGGTTGCGTTCAATCGTATAGGCAGCGTGCAGGCTATCAACAACTACAACCTTCTTAACGGCCTTGCAAGGTCAGAGTGGGGGTGGGTAGGCATGTCCATCACTGACGCATACATATCATATACCGACAACAACATTGACTTCATGGTTAGAACCGGAACAAATTTGCCTCTTAGCGATGCGACGATGGACACCAGTCTGACTGGCGGCACATGGGATCCCATGGCAGTTGGAGTAGGTACAGCGGATGAGCCCAGCGGAAGCGTTGTGACTGCCTCAAATTATGACAATATTTATCAGTGGTACTATATGCGCTCAAGCGCGCAACAGGTCCTTTATGTCTGCGCCAACACAATAATCAACATGAACGGAGTGTCCACGACTTTAACAGATGATTCTTCGTATGATTCAAAGACGCGCGTTTATGCAGACCAGACAATAAATCTCACCCAGGCCACCAGCGCCAGCGGTGCCTCAGTTGCTCTGTCCTCAGAGGACCTCAACGGAAGTTCGGCTACATACACAATCATTTCTGGAACTCTTCCTGAAGGACTTACTTTGAATGCTTCCACCGGCGCAATAACTGGCACTCCTGTAGTGGCAGGAACCTTTGAGTTTACAGTGCAGGCCAATATAGACGACTGGATCAAGACAACTTCCAATGTGACTGTAAATATCGCATCATGCTTCGACATACTGGATAGTGATCTTGAAGTACTTGATTCCGTAAGCGGTACGGTCGGCGAAAACTTCAAGATTTACATTGATTCAGAGGCTGTAACGGCTGACAGCTACAGCGAAGGGCTTGTATATACTATCTCTTCCGGCAGCCTGCCCGCAGGACTTGAACTGGATGCATTGCAGGGAACTATTTCCGGCACTCCCACTGAAAGCGGAGAATTTGTTGTGACTGTGCAGGTTAATGGAACTGACATAACGGAAAACTTCTTTGCCGGACATTATACCACTACGATTATATCAGACACATATTATGTCGATGTACCCATCTCAATAGCCAGCGAAGGCACAGGCAAGACAATTGCCAGCGCAGAAATAAATGCAAACGGCGAGCTTGTATTCACATATTCAGACGGCACATCAGATAATCTCGGAGTTGTAGTTGGTTCAAGCGGAACAGATGGTGCTGGCAAGACTGTAGTAAGCGCTGAAATAAATGCAGACGGCGAGCTTGTATTCACATACTCGGACAACACTACAGAGAACCTCGGAGTAGTAGTCGGCGCAAACGGCGCGGACGGCAAGGACGGCGTTGACGGAATGAACGGAACCAATGGTGCCAACGGCACAGACGGTGCAGACGGAACATCCAGCAGCACTGGAACAACATTAGGCATCATAGCACTGGTTGTTGCGGTTGTCGCTATTGCTGGCTGCATTCTTGTATTCATCTTCGGAAGGAAGAAGAACTAATTCATAGACAGACTGCATAATAAGAATGTCTGATTGAAACAGGTTGTCTCCGGCTCCGGTATTTATTACCGGAGCCGTGATACAGCCATGGATTATATTTCTGCCGCTTTATGGCTTAAGGAATCCGGATGACTGACCAGGTCATATCCTCGTCCGGATATCTCTGCCAATGGCAGGCTTAATGCGGCAGATCTCACTTGAATTGGAGGTGGAGGATGAAGAAACTGATTGTGTCATTGCTGCTGGCATCTGTTCTGGTGTTTGCGTTCGCATTTGCAGCCTGCGGCGATGGCCATGTTGATGTGGACGATACCACATATACAGTAATATTCAACTACAATTACACAGGCTCTTCAAATGACACTGTACAGGTAAAGAGCGGAGACACTGTTGCCAAACCCACAGATCCGTCAAGGGAAGGCTATGTGTTTGATGACTGGTACACAGACAGAAACTGCACAGAAGGAAACGAGTATGTATTCTCGACCCCTGTGACACAGAATCTTGTGCTCTATGCCGGATGGCTCAGTACTTCCGCTACGGTGACGTTCAACTACAATTACGTGGGCGCTCCCGCAGTATCCACACAGACTGTTGACCTCGGCGGGAATGCCGTGGCCCCTGTAGATCCTGTACGTGACAGGTATGAATTCACTGGCTGGTATACAGATGCCGCCTGTACAGATTCCAACAAATTTGATTTTAATACGGCTATAAGCGCAGACATCACTCTGTATGCAGGATGGATGCAGACCTTAATAGAGGTAACATACAATCTTAACTATACCGGAGCTCAGGAGATGGAAGCATTTTATATAGATGCCGGCAATTCGTTCGCCAAGCCTGAAACAGATCCGGAGAGAGAGGGATATGATTTCTCTGGCTGGTATACAGATGCAAGCTGCACGGCCTCTTATGATTTTGAGTCTGTTCCTACAGGCGACATCATCCTTTACGCAGGCTGGACTGTAACTGTGCTTACAGTGACATTCAACACTAATTATGATGGTCTGACAGTGGAATCCCAGTCTGTGGAATACGGCGGCACTGCCTCAGAGCCTACGGTAGAGCGCAGCGGGTATATCTGCATATGGCAGCTTGACGGCTCTGAGACCGAGTATGATTTCAGTACTCCCGTTACTCAGGATATCACATTGGAGGCTTCCTGGGAGAGCGAGTCTTCGGATTACTACACTGTGACATTCTATTATAATTATGACGGGGCTCCATCCGATGTGTATGATTGTCAGGAAGTGGTATGGGGTGACAGAGCTATAAAACCGTCTTCGCCGCAAAGAGATGGATATTATTTCGTGGGCTGGTATACGGATGCAGCATGCACAGAGGAATTCAGTTTCAATACCAGAATCAAATCCAGTATGGATGTGTATGCAAAATGGTTCACAGATTACGTATTTGAGGCTGAATACACTGATCTGGACGGCAAAGCGGGCATGGGCTGGTCTGCAAATGTGTCTGGCACGGCCATGATAGTAAAATACGAAGGAGCCCATAACGGGTATTATGTTTCATACCTGTACTATAACGGCGCCTTTCTTGAATTCGACATAACTTCAGAAACGGAAGTTGATGATGCCATAATCATTCTTACCATTGGCGCGGAATACTATGCTATGACGTTCAGTCCGGACAATGTCAAAGTGTATCTGAATGATGAGGAGCTTTCTTATTCTGCGATATCAATCACAGACGTGTCAGGAGCAGGCTCAACATACCGTGATTTCTACAATGTCGTGTTGACTGATCCTGCTCATCTTGTGGCTGGGGAAAACAAAATCAAAATTGAGGTATGTAACTCCACTTATTATTCCGGCACAATGATGGCGACTGCTCCGATAGTGGACTGCATCCATGTATGCACGGACGCCGTTCTTTCATGGAATCCCAAGACTTCCAATGTGGCCTAGGCTGGTCTGCCTGGTGTTTTAAGGAGACGGTTTTAAAATGGCAGACTTTAAAGGATTCATCAAAAACAGGGGCGTGAGCCTGTACATCTCCCTGATTGCCCTTGTTTGCGGAGTGGCGGCGCTGATTCTCTATGCCGTGACGGGAGTCACGGCATTCACCTCCAGCCTTAACTATGGCCTCATTGCGGCTCTCGTTGTCGGCATTGTCATCAATGTTGCTTCCACGATTCTCGGAGAGAAGCTATTGAAGTACGCCGCTTATGCCGTATATCTTTTCGCACTGCTGCAGTACGTGTATGTGGAGATTACCTATATAGCCAATGTGTTTGTCAGCATAGACGGCACAAGCTTCTCGGCGTCTTTCATAATGACCTTCATACTCTGCATCGCTGCCGCAGCCCTTATGTTCGCCTCTGCCGTGCTCGCAAAAGATTACCTTGCCGGCGAGCGTGTAAAGAAGGCATAGGAGGCGTATCATGAAGAAACTCTTTTCAATAAAGCTCTGGCGCAGGCTGCTTGTGGCCATGGTGTCCGTTCTCGTCATTGTGGTTGCTGTGACAAGCATAGCCAACAGCCAGGCGCCTGCCCTCAACAATTTCTTTGACTGCAAGACCTTCAAGATAGTGAAGGGAGACGATACGGACGAGGACACTGAATACTTCAAGAGCGCGTTCTCATCGCAGGATGAGCTGCAGGAGTTCGAGGACTCCGTCTGCCGGGAGGTTGAGTCCGAGGGCATTGTGCTAATGCGCAATGACAACGATGCCCTTCCGCTGGATTCCGGAAGCAGCATAAGCCTTTTCGGACAGGGGTCCGCAAGCTTCAACTACGGAGCATCCGGCTCCTCTGCCAATGCGGATTCTACGAAATTCCCCACACTCAAGGAAGCCCTTTCGGACTTCAAGGTTAACGGCACCCTGTGGGATATGTACAGCACCGGCGCGGCATCGAAATACAGGCGCAACCAGGTCAATCTTGTATATCAGATCAATGAGGCGCCCTGGTCCGTTGTGTATACCGACGCAGTGAAGAACTCATTGTCCAGCTTCGGTGATGCGGCCATATACGTGATTTCCCGTGACAGCGGCGAGGGCCAGGACATAAGCACGACGGGATCGGACGGACTGGACGGAAGCTACCTTTCCATATCCGCAGAGGAGAAGGAAGTGCTGCAGAATATTACATCGCTCAAGAAGTCCGGAACGTTCAAAAAGACTATAGTCATTCTCAACTCGGCCGTGCCCATCCAGCTTGATTTCCTGTATGACAGCAGCATTGACATAGATGCGGTTCTTTGGGTGGGTGATGTCGGCTCCACAGGCATGTATGCCATAAACGATGTTCTTTGCGGAAAAGTAAATCCTTCCGGAAAGCTTTCGGACACATACTGCAAGGACAATTTCTCATCCCCGGCCATGGCCAACTGGGCCGCGAACCCGGACAAGAAATTTTCCCAGGAGTACACAAACGCCTCGCAGTATTATGAGTCGGATGATTCCAGGGCCGTGTACGGCATGTACGGCGTGTACGCGGAAGGCATCTATGTAGGGTACCGTTATTACGAGACCCGCTATGCGGACTATGTCATGGGCAGCGAGGGAGCCGGGAATTACAGCTATGACGATGATGTGGCATATCCATTCGGATACGGCCTCTCATATGCGGATTTCCTCTATTCCAATGCGGCTCTGGAGGAGAAGGACGATGAGTTCATTTACTCCGTGGATGTAATGAACATAAGCGATGAATATTCCGGCAAGGCGGTTGTTGAGGTGTACCTTCAGAAGCCGTATACAGATTATGACAGGCAGTATGGTGTTGAGACCGCTGCCGTTGAACTTGTCGGATTTGAGAAGACGGACGAGCTTGAGCCGCTTGATTCCGTAAGGGTCAGCGTTACCATAGACAAGTCCGAGCTCCGCAAATATGACTCCAGCAACGCCAAGACATACATCATGGACGGGGGAGATTATTATTTCTCCTGCGGGGACAGCGCCCATGACGCGTTGAACAACATACTCTCCGCAAGCGGATATTCCGTCAGCGGATCCTGCGACGCTTCCCTTGCAAAGAGCTGGAACAATCCCAGCCTGGATACAGAGAGCTTCGCTTACGCTTCCGAAACAGGGAACAAGATATCCAACGAGTTTGACTTCTGCGACATGGACAGCTATGATGGCGCAGGAGACAACTCCGTGACATATGTCTCCCGCAGTGACTGGACGGGCACATGGCCGGATACGGCCGTGTCCTTCACAATAACTGAGACAATGGCCGATGACATCTCCAGCAACAAGGAGATTGTAGAGGACGGATCCGAGATGCCCGCATACGGGGCAGACAACGGACTGTCTCTCGTAATGCTCCGCTCCACAGATGAGAACCCCATAGCTTATGATGATGACGCATGGGATGATCTTCTGGATGAGCTGACCTATGGAGACATGGCATACCTTATGACCAACGGGCAGTACACCACGGTTGAGCTTGGCGCCCCTGTGAACAAGCCTGCAACCAAGGACAACGACGGCCCCAACGGCATAATGAACACAACAACAAATACGTCCTTCCCTTCGGAAGGCATCTGGGCTTCCTCATACAACAAGGACCTTATAAAGGAAGTCGGCGAGGCGCTTGCCGAAGACACCCTCGCGGCAGGATACACCGGACTTTATGGACCAGGCGTGA
>JAJPZA010000010.1 GCA_021204625.1 Clostridia bacterium | reverse complement strand
GGCCAAGGCTCGTGCGGCGGCCCTTCATAAGCAGCTGACCGAGAACTGGGACAACGCCAAGAAGCAGTATGAGATAAGGAGGGAGTACCTTGAGAACGAGCTTGCGCAGGAGGATCTGACCGACGAGGCGAGGGCGGATCTGGAGAGGCAGCTGACCGCGCTTATAGCGGAGGAGAACATGAAGCGTATTCAGAACGTTCAGAATTACGCGAATCAGGCGATGAGCATCATGTCCTCTCTGAACACGGTGATGGGCAACCTTGAGGACGCGCAGGTCAACAAGGCGGAGGCTGCGAACGACGCGAAGAAGGACTCGTTGCAGAAGCAGCTGGACGCGGGTCTCATATCGCAGAAGAAGTACGACAAGGAGACCGCCAAGCTGGACGAGGACCTTGACGCGCAGAAGCTTGAGATCGAGCAGAGGCAGGCCAAGCGGGAGAAGGCCCTCAACGCGTTTCAGATAGCCATCAATACGGCGGCGGCCATCATGAAGATATGGGCTGAGGTGCCGAAAGCCGACTTTGGAGCGTCGACGATTGCGCTGACCGCTGTTGTGGCCGCTTTGGGAGCCGCGCAGTTGGCCGCCGTGCTGTCCGAGCCGCTGCCTACCGCCCGTGAGGGAGGACTGGTGAAGGGAAAGAAGCACGAGCAGGGAGGAGTGCTCGTCAACACCGAGGGCGACGAGCGCATCATTTCCGCGAACCCGTCCAAGGCGTTCCCCGAACTGCTTAACCTCATATCGTACATCGGCAAGCACTCCAACGTGCCGGACACGGGGTACGCCTCGCGCTTCTTCACCTCAACGCAGGGCGCGGCGGACAGCGTGGTGAACGTGGACGTGGACACCCTCGCGGAGAAGCTGGGGGCCAAGTTCAGCGAGGCCGTGGCGAACATACAGATCTACACCGCCATGTCGGACGTGAGGAAGGCGGACGCGGAGTACACGAGGATAATCAACAGCGCGAAGATATGACGGTCTACGAGCTTGCAATAACTCTGACCTCCGAGGAGAGGTCGAGGCTGACGGAGGCGGGACTCATGCCGAGGTCGGTGGAGCGGTACGTCTACGTCTACGAGATGTGGCGGGGGCTGGTCGCGGACGGCACCTCCAAGATGGACGCATACGAGCAGGTGTCGGAGAGGTGCTACACGTGCGTGGAGAACGTGCGGAAGATAGTGCGGAGGATGGAGAGCCAAGTCAAGTGACAGACACCCCGTAAAACCTCCATAAATTGATTTTAACGGACCTTTGTCTGCTTACCATAACTCTATTCATGGGACACGCGGAACTGCGGGAGATCGCATCTGAACGTGTCCCTTTCTCATTTTAAAGCCAATTTGTCAATGTGGTAAAAAAGTTTGCCATCGCGGTTAGGGAAAAATGCGCTTGCTTTGCAGTGTGATTGCAATACAAGCACATTTTCGTATATGATAGAGATAAAGCTGCACGATCCGATTGGCAACGAGTCCAATCTGTGGATGTACTGGTGGGACGGGTACGAGGGGGTCTTTTCCCTCGAGTTCGTTCAGAAGCTGTTCGAGGAGCACCCGGACGAGACGGACTTCAAGTTCAACATCCACTGCCCCGGCGGCGAGGTGGAGGAGGGGCTGGCGATCTACGACGCCCTCCGCACGTCGGGGAAGAACATACACATGAACATAGAGGGCGGCTGTCACTCGATGGCGGTCACGCTGCTCTTGGCGGCGCCGCTCCAGTGGAGGACGGCCAACCCGAACTGCCGCGCCCTCATACACCGCGTGCAGAGCTGCGCGGGGGGCACTCCGGACGAGCTTGCCGCAGCCGCCGAGGAGGCGAGGCAGTGCGAGGAGTCCATACTCGACATCTACGCCGACAGGACGGGGCAGGACAAGGAGTTCCTGCGGGGCGTGATGGCCGAGCAGAAGGAGCGGACCGCGCAGGAGCTCTTGGAGTGGGGCTTCATAGGAAGTATCAACGCATACAATACAAATTTCAAATCAAGTAAAGGGAACATGGCAAAGAAGACCTTGAAGGAAAGGACCGCGGAGTTCATCAGTTCGATCAGGAATTTCGTGGGCAGCATCACGAACTACGAGTTCGTGGACGACGAGGGCGAGGTGCTGTTCACGACGGAGGCGGACGACGACACCCTTGAGGTGGGCATGGCCGCGTCTCCGGACGGGACGTTCACCCTGCCCGACGGCAGGACGGTGACCATCGCCGACGGCGTGATTACCGAGATTACCGAACCCGAGGAGGGTACGGGCGAAGGAGAGGGCGAGGGGGAGTCCGAGGAAGTGACGGCCCTTCGCGACGAGATCGCAAGACTGACCGAGGAGAACGAGTCTCTGAAGGGAAAGCTCGGCGAGGCGGCTAACCTCGTGAGAGACTATCAAAGGCAGGTGAAGAGCACCTACGAGCCGAAGGGCAGGGTGGGCACTCAGAACACCGTCGACAGGAACAACGCGAACGGACAGAAGACCTCCGAGCAGCGCAAGGCTGAGATCAGGGAGAATCTTCAGGCCGCAAGGAAAAACAGAAAGTAGGGTATCATGGCAGCGCTTGACTTGACAAACTTCACGTTCACTGCCGAGCAGATACGTGACATCAACGAGCTCGTCTTCGACGAGATCCTCCACGCTCCGGACCTCAACGCGATCCACACGCTGTACACGGGAATCGAGTACGACAAGGAGATCGGCTTCATCAGCGGCGCCGGACTCGTGGGCAAGAAGGCTCAGGGCTGCGACCCGGAGACTCAGGACTGGAACATCAACACCCGCAAGGTCACTTGGACCCCGAAGGGGTGGGAGATCTACCTCGACGAGTGCGCCTCCGACTTGGAGAACACCGCCGCGCTCTACTGCATGAACAAGGGGACGAGGATCGACGATCTGACGGACACCGACTACATGGCGATCTACGTGCAGGTTCTGACCGACGCGGTGAAGGACGCGATGTACAGGATGGTATGGTTCGGCGACACCGCCGCCGCCAACGTGGATGCGGGCGGACAGATCACCAACGG
>JAJPZA010000073.1 GCA_021204625.1 Clostridia bacterium | reverse complement strand
CAAGTCACTTGAATTGAACTCTTGGATGCAATGATTCTGCTTAATGAATTCGCTCAAATTCTTTCTGCACCCTTCTTGAGCAACGCATGTAGTAGTTGCGCCTTTATTGGATATTTTCTCAATAAGAAGTATATTGACATCGACCGTTGCCGTCTCAAAAATCTTCTGTCCAGCAAAGTCAATAAGTAGTACAGGGTTATACTTGGCAAGATACCCTCTCAGCTTTTCTCCATATTCAGTACGCATCCACTTATTGCTTGTAATAAAGGTAAGGATACCCCCTTCCCTCAACAATTGCAAACCTTTTTCGTAGAACAGGCAGAAGATATCTCCTTTCTTTACAAAAGTGTCAAATCCCTCGTCTATATAAAGATCACCAAATTTTTCATCATTTGGACCCCCCGTCGCTAGTTGCAGCTGAATATAAGGAGGATTTCCAATCACTACATCAAACCCACCCTTCTCTCTGAACACTCTAGCAAAATCAAGCTGCCAAAGAATATATGGTTTAGATGCCATCTCCTCCGTTTCCACGAAACGATTCCATTGTTCATAAGTAATTCCATACAGTTGCAGCTTAAGCATTGTATGTTTAATACTTTCAAGTTGCTTAAGATACTCAACTTTACGTTCCGGATTGTCGCATGAAAAAATCTTGTCCTGTATATCGAACAATTTGGGAAGCATATCCTCAAATTCAGCCCAAGCCATATCAATGTGCTGAACATCTGTCTTTCGGCATATAAGATTGCTGTAATTTAAAAGAGGCTTGCCGTCAAACTTGTCTTTCAAGCTATTCCCGCAAAGAATATTGCACTCAAGGTTAGGAAGCGGCGTAGGATTCCTATGGCCTTCAAGAATGCTAGATGCCTCTGGATTTATCTCATCATCAATTACAAGCGACAGCCATAGACGAAGCTGTGCTATATCAACTGCGGACGGCTCGATATCAACAGCGAATATTGAATTCTTAATCGCATTGCGTTTCAGAATATAAGGGGTTCTGTTACTGCGAAGAGTATATACGGTATGCTTGGCCTGTGCCTCCCCTACTCTTATCTTTTCAGCAACTGCCATGTACTCGGTCAGATTCTGCCTGGCTCTTACAATTTCATTAAGCATCCCAACAGGGAATGCACCTGAGCCAACCGCAGGGTCACAGACACGGATATTCACCAATGCATCGTCAATATCTTTCAAGCGGTCTGCAGTAATATTCCCTTTGCTGTCGATTTTGAAAATATCATCTGCAATGTACATTCCGCTGTTTCCGAGCCGCTTCTCTTTGACGGTGTCCTCATCCTTCATGAAATCGCCATAAAGAATAAAATCTCTGATGCCGTCCTCTGACAAACCTGTTGAGTTCACAAGATACTTGATTAAACTCTCCTGGCACATGTAATGCACGATTTCGCGCGGAGTGTAAAATGCCCCTTTGCTTTTGCGGTCTTTGATGTCGAGAAGGTTTTCGAAAACCTTGCCAAGCATCTCCGGATCTATGGCAACTTCTCGCTCCAAGGGCTCGTCTTCGCTCATCGTGAAGTTATAGCGGTCAAAAATATCAAGGATGCCGTCGCCGGTCGTTCCGTCAGCCCCCTGTTTATTTGAGAAAATTTCATTAGGGATATTGAGGACACTGTTTTTCCAGTCATACCCCTTTATTGGTTCAAAAAGTCCTCCTGACAGGAAAGGAATCCTGCAATGCAAAAGCTGGCAGTATCCCATATCCCCACGATACCTGTTTAGAGTATTGTAAAACAACGGCTCAAGATAATCATTGTAGAAATTTGCATTGTGGCGCATAGCAAAATCATACACTGTCCTAAGGAATTTCTTGGACCCTTCTCCCCATGCTCCGGTCTTGTTTTTTGGGAGATTGTTTGCAATAGCCTCTTCGACATCCTCAGGTAACGTGTCTAAAACAGACGACTGCCGTCTATATTCATTTCCTCTCTTTACATACAGTTGTGGCAGATGTTCCCTAATCTTATTGCCCATTACTCCACCTGTGCAATATACGTCCTTGAACTCCTTCTCAGACAAACTGTCCGGCCACACATTTACTCCCAGCCAGCCTTTTTTCTGGAGGAAATACAGGAAGACTATCTGCCCCATCAGTTTTTTAGCGAACTGCTCCGCGGTGAAACCGCAGTTTTCAGATTCAATTATGAAATCCTTGTTTTGAATGAGAAAATCGTGGAGCTCCTGGTATTTCTCACAATACAGTTCAAAGAACTCTTTGGTAACCTTTTCAACGCTGAAGGCCTCTTCCAATTCATCCAAAGTGGGCATTCCATTCCTAACAACGGCTATAAACTGTAGCCTTTCAATTGCGGTATGAGACGGCTCATCCTTGCCGACAAGGAAAGAATATCTGCGGGCAGGTGTTAATTTCTCAACAGATTTTAACTTGCTCTCCTCAAATTTCATCTCGTATCCAAGACGGACAAAGGACAGCCTCCATCTCGGATTTCCTGCAGTATGGAATGCAATTATAGCAGCATCAGCATTCCCATTCTCTATCAACTTTTTTGCATAACTTCTCTGTGTGCTTCTGGAGTTCTCTACGAAGAAATCCTTTTTCAACTCGACTGCGAATATCAAGACCTGCTTGTTGTCCGATGTCTTATAATTGGCAACATGAGAACACCCCACGATGTGAGAAGAGAAATTGCTGAACTCCCTCTGTACCTTATAGGGGGAAACTGCCTTTGCTGAAGGAAAAATCTCACTGATAAGTGAGACGAATTTTTGCATTTCGAACTCTGATTCGATGATGCCTTCGATTTTCTTAATGTCAGCTGTCATTTTGTATCCCCCGCCTTAAGATATGCAGATAAAATAACCTGCTTCTCTCCTTCAATCATTGACTTGCCTTTGTTGCTCTCTTCGAAATAAGTCTCCGGTACAAGTTTCATAATCTCGAAGTACAGGGCATGAGGCTCCTTAGCGGTGTTCTGGCATTTGAGCATATCCTTCAGTATCTTTGCCGGAATTTCGCCATCCGATATGCGGTTAATCAGAATATCAATGTTTTCCGTCTGCGTGTCAGTCATTGTCGGCACATTGCGGAGCCCTTTGAGAAGCTTGAGACACTTTGCATCATTGCCGATAATCTTTGGCTTTTCGATGGAAACCATCTCATCCTCAAATATCATATTGTCAAATCCGGAGCTGTTGGATTTGAGCTGGTCATAGTAATCATGGTCAACGCTGGCTTTGTGGTCTTCAGGGCTTGCTTCTATAAGCTTGATGGCTTCCATGAATGTAAGCTGCTTGGTACTCTGGTTATCTGAGATAAAGAAAGTCTTCAGCCCCCCCTTTCTTATGAAGCTGACCGTAGACGGCACTTCCACAGACTGTGAGTATTTCCCTGCCTTGGCCTTTTTTGGAAGCCCTTTGATCTGCTTGAACAGATCCGGATCATTATCCCTGACATTGCGTATGATTCCGAGATAGGCAAGCTCCGGGTTGGTGCTGTCCTCATCCTCATCCAGATTTTTGTTAAGCTCTGTAAACAGCTTCTTAGGAGATATCTGCTCATCGTCTGACAGGTATTTGATATCCTCGCCCAAAGTGTCATGAAATGCCTGGAGCTTCTCCAGGATACGCTCCTCAAGAGGCACGTGCTTCTCACTCTGGGCCGTGGGGAAGAAATTGAAGACGTAAATTCTGGAATGGGCCGTTCCCACTCGGTTTATACGGCCCACTCTCTGCATGATTCTTGTGGGATTCCAGGGAAGGTCATAGTTGACGACCACATTGGACCGGTGCAGATTGACGCCTTCAGAAAGCACGTCTGTCGTTATGAGCATATCATACTTGTCATTGTCCTTGTCCGCAAACTTAGGGTTGAAGCTGTCCTCAATCTCTGCCTTGAGGGCCTTGGAGCTCTGACCGCTGAAGCTTATGACCCTGCTTCCATAAATATCCTTAAGGCTGCTGCACAGATAATCTGCCGTCTCCTTGGACTCGGTAAACACAATGATTTTTTTGCCGCGCATCTCACGGTTTGTCTGCAACTCATGCTTAAATGCATCTAGCTTAGGATCATCATGAACAAAGGCCCAAAGGTTTTTCATGGTATTGAGCAGGCCAAGGTCGGCCTCCAAATCTCCCATGAACTGAGGCTTGAAATCGGCAGAATCAAAGCACATTACATCATTCTGCTCTATATAGGAAAGCAGCTTGTCATCGTCTCCGCTGTCCAGAAGGTCATAGACATCAACCTTCTTGCTGATGTAAACCTTGCCGCTCTTATACATCTGAATGAATTTTTCATATGACTCAACGAACCTGGACAAAGTCATTCTGAATGCATGGAAACTGCTTTCAAGACGCTTTATCAAAACGCCCTTCATGAACCCGCCCATATTCTTCTGGGCAATCAACATGGACGCATACTTGTCCTGGTTCTTAAGATAGGTCAATGGCATATAACGGGCGTAACTGAACTTCTTTATGAGGTCCATGGTGAATGAAAAGCTTTCATCCGTTGCAGCATCAAACTCATAAATGATTTTCTCCGGACTTCCGACCTTAGGAAAAGACAGGCCCTGCTTCTGCATGTCATCGGCGTAATACTGCTGTATCTCGCTCCTGGTCCTTCTGATCATGACCTCACGGAGAAGCTTGTCTCGTATAATCTCTGAATTGGCCCTGAGCTGTTTCATATAGACATCCGTGCCCTTCTTCAGCTTGCTCAGCTTCGCATTAAGGTCCCGGAAGAATCCTTCAAGGTTTTTGACGCCGTTGATGGTTCCGTTCTGCTTGGACTGGAACAGATAGAGCTGGTTTTCTATATCGCTCGTATAATTGTTGATAGGCGTGGCGGAAATGAGAACCACTTTTTTGCCGTGGCAAATCTGGTGAAGCTGTGTAAAGGCATCCGTTACGCTGTTTCTGAAACGATGAGCCTCGTCCACGAACACATAGCTGTATTTGCCTGCCCCCTTGGCAATGACATGGTCAAGTTTTCCAAGTGATACGACGTCGCACCTGGAAACTCCGAATTCCTGCAAAACCTCCTGCCAGTATTCAACGAGCACAGGAGGACATATGAACAGCTTGTAAGTATTTCGGTTGAATGTGTTTGCAAGCATTGCGCATATGTAGGTTTTTCCAAGGCCCACCACATCCGAAATGAAGACGCCGTTGTATGCATCGAGCTTTTTCTTGGCCTGTATGACTGCATCCACCTGATACTGCAGGCGCATGAACCCTTCAGGGAAAAGGTCCTGCAGCGTTTCCTTATCCGCATTGATTTCCTCTCCGAAGAACTCGTACAGTGTCTTCAGATACAGCTGATACGGAGTGATGTCGTCCCTCATCCAGGTCTTTGTTTCAACAGCCTCGATGTATGAATCCCGTATGTCAACTCCCTTGCTCCAGAGTTGCTCAAACTTCTCTAGTGCAAATTTGACATCACTGGGGTCTTTTAGTTCTACATTGAATTCAAGGTTACTTATAAGCCCGGATTTAGAAAAATTACTTGAGCCGGTAATGACGCTCCCGTACATATCAGGAACCTTCTCAGGGTCCTTGCGCATGATATAAACTTTAGCATGTATTGGTCCTTCTGTATACATGCGCATTTCAACCTTGCCGGATTTCAGCCATTCTATAAAGACTCTGACGCCCTTTTCAACCTCAGCTGAAACTGCCGCTTGGTCGAATTCATTTTCAATCTCCTGCCCAACTAACTCTTTAGCTTTCTTGGTTGACACAGCAATGAAATAATTCTGCCCATCATCATGCTTGGACTTGTCTATAATCTCCGCAGAAAAATGGTCCACATTCAAGCCAACGAGAATACGGGTTTTTTCGACGGTTTCCATAGATGGATACATCCTAAAAAATCCGCTTGCTCTAAAGTAACCTACAAGGACGTCAAAAAACTGGGTGTTGCTTTTCAGCACCGTGGCAAATCTGCTGTACAAATCGCATCCATCTTCATTTGTAAAGAATTTTAAATCATTCTGTATCATGTTGTTACCCACATCGCATAAGGCATAAGGAATATTGGCGATTTTAAGCCAGTTGCCGCCCCGATAACCCGTTTGGAATCAATAATATAACGACAGTTTTTGCATGTCTGCCTATCTTAGACAATTATAGTGATTATGCCTAAAAAAATCAAGACCTTTAAAAGCAGCAGATATGCGCATAAAAATGCCCGGCAGGGAGAATTTCCTTGCCGGGCATCTGGTATCAGGTATGGCATGCTGCAAACCCTTCAGATTCATGGATGTTGCAGAGCGTTGCTGGTATGGGATTCATTCAGTTCTTGGAGACCGTGATGAGGAACTTGAACTCGTAATCCTTGGATGCGGGATACTGGAACTCAGGTGCGACTTCGGGGCCGCAGGAGCCGGTGCCGATGCCCTGCTGGAAGGCCTGGACGGTGACGTAGGTGCCGGTGCGCTTCTCTTCGTCCAGGTGCTTCATGCCGATGAGCTCTGCGTCCGTGTAGGGCTTTACGGCAAGCTCGAAGGGCTTGTCAACGGCCGTGAAGGTCACGGTTGTCTTGCCGTCCGTCACGGAGACGGAAGTGCAGTCCGTGCGGTTGCCGCTCTCCTGGGGACGGATGTTGCGCTCTGTCATATCCCAGACTTTGCGGCTCTCGGTGCCTATTACGAACTGCTCCTTCATGTCCTGGTAGGACTCGCCGAGACGGGCCGTGTAGGTCACGTCATCGAAGGACTCGGGGAGACGGAAGGTCTTGCCGAAGCGGGGGATTATGCCGCCGCCGGATGTCGTGTGAATCTTTGAGGTGACGAGGATGCCGCCGTTGCAGCCCTCATAGGTGTCCGTAACCTCGAAGCTGTTCTTCTTGTTGCTTACCTTGGAGACGATCTTGTATCCGGTCGCCGTCTTGTCCGTGGAAACAACTTCCTCCGTCTGGGCGCTGTACTTCTTCATGGAATCGAAGAATGCCATGTGTGTGTCGTTGTCCGTGCGGGCGCGGTAGCAGATTGTGGAAGGATTGGCGGATGTGAGCTCGGAACCGTCCAAAGACATGCTTACCTTTCCGTTCAGAGCCACGAAGCCTACGGGAAGGTCACCGCTGGCCTGAGCTGCCGGCGCGTTGAGCGTTATTATGATCTGCTCTTTTGCCACCTCTTTTCCGGTCTTGAGGTTGGTGGTTGTGACTATGCAGGTCTGCTCCCCGCCTACGGCCTTGCCGACGGGCACCTGGATCTGGATCTTCTGCATGGGCTCTACGTCCGGACATGCCTCGGCGGTCGTGCCGTCGTTCCAGCTAAAGGAGAGCCTGAAGTTTTTGCCGTTCGTAAAGCCAGTGGTGTTGAAGATCTCAAACGTGGATCCCTCCACCCACTTCACGCGGATGGGCCTGTATGTGAACTTCGCGATATAGGCGCCTGTGGAAGGCTTGCGGTCCGGATAGAAAATTCCGTCCGCGCAGAAGTTTCCGTCATGAGCCCACTCGCCCCAGTCTCCGCCGTACTTGTAGCTGCCGTTGGGCTGAAGGACTGCGTGGTCCACCATCTCCCAGATGCAGCCGCCCATGAGGTTGTCATACTTGTAGAGCTCCTGCCAGTAAGCCTCGATGTTGCCGGGGCCTACGCCCATCGCATGAGCGTACTCGCAGAGGAAGTAAGGCCTGTCGTTGAGGGGCTTCTGCTTGCGGCACTTCTCGCCAACGTCATGAACCATCTTCACGGAAGGATACATCTCGCTGCCTACGTCATACGCTATCCTCTTGCAGTGGATTGCGCTCTCGTAATGAACGGGAATGGACGTGCGGGCGTGCAGCCAGTCCGCCATGGCGTCCGTGTTCTTGTATCCGCCGGACTCGTTGCCGAGGCTGTACATGACGATGCAGGGATGCATCTTGTCCCTTTCATACAGGCGGGAAATCCTGTCTATGTAGTGGGCCTCCCACTTGGGGTTGTTGGATATCGTGTTGTATGTAGGAGGAAGGGTTGCGGGTACGGTGCCGTGGGTCTCGAGATCGTTCTCGTCCACGATGTACACGCCGAGCTCGTCTGCCATCTCAAGAAGCAGGGGATCCGGAGGATAATGGGACGTGCGGATCATGTCTATGTTGTACTCCTTGCAGAGCTCAACATCCCTTACGACCTCGTCCGGGGTCATGCAGTATCCGTTGACGGAGCTGGTGTCATGATGGTTGACGCCGTGGAACTTGATGAGCCTGCCGTTCACATAGAACAGAGTGCCCTTTATCTGGATGTCCTTGAATCCTATCCTCTCCTTCACGCAGCTTGTGGCCGTCTCGAAGAAGACGTCATACAGGCTGGGATCCTCCGCGTTCCACTCCTCAACGGAGAGGGCGTCAAAGGTCACCGCGGCCTTCTTGTCCGCCGTCTTTACGGTGGCCGTCTTCTCTGTTCCGTGGCCGGTGAGTGTGAAGGTTACATCCGTGTCTGCAAACGTCGTGGCCGTGAGCGTCAGGGAATACGTGCCGTCTTCGGCCTTCTTTGTCTGGGCGTCCAGATCCCAGAAATCCGTCTCCTCCTCGGTTGTGATGTAGACGTCGCGGAAAATGCCGTTGTTGCGCAGCATGTCCTGGTCCTCGAGGTACGTGCCGTTGCACCAGCGGTGAACGACGACAACCATCTCGTTGCTGCCTGCCTTGAGCTTGCCGGAAAGATCAAACTCGGCAATGTTGTGGGCTCCCTCGGAGTATCCGATGAACTCGCCGTTTATATACAGATCCATGCAGGACGCTACGCCCATGAAGGATATGATGTGCTTCTTCTCCGGCTCATCCACAGCCACTGCGGTCCTGTATATGCCCACGAAGTTGTACTCATCCTTGGGCTTTCTCCAGAACAGGCCTACGCCTACGTCATTGCCGCAGTTGAAGAACGCTCTTCCCGCGGGATTGGTTGTGGGAATCGTGGGAGGCTTGAAGGGGAACTGGTAGCGCTGGTTCACGTACACCGGATGATAATATCCCCTGAACTGCCAGCAGGAAGGAACATCCAGCTTGTCCCACTCCACTGCATCCGTGTCCAGAGTTTCCGGAACGTCCGCAGGGATGGGATAGAACTTGAAATCCCACATGCCGTTGAGGCACTTCACCTTGGAAGATGAATATCTCTTCTCCTTGGGAGCGACCTTGTCCGCGCCTTCCTTGTCCGGATACGGAATAAAGTAGCTGCGCCCAGCAAGCTTGTTCACGCCGAACTTCTCAAAGGTGCAATAATTGTCCTGATTGATCTTGTACTGCATTTATTCTTCCTCCCTTTTCATATGCCGCTTCACGCCGTCCTGACGCGCCCTCCCGGCGCTTCCGGACACAAAGCATTATACATTTCCCCTTCACGTTTTGCAACAGACAAACGCTAAAAGGCCGGTTAAAGTCGCCGCTGGCATTCCTTATTCCTCCGGCTCCTTTACACCTTATTATATAATACACTCCTCCGCCCCTTCCGGGCGAAAACCGGGATGATTATACATTTCCCTGTGACAACTTCCCTTTTTAAAGCCCTGTTTTTGCTCCATATTGGCATAATCTGTCTTGCATCCGCACCTTTCCGCATTGCAATCCTTGCCGCAAAAGGCTATACTCTATACAGCCCGGGCCAAAAGGCCCGGCGCAATACGGAGAGGCGCATCATGATTATACGCAGAGCCACAGCCCTGGACCTGGATGGCATCAACTCACTCCTTTCCCAGGTGCACGAATTGCATTACGAAGGACGGCCGGACCTGTTCAAGCCCGGGAGAAAGAAGCACCCGGATGCCGTTCTCCTTTACATCCTCCGGGATGACAACAGACCGGTCTTTGTGGCCGTCCCTGAAGAGGATTCCCAGAAAATACTGGGATACATCTTCTGCGTCCTGGAGGACTACGAAGCGGATTACATGCATGCGGAAATACGCACGCTGTACATAGATGACCTCTGTGTGGACGAAAAGATCCGCGGGCAGGGCATTGGCACTGCCCTGTACAACTATGCCCTGGACCTGGCCGGAAAGCTTGGATGCCACAACGTTACCCTGAATGTCTGGACCTGCAACCCCAAAGCCATGGGCTTCTACGAGCATCTGGGGCTGAAGCCGTACAAGATCTGCATGGAAAAAATCATAGATTAGGCCTGTGTCCATGCCGGTGCAAACGGACTTGAGTTATTTACTCATGAGTTATTAACTCACGGGTTAATAACTTCACTGCTATTTAAAAACATCTATTTTCCTGTATATATATGGATATTTTTGAATGGTTACGACTTATTTACTTATGAGTTAATAACTCACGGGTCAACGGATTCATTTGCCATTCCGATGCCAAAGAAGTATAATGCACATGCAATCCCCGAAAGGCATTGCATCCACATATGCAAAAGGAAGCACACAAGCCATGACAATACGCAGAGCAATCCCCAAAGACCTTGATGCCATCAACCGCCTTCTGCACCAGGTGTACGCCGTGCACCAGTCCGGGCGCCCGGACCTCTTCCGCCCCGTCTCCAAGAAGTACACGGACGAGCAGATTCTTGCCATCCTTGCGGATGACTCCACTCCCGTCTTCGCGGCCGTAAACGACAGCGACGAGATGACGGGCTACGCCTTCTGCATCCTGCAGACCCATGCCGAGGACAACCGCTACAAGCCCGGCCTCTCCTCCATGTACATAGATGACCTCTGCGTGGACGAGACCGTCCGGGGAACGCACGTCGGCACGCAGCTCTACGAATACGTCTGCTCCTATGCAAAGTCCATAGGGTGCTACAACGTTACCCTGAACGTCTGGAGCTGCAACGAAAAGGCCTTGGGCTTCTACGAGCACATTGGCCTAAAGCCATACGAGATTGGCATGGAGAAGATCCTCTGATCCCGCCGCAGACAGCAAATGAAAACAGTGCGCCTTCCCTTCCGGAGGGCGTTTTTGCGTGGAAAAAAGAGCCATCTTCCATCCTGCTGCCATGGCCTCTCCAATCCATTGAATCCTTGTCTGATTATGACAACAGCCTGCATGAAGCAGGCTGTGTGAGTTTTCTATTCTGTTGCGCCAGACGTTCTGAGATTAGAAGAGACACGGACAATCCGTACGCATTTGGGGCGAATTACAGGTCTTCTGCCTCTGCGGCATTCTCCGTACCGGAGACGGTGACTGTGCATGTGGCTGTGTGCCCGCCGTCTGTAGTGGTAACCGTTACGGTTGCCGTTCCTGCAGCTATTGCCGTTACGGTTCCGTCCTCTGAAACCGTAACCACTGTCTCATCCGAGCTGCTCCAGGATACGCTCCGGTCAGTGGCGCTGTTAGGAAGGACTGTGACCGTGAGGGTCTCGCTTTCTCCCTCTTCAAGGGAAATGGCTGTCTTGTTCAGATGCACGCCGCTGACGGAAACCGTCTTGGCTTCCACAGTGACTTCGCAGCTCGCAACCTTTTCGCCGTTTACGGTGGTTGCGGTTATTGTGGCCGTTCCTGCGGCATACGCAGAGACTGTGCCTGTACCGAAGACAACGGCAACCTTCTCATCCGAGCTGGTCCAGACAACGCTCTTGTCCGTTGCATCCGCCGGCAGAACGGTGGCCGTAAGGGTCCCGCTGTCTCCAACTGCAAGAGTAAGAGCTGTCTTGTCCAGGGATACGGATTCCACAGGAATTATGACGGTGACCTTGCACACTGCGGTGAGCCCGCCGTCTTCTGCAGTTACGGTTATTTCTGCCTCCCCTTCGGAAACGGCCGTTACGAGGCCGTCTGAAACAGTGGCCACTGCTTCAGACGAGCTGCTCCAGGATATGTTCTGGTTTTTGGCGTCCGCAGGGCTTATTGCCGCAGTGAGGGTCTCGGTACCGCCCACATTCATCATAAGGGATTTCTCGCTCAGAGTCACGGCCTGGACCTTTACCTCGCTCACTGTGATTTCGCATGACGCCGAGTAGCCGCCGTCCTCTGTTGTGACTGTGACTACCGCCTCTCCGGCTGACACTCCTGTGACATAGCCGCTTGATGTAACCGTCACAACGCTCTCGTCCGATGTGGACCATTCAACATTCTGAACATTTGCGTCAGCCGGTTCTACGGTGACGGTGAGAGTGTCGCTCTGCCCCTCAAAAAGCGTAAGCGTTGTCTTGTCCAGCGAAACGGACTGGACTTCTATGTTCCAGAATCCGACCGAGCCGCACCCGGCGAAGCCGAGCGCAAGGCACACGCTGCATACAGCTACCAAAAATGTCAGCAACAGCTTTTTCTTCATATCCTACTCCTGCTCCTGATATATATGCACTGCACAGGGAAATTCAAAGAAATCCGGATGCCTTCCGCAAGCCCGCCAGGAACTTGCGCCCTGCCGGAGGATCTGCCTCCCAAAACTTGCGCAAAGCATATCTATGCAGTATTTTAGCACTTGAAACGGCCGCATACAAGCGATATTCATCATTTTTATTGGATTATGACCGCTATTTTCCGAAAATTCCCCCTCCCGATGGGTGGATTTGAATTATAAGGACTGCAGCAAGGGCCGGGCCAGCAAAATGCCCTGTTCATCCAAACCAGGTCAGGAAACATATCCTCAACGCAGCCAAACTTGCACATGAAATTCTCAGATTGCAATTCATCCAAATTATTGGCGGATTTGGATTGCAAATCTTCTCTTAGAAACTGTTGTTCATACTTTTCACTTCAAACGCGAATTGCCTGCCGGCCCCGGCCGGGAACACCGGAAAAAAGCCGCGAGAGAAAAGGCTCTGCGAAGAGCCTGCAGAAATCGGAAAACACCAGCCTTCGGGCTGTCAGATATAAGTCAA
>JAJPZA010000011.1 GCA_021204625.1 Clostridia bacterium | reverse complement strand
TTGGTCATTCGTTTCATGTAGCCCCGCACGGTCAGTTCCCTCGACACCTTCTTCGTCTTCGCCCTCGTCCAGCCGAGGTCCATCCTGATCTGCAGGTCCCCGGCCCAATAGCCTTCTCCAAGGCCGCGCATCAGCTCAAGCAGTCTGAGCTCGTCTTTCGTAAGTTCCTTGTTCTCCGTCATAACGCCTTCCTCCCCTTTTCAGTCAGTCGGCAGAACACGTTGCAGTCCTTGTCTCCGCACTCCTCCAAATAGCCCCCGTAGTAGAGGCCGTCACGCGCCTCATCAACGGCCACACCGTCGATCCCGTCGCGTCCAAGACGTTCACGGACGCTCTCTAACGCCATCCAGTTGCCACGCAAGCCGTCAACCACGCGCAGGAACCTCATCTCGTTCTCCGTCAGCTGTCTCATAATGCAATCCTCCCCTTGTCGGTCAGTATAAAAAGACAATCGTCCCCCTCCGCTGTCCCGCGTGGATAGACAAGGCCTTTCTCACACAGCGAGCCGAGCGAGTCCTGATAGTCGTCCTCCCAAAAGTCCGGCGGCAATTCCCGCCCGCGCAGATTGTCCTCGACCTCCGCCTCCAAGTGCTCCAACCATGCCCTTCCGTCCTCGAACTCCGCAAGCGACGCGAGAATAAGTCGCTCCAGCCACGTCAATCCATTGTCTTTCATAACTGCTCCCTCCCATTGTCGGTCAGCTTGTATCGCTTCTCGTAAAACGGCGTGGAGTAACACTCAATGAGGCCTTTCCTCATCAGGCCGGGAATGGCCTTTCGTATCATCGTCAGTTTTCGACCGCCGTAAAATTTATTCAGCTCCTCCACCGTAACGGTCTCGTCTCTCTGCGTGTCGAAGTAGGCGATGCCGTCGAATACCACTCGCTCGACAACGTCCATCGTCTGCCGCAATTTCAGCTCGTCCTTAGTCAGTGTCATAGCACGGCCCTCCCGCTCGGAGTTATGTGCAGTCCGCTGTTCACCTTGTCGACCCACAGACTCACCATGTGTCTCGCGGTCAGCGTCTCCGCCGCCGCCATCGTCCTCTCGTGCGGCCAGCTCAGCCGCCTCTCCACGTGTCCCACGCGAACCCAGTCCACGTTGTGCCCGTCCGCGATGTCCCGCACCGCCTCCAGCACCATCCTCTCGTCGTTCGTCAGTTCATTTGCCATTGTCGTTTTCTCCTTTTCCTTTGCAGAACGCCTCCACCTTCTCACCCAACTCGGTCATGAACAGCAGAGCGTCCCCTATCCGTCTCCCCTCGATCTCGACCATGTCGACCATGTTCCTCGTCGCCAGCCTTATCACGTCGTCGAGGCAGTCACGCCCAAGCCTCCCGCTCACGGCGCTCACCGTGATGTCTTCCGCGCCGTACGCGTCCATGCCGGCAAGCTGCCTCAGCACCTCGATCTGCGATTTCGTAACGTCCGTCCTCATGGTCTGTCAGTCATTTGTCCTACTTTGGTTTGATTTCAAATACAAAAAATAAATAAAAATATTGAAATGTCAAATTTTAGTTTGATTTTCGGCGTCCATAAGGCGTCCGCCTTATCCGCGCGGCTCACCTCATGAAGAAGTCATATCCCTTCTTCGTCAGCCGGAACGCTCTGTACCCGTCGGAGGTCGCCTCGTACATGATGTCGATCAGTCCCAGCCGCTCCAGCTCCAGAGTGTACTCGTACACGTCCTTGCGGTTGTACCGTGTCACCGCGTCTATGTGCACCCACCCTCTGTCAATGGAGTTGCCCGCCACGTTCTTGCCCGTCTCGTCGCTCCTGCCACGAGGCTCGCAGAGGCCGAAAGCCCCTCCGGCGTCCCATATCCGATAGCCGATATCCACGGCCATGTTTGAAATTACCATAACTCCTCCTTTTCAAATGTGTTTTCATTCGTTTCCGCCGCTGTCCTCTCTCCTCTGCCTCTCCTCCTCGCGCCTCAAGTCCCGCTCGAACTCGAGCAGCCTGTCGATGCGGTCAAGGGCCTCGCCTGCCTTCCTGTCGTACTCCTCCATCCGGTCCAAAGCCTCCAACACTGCGTTGAAGCCCTTTATGAACTCCTCGCAGTAGTCGCCTACGACCTTGACAATGTCCTTGGCCGTCTCGTTGAGGTCGCCGATCCTGTCATTGATGTTCTGCAAATCCCGTTTCATTTCACTTGTCTCTGAATGTCAACCATCGAGGCCACGGCCCTCGTCACAGACTCCACGAACGCACGCCGTCTGTACACGCGGCGCAGATACCTCGCCGCCTTGTCCCATCCGTCGTCTGAGTCCGGCACTCCCACGACCATGAACGGGCGCGACGACTTCGGGTCGTACATCTCGCAGCCGTTGTAGAACAGGTGTCCGCGCCATACGCGCCACCCTCTCCATTCCTCGGGCAGACCACCCGGGAGCCGCCTCTCATCGTCTTTCCTCCTGCCTTTCATGTCAGTTCTGTATTATGCGTGACAGCCTTTCCTTGAGCACCCGCATCTCCGCCTCCAAGGCCGCGATGTAGTCCGCCCGATACTCATCCGCCAGCTCCTTCTGCCTCGCGCGGAACCGCTCGTTCAGCGACCGCACCGACTCCGGCTTGCGGTCGAGCAGGTGAAGCGACAGATCCCACTTCGTCGACTGAACCGACTCGATGCCGCAACGGCACCACTCGATCTCGTCCTCAAGCCTCCGCGCCTCCTTGTATTCATCATACGTAATCATACACTTTCCTCCTATCGGTTAAAGATTTGAAACATACTTCCTAAGCCTCGGCATGCCGTCCTGCATCAGCGCGAGGATCTCCTTGTGCCACGGGCTGTCCATGTTGTGGTCTCCCCTGCACTGCGTCACGACCATCCTCCTCGTGTCGACCTCCAAGGTCTCCGTCCTGCGCCCCCCAACGGCAGCGTCCAACACTACGCAGTGCTCCTTCGCGTAGTACCCGCCTGAGAACACGCAGTGATGCAGGGCCTCGCCCTCCGCGCAGAACTCCGCCACGCTCTGCAGCGGCCTTATCACTATCCCCCCGCCCTCCACGGAAAAACCCAGCACCCCGGCCATCCTCGCC
>JAJPZA010000145.1 GCA_021204625.1 Clostridia bacterium | reverse complement strand
GCGTTCTCCCTTCGCCGGATGCGGTCTCACTTTTGCCCCCATGCTCCCCAGGCCCCGGCAGGAGGCCAAACATAAAAAACACCGGGACTGCACAATCGAAGCAGTCCCGGTACTCTGGTGGAGATAAGGGGAATCGAACCCCTGACCTCTTGAATGCCATTCAAGCGCTCTCCCAGCTGAGCTATACCCCCAAACCGGCGTTAACCCCACATCCCTGTGGAACAAGGGGTATTATATCGAATTGCCCTCGGGTTGTCAACTCTTTTTTCGTTCTCCGCAGGGCTGTTTCACGAAATTCTTGTCAGGTCCTACCTTACCTCATCCCTTGGGGTCCATTCTCAGGCAGAATGCAAAAAATTTTTTACCCTCTAAAAATGCGCAAAGTACCCCCTGGGCAGCTTTACAAAAATTTTAAAAAATTGTATACTCCTTTCTGCTTAGTAGAGGCTAAGTATTCCGCTGAAGACGTATGTCTCCATCAGGGACAGGTCGCTGCTGAAGTCATCTCTGGCCTCAGTGATGCTTTTGCTACAGGCGCCCACACGGCCGGCAATCCTCAGGATGTTGTAGGCGAACTTCCTGATCAGTGCGAGATTGTTTTTTGAGGCTTTGGCTGTTGACCTGTCCTCGCGGAAGTCCTCATCCAAAATGTGATGCACACAGTTCTCTATGACCCAGTGGTCGCGCTTGTTTTTTGCCATATCCCCCGCAGATAATGGCATGTTAGATACAAGCCCCACACTGAGTATATCGCTTGCCTTGTCGTCTCCCGATACTGGCTGCGGCCTTCTTTTGGAGCCCTGTTCCATAAACGTACTTAGATCAGGGGTAATGTCATTGCCATCATCATCCCTCTCCATTGGAATTCGTACCTGTTTGCATTGTCCAACGGTTTTAATCCAAGGCCATTCTTCCTTCGCCTTCGTTAAAATGGAATTATCCTGGCAAACTCTGCAGGTTCGGTACTCGTACCGGTCTTTATTTTTTTCTAAAGATGCCGTCTCCTCATACTTGCCCATAAGTTCAGGGTATTGAGGGACGGCATCTTTATCAGTCTTAATTTTCTCGTAATCTGCAGATAGTTCGCGGAAAGTGGTGTTAATTTCCTTGTACGCAGATGGTTGATTTCCTTTGACTGTCATCACAAAATTCCCACCTTGCGCGACGATTTGGTCCATGATCGTCGTCTGCGTTCCGATTGCATCAATTGTGATCACGCTGTCACGGATGTCTAAAAGTCCTAATAATTTTGGAATTTCGGTAATTTCGCAATCTTTACATGGAATAGGCATTTGTGCCAGGACTAATTTTGATGATGAGTCGACTGCATTAAGAATCATCGGTGCACGGCCTCCGTTCATTTTATCAGTCGACCCACGCAATGCTTTTCCATCTATGACAATGTGGATGCCTTTGGTGTCCACAATCTCCCCGACCCACTCCATAAAAGCATAGGAGAACAATTCCTCATCTACTCCGGAGAGAATTCTGCTGGCTGTAGACAAAGAGACAATTCCATTTTTTAGATCCATACGTTGCTGCAGCCACTGAATGTGGCTGTTACACCATTTTAAACATCTCCGTATTGTAGTCATTCCCGCCAGAAAACCGACAACCAGGCAGACAAGTACCTCTGCCAGATCGTGTCGGGTTTTTCCTTTCATGCGGAAGTCCGGTACAGTTTTCATGTACTCAATCAGCGGCTTCGTGCAGTACTGGCTCATTCATATTCCCCCAATCTAATTGCCATTTCGTCCAGAAACGACTGTTGCTTTTCGCTTACCTGCGAAATGACGCATCCCTCTTTGAACCTGACCATATAGATTGTCTTCAACTGTTCCAGATCATCTCTTTTAACGCCACGCTCATTCTGCATTCTGCGAAAGAGTCCAGCGATTTGGGCAGCAAACTGGTAGTGCGGAAAGTCGTTCTCGCTCTTTATGTCCCGGATCTTGGACAAATAGGTTTCAGGCGAAAGTTTGGAGATAATGATGAGAAGGATGTCCTCCCAGTCGTCTCCTAATGGATCCTTCCAGCTTTGGGGACACAGCTGAAGGATCGTCTGGGAAAAGCCATATTCCATCACCTGCACATCTGACAGGGAAACCCTCTTCTTCTGCGTTTCGACCACGCCCTCTGGAGTGATAATACCGAGATATGTGTCGACCGGCTGAGGATATTTCTTCCCAGGGACACGTTTGGATGTCCGCTTGTAAAGGTAGTATGCATCTCCCTTCTTCTTGACAGTAGTCCCTTTTCTTCGCTGTGCCTGTACCCAATCGGGGTAAACAGTAACGTTGGCCATGATAATCTCCTTTCGATGTAGAGTACCGTATACCTATACACACAGGTGTAGTATACCTCTACACGAAGGAAAAGGCAAGCAGATTTGGAAAATTGTATAATTCCAAATCTGCTAGCCTTTTTCACAATTTAATCCATTCAAAAACTTTTCATGAAACAGCCCTGCGTTCTCCGCAGATAAAAATGTCCCGCCTGCGGCAGACTATAAGGGCAGCAAAACAGAGGGAGGTGTGAGGATGGATTCAAATGCTGCGCCGTTGGGAACTCTTCCCGTGGGGCTGGCCATGGCACTGGCCGAAAACCCCCAGGCGATGGCGGCATTTTCCAGACTGCCGCTGACAGAGCAGGATCAGATGATACACCGGGCTCATCTGGCCCGGAGCAAAGACGAGATGCACGCGTTGGTCGCAGGACTGCTGCGCTGACGCGCTCCCCGGGGACGGGAAACAGCACAGATGCGGCCGTCGAAGCGGCCGGACATCTGTGCTGCCCCTCTCTTTTCCAGTTCCCGATCCCACGATTCCGAAACCCGGATCCCTCCGGACGAATCCCGGGTCTCTGGAGAAGCGCCCCCGCAATAGATTAAGCCGTCGGTCTATATTCTTGTTGTGAGGACGCTTCCCGGTGGGTAGTGTACTGCGAAATTCCTGCCGGGTAAAATGCCGATTTTCAATCACATAATCCCATTTTTTAATAACAGCGTCGGATTGTAAAACCATGTTTTTCCGTCTCTGTGAGTTGTGT
>JAJPZA010000117.1 GCA_021204625.1 Clostridia bacterium | reverse complement strand
GCATTAGAAGACAATGACAGATCTGAATTTATAGATGCACTTAATGGAATGGCCGGAGAAGTATGGAAGGATAAAGATAGCGAAGAAGATAATAACGATGAACAGGAATAAATACTTTACATGGCAAAACTTCAGCAAAAAACAGTTACAGATACTAACATGGTGGTGTGAAAAATCTCCGGTAAAAGATAAAGATGGAATAATAGCTGATGGAGCTGTTAGAAGCGGTAAAACAGTATCAATGGCACCATCTTTTATTTTCTGGGCTATGACAAAGTTCAATGATTGTGACTTTGCAATGTGCGGTAAGACAATACTTGCACTAAGACGGAATGTTATAAATACATTAAAGAAACAGCTCCAAAGCCTTGGATATGGATTCATAGAGCATAGGAGCGAGAATTATATTGAAGTATCAATAAATGGAAAAACAAATTACTTTTATCTATTCGGAGGAAAAGATGAAAGCAGTCAGGATCTGATACAAGGTATTACACTGGCTGGAGTATTCTTTGATGAAGTAGCACTAATGCCTCAGTCGTTTGTACAGCAGGCTGAGGCAAGGTGCAGTATTGAAGGCTCAAAGCTGTGGTACAACTGCAATCCTAAAAGCCCTACGCATTATTTCTATAGGGAATACATTGAAAATGAATCATACAATCAAAAGAATCTGCTTTATTTGCACTTTTTAATGGATGATAATCTAACATTATCAGAAACAGTCAAAGAGCGGTATAAGCGTATGTTTTCAGGAGTATTCTATGAGCGTAATGTATTAGGAAGATGGGTAACAGCCGAAGGAAAAATATATACAACATTTACGAGAGATAACATAATCAATGTAGAAGATTGGTACAGGAAAGACAACAGCGGATATACAAATGAATTAAGACGGAATGTTATATTCGGAATAATAGGAGTGGACTTCGGAGGAAATAAATCCTCAACAGCATTTACACTGTCACTGTACACAAAGAACTTCAATCAGACAATCATAGCAAAAGAAGAGAGAATAATAGAAGAGATCTCTCCGGATGAACTTGAAAAGAGATTTGTAAGATTTGCAAAAGAGTGCACTAAAGAATATCCAGTAGTAAATTCAGCATATTGCGATAGTGCAGAGCAGGTACTGATAAGAGGCTTCAGGAATGCCTGTGCAAGGGAGAGAGTACCAATAGCAATAAAGAATGCTATAAAGGGCGAAATAATAGACAGAATAAGATTTGAGATAACGATGTTTTCACAGCATCGTTTTTTTATTGTATCCAATTGCCCTGAAACAATAGATGCATATGACAATGCAGTATGGGATGAGAAAAAAGAAGATGTCAGACTTGATGACGGAACAACCAATATAGACAGCTTGGATGCAGCTGAATACAGTCAGGAACCGTATATTAAGACAATGCTTGATATGACAAAGTGAAAGGATAGAAAGCAAAAATGGATAATAGAGTGATTGATTTTCTGAAATCAAAATCAATATCAATAATAGATGAAGATATATCTACAAAGCTGAGAGTATGGGAACAATGGTATAAAGGCAAAGTAGATGGATTCCATGATTACAAAGTGTATCAAGGTAAGAGAGAGCAAAAAAGGGAGCGTTTATCCCTTAATATGCCGCAGAGAGTATGCCAAGACTGGGCGGATCTGCTTCTTAATGAGAAAGTAGAGATAAATGCAGATGATGAAAAGACACAAGCTGCACTTGATAGAGTACTTAGCCAGGTTAACTTTTATGTCAGAGGAAATAACTTACTGGAGAGATCCTTTGCCTTCGGAAGCGGATTCTTTATCCAATACTATGATGGAGAGAAAACAAATCAGAAATACATAACACAGGATTTCTTATATCCTATAACTTATGACAGCGGAGCTCTGACAGAAGCGGCATTTGCATCCAGCAAGATAATAGGCGGAAGAGAATATACATACATAGAAACACATACCAGGGATGAGCATGGCTTCTATGTTATAGATAACTTCATTTGTACATTAAAGAGAAACAAACTGATAGAAGTAGGCTCAGATTTTTATGAACAGTACAACATACAGCAAAAGCTGGAGACAGGAAGAACAGAGCCATGCTTTCAACAGATAAGGCCGAATGTAGCTAACAAGGATAACTTTAACAGTCCATTCGGTACTTCAATATTTAATGGTGCAATTGATTGTTTCAAAGCATGTGATACTGTTTTTGATGCTTATTACAAAGAGTTCAAATTAGGGCAAAAACGCTTATTCGTGAAGGATGGAGTAACAACATTTAACTTTGATGAAGAGGGAAAGAAAGTACCTGTATTTGATCCTAATGATGAAGTGTTCTATTCAATGCCTGATGATGATAATTCAAAAGCAATAGAAGAAAGCAATATGCAGTTAAGAGTAGATGAATTGGATAAAGGATTGCAGACACAATTAAACCTTATTTCACAAAGCTGTGGTTTCGGATCTAACGGATACAAATGGGATAATGGCAATGTAACAACAGCAACACAGATTATATCTGAAAACAGCAAAATGTTTAGAACAGTTAAGAAACATGAAATACTTCTGAACAATGCATTAATAGCTATGGCCAAAAGCTTATTGTACTTTGAAAAAC
The DNA here is from genome assembly GCA_021204625.1 of Clostridia bacterium. GTDB lineage: Bacteria > Bacillota > Clostridia > Christensenellales > Borkfalkiaceae > Coproplasma. The sequence goes on along the minus strand of JAJPZA010000117.1, from coordinate 447 downwards.
AGTTTGGAGGGCATAGTGAAATAAACGAAAACAGCGAAATTACAATTAACTTTGATGATTCAATTATTGAAGATACAGCAGAAATTAAGAGACAGGCATTAACAGACTATACAGCCGGAATTATATCTAAGACAGAATACTTCAGACAGGTATACAAGCTTAATGATGCACAGGCTCTTGATTTTGCAAGGAAAATGGCCGAAGAACTGGAAGCAGAAGGAAATATGTCAAGTTATGAAGAAAAACCGGAATTAGAGGAATAATAAACAATGTTAACACAAAGCCAAATGGATACACTAGTTGATCCAGTAGTCAATATATACAATCAGCTTGAAGGAGCATTAGTAGAAGAAATAGCAGGCAGATTTGATACATATGATACTGTGACAGGTGCATTGGAATGGCAGCTCTCAAAGCTCAATGAGTTAGGCGGAGTAAATAAAACAT
>JAJPZA010000220.1 GCA_021204625.1 Clostridia bacterium | reverse complement strand
GGTCACTTTTATCGTAGAAGGGAAAAATGTACGCATGGTGAATTCTGCCGTATATGCAATGCAGCTTCTGCAGGCGCAGATGCAGGGAGAAGCTGAAAAGGCAGGATTGACATCTGAAAAAGATGTCCTTGATTTTGTGGCGGAAGTGCGCTCAGAAAGTGAGGGCTTGTGAAAGTTCTGATTGATACCAATATTCTGATATCAGCAGCCCTCAACCCCACTGGAACACCATATAAGGCATATCTGAAGGCTGTCACATATCCCAATCATGGAATGATCTGTGAGCAAAACGTTGACGAGATGCGCCGGATCTTCAATCGAAAATTTCCAGGCAAAATTCCGGCTTTTGAACAGTTTCTTTCCGTTGCTTTATTGACCTTGGAACTCGTTCCGACCTCTGACGAAGAAAACATTACAGAGCAAAAAATCCGGGATGTGAAGATCGTCCCATCCTAAGGGCTGCTGTGAATGCACATGCAGATGTACTGCTGACCGGGGATAAAGATTTTCTGGAATCCCAAGCGATAAAGCCCACAATTTTGTCGCCGGCGCAGTTTCTGCTCTATGGTGGAACGCAAGCCTAGGCCAGCTCAGAAACGAATATCATCAAAGAACTTGTGCCTGAAAGAAAGGCACAGAATCGTTTTCCGTGCTGCCGTCCTTTTGAAGTGCTTGCGGGCATAGCCTCCTTCCGGGATGGCAAGGCAGAGAGAAAGCAGAGTATCCCGCATTCCGCGTCTCCAGACTGGAATCTTCCCCGGAACAGCATGAATTAACCTTGGTTCTCGAAATTGTTTTGTCTGCATTCCTGCCCTTCATCTTGTGAGGCAAGCAACCTGGCCGCCAGCAATTCGTGTTTCTCCTCTGTCTTGATGATATCCGCCTGTACCTTTCTGATCTCTGCATCGATCGTGGAAATTGATCTTCCTCGTGCCATTTTATTCAACCTCCTTATCTCTTTCTGTGGGAATCATGTCCAGATCTTTGTGGGTAGGGAGTTGGTTTCCGAGATCATGGGCCGCCTGTTTGACATCATCCTCGCTGATACCAAACTCAGCCAGGATTTTTTTCTGTCTGGCGGTGAGTGCATGACTTAACCGATACTTGCCATTCCCGCGCCTGGTTATCTCCAACTCCTCCATATAATCAAACGTTTCGGGGACGCTGATTTTTTCGAGCTGATTCGTCTTTCGCTGCATTGCTTCTTTCTCCAGATTGTAGATGCGATTGCGGACAATGAGAGTCACAAATTCAACAAAAAGCTTTCCTTTCAACGATTCTTCCGAGTGAATCCGCTCACTTTTTGAACCGGTGAACGTCTTGCTGATGGCAAAAAGCTTTTCGGACGTATCCCTTCCCTTGTACAGCAGCAATGCCTTCTCGGCAGTCATCTTCTCCGAGGTGACGATGCAGTAATATCCGCAAAGATCCAGTTCCCTTTGTATGACATCGTACCGCTTTTCCGCAAACAGAAGGGTGCCGTCCTTATTGAAATGCAGTTTGAACCGCTTATCATAAATTTCGTGGTTTGGAAACGGTTCCCCCTGGTGCATTTCCAGCAGCTTTACCTGCTTTTCAATTTCCCACTCAAGGGAATTTCTCTCGTTGCAACTTAGGGTATTATTATAAAAAATGTGGAAATATCGAACTTCCTTGTCATTTTCGAAGAGTTGGTGGCTGACCGTAATGCCATAAGTCATGTATGGACGAATCAAAAAGTGGTGGTCCGATTCAAAAGTTTTCATCCTGCTTTCTACCAGGGAAGACACCAGGGCTTTCTTACCCTTGACCATCATTACGAAGGAATATCCGTTGTCATCCATGTAACGAATATTTTCCTCGCTGAAATAACCTCTGTCCAGAATAAAGCCGATCTTGCTGTAGCCGTAGTCCATGACGGCATTAACCGCATATTTCAGTTCGGCCACATCCGGGATGGATCCGGGATATTCCTCATAAAACAGAGGGATCTTGTTGGTTTTATCAAAAGCGACGGCAATATTGAAGATTGGTCTGCTCTTGTCGTCCTTTGCTTTACCGAACTCGATAAGTTCAATATCGCCGGCCTGACAGTTTTTATTTGTCGAATCATAGGACAAATAAATCCGCTGCTTACGATCCCTGCTGCGATTCCAATCATTCAAAAATCCGTGAATCTGGTTTTGATCAATTTCCTTGAAAAACCTGCTTATCTTGGCATCGTCGCATATATGCATACCATCCGTGAAAAGCGGATGTTCCCTGGCGTATCTGCGATAATGCTGCGCGGCATTATCCTCTTCAACCAACAGGTACGAAACAAGATCCATAAAAAGGCCGGCGTCCTTGCCCATCCATTTCCGAAGCAGGGATGTAATCTTGTACTCGTCCATTACCTTCCTTATGATGAGGTAGGATCCAATATGAAGTGTATCACTGCGCTCACTCTCCGGAAGCACCTCCGCAAGCACAACATCCGGAAACTGCGCCTCAAATTTTTCGTTAGGGTACATCGACGAGGAATCGGTGGTGATCAGTTTGCCAATAACCACGCGGCGGGCCTCGGAATACTGCCTTTCCGGCAAATATACCCGGTCAGTTTCCAGCAGGACATACGTAGAACCCCCCTTTTTCTTGAAAGTGATTTTGCCGGGAACATCTGGTACGCTGACAACACAATTAAAGTACATTTTTCGTCCCTCCAATTTAGTTTACCAGTTAAACTTAAGTATATCACACATTTTTCCAGAATGCAAGAAAAAAGCTCGGATGACCAAGCTTTTTTCTGAAGGTTTCAATTTTGAGTGTAACTTTTGTGAGAAATTGAGGTTTACAGTCGGAATTCTTTCTGTCCTGATCTCTTATCCTGAGTTTTCCATTCGTTCTGTCCATTTTTTACCTGGGTACGCCTACAGATACAAAACACAGCATGCCGGACATCCATAATGTCTCCGCATGCAATTCTGCTCCATTCACCCCGTCCAGAAGATGGCACATGCAACAAGTTTTACCACCGCAGTGCCATGGAGAAAAAGAGCCGGAATATCTGTGCCTTTCTCTTATAAACATCTA
>JAJPZA010000121.1 GCA_021204625.1 Clostridia bacterium | reverse complement strand
TACAAATTTTTGGGGAGTACGCTCTCCGAACAAGGCAATTTGTTTCAAACTTATACCTCACTGTACGATGAGGATGACAACCTTACCTGCGGAGGGCAGACATACGTAGACATTGTCTCCTCCACTGCATTGGAGCTGGACACAGCATCCCTTGCAGACGGCAAGGCCGGTGAGAAATACACACAGCAGATATACGTATCCGGAGGAACTGGAGACTATACCGTTTCTGCGGAGTCTTTGCCGAAAGGGATGTACTTGAAGAACAGAGCCCTTGCCGGCACCCCGGAAGAATCCGGGATTATGATGTGAACCTGTCGATACAGGATGCCGCCGGGCAGACGCTTACAGCTCAATATACACTCCATATAACAGAATGACCTGGAACAGAATTCCTGGAATCCAGGCCAAACAAAAAGCCTTCCGTCATGGAAGGCCATTTTGCTTTTAACTTATTGGGTAAAAATGTGTTGCATCACAACAATTTAATCCAAATAATTGAATATGAACTCATTTTGATCAGCTGGATTCTACTATTACCTTATTTACTGTCATCCTTAATGTAGCGTTATTAAGATTAACGCCTGATGATACATATCTATTCCCATCATACATCCTACTAATGGCTATTGATCTAGCAAACCAATTTGTTTTTATCTCGACTGTTTCGTACGAATTTGCGCCTATGTTAACTGATGTCACATCTGACAAACCAGTCCATTCCCTACCATCATTAACATTACACATTTTAGAATTATAGTAACAAGTAACATCTGAGCCACCATTATTATAAACCCTAATCTGCCAGTATGAGCCGGATTTGCCAATCAATTTTATGTCAAGGAAATTAGAAAACTGCACAAGTTTTGTGAAAGAACTGTTATAAATGTCATAAGGGAAGCACCAGCCACCACTGTCAATACAGTATAAATTAATGTCAGCATTGTAATAAGCAGCATAAATCAGTTCCGAACAGTACCAGCTCTCTGAATCTTTACTCGTATTCACCCTTCCTGCTGTAAGAGGCAAACTATACTTCTTGCCCAATTGACTATAGACGAATCCCTTTGCTGTTTCAATGTCTGAACTTGAAGCTGTCGTTACCCTCAAAATCACAACACCAAAATCCAGAACGCGTGTATCATCCAAAAGTCCAAAACACACACCATCATTACTGTCATCCCCGTCGCTGTCCCCTACAGCTTCAATTGTTTGAATATATGGAACATATTCACTGGGCTTGTTTATATCGTAAACGAAGGCTGTATGTCCCATTCCATTCAAATACCATTCAACATCTGTTTCAAGGATTATGTCTCCTACCTGCACTGCAGAATAATCATAAATGCCATATTTGGGTTCTGCATCAAATGCTGAAGCCGGAGTTGTTGGCGGATCAAAATTATCTTCTGATGGCTTAGATATTCCTCGCAGAATATATTTTACTTCTTTAGATGAACTGGACGAACATGTGGAAATTCCGGGGGCAGATATTGGCAATACCTGGACTCTTGAGCATTCTGCACTATCGTAAATCAATCCGACGATAAAATCAGTATATTCTTGTATGTCCATATCGCTTTCATAATATCCATCACAGAAATCATCAAACGAATAAGGCATCTCCAGATTGTGTGCCTTAACCTCATCTGAAGCCTGGTTATAGTAAAAATCAAAAACATCCAGATAAGACAACACCTCTTCCGATGTGTTCAAGAGTATCTGGTCCTCGCTATCAGCACTGTCGGCATATACTGATATGCTTTGGCTATTGCATATAAGCATGCTTGCAACTGCGCATATCAAAAGCACAGACACAAGAGTAGCAATAAAACGGACGAAACCTTTGGCAAGATTGTTCATAATATACGGTTCTCCCTGCTAATATTTAACTCAAATATAAGGATGTCCGAACAAGCTGTAATTCCATTATTAGAAAACTGAAAAAACGCACGACATCGCTTTATTTTACTTTACTGAACCATTCATCAGGATCCGTTGATGATGTCTATGGGCTTCTTGCGAGACAGTTTCACTGTAGGTGATATTACGCCAAGAGCCGTCACGCCAATGCTGAGAAGGAATACTGCCAGAATAGGAATCACTCCCATAAAGAATACAGGGATAAAGAAATAGACATTGAGTATTGCTGAAATAACGCCTGTCGCAACAAGCGACAGAACGAATTCTATCAGGGCAATAGCAAGTCCCTCCACAAGACAGATCTTCGTCACATCCCCTGTCTTCGCTCCGAGTGCGCGCAGGATGCCGAACTCACGCTTTCTCTCTTCATGACTCGTCATCATAAAATTGGCCGTCAGCAGAATGCTTATTATCATAAAAATCACCGCCACCACATATGCGACCATTATGACTTCATCTGCAAGATAATTCTGCGCCGCCCTGGAAAATCCGCTGTACGGCGAGCTTAGGCATACTGAGTACGTGTCCGTCAATATATGACTGTAGCCGGCTTCCGTGTAAGTCATTTTTTTGATAAGAGCTTTATCCGTGGAAAGAGAGCCACTCAGTTTATAATATATATTGTGTTTTAGACTGCCGCTGCCATATATAGCATTACTGCCGTATATGGATTCGTTTGTCTCGTATCCTTCATATAAAAACGCAAAATTTGCGACATGATATCCTTTAACGTAGTATGAATATTTGCGCTCACCACAGGAATCTTTTGTGATTTGCTTCAAATCCTCGCAATCTTCAGTTGTGGAATATATGCCAACGATGGTAAAACCGTCCAATGTCTTTCCTATGAGATCATCCGGGGTTTCTATAACCACTTCTTCGCCATCATCCGTCATATAGCCGTATTTAATATAGAAGTCAGCCTTCAGGTCTGTAATCGCTATCTCATAGATATTTGACGGCAGCCGGCACTCTGTTGTTTCAGCCAGCCTTGGGTCCGGAGTTATGGCAAGATCCTCCTCTGTTGTGTCAGAGTTGAGCTCCACTACGGCATCAAACCTTTGGATTATCAAAGAATCGTATAAACTCTCATTGGACGATGACTGGATTGAATAAGAACTTTCTTCCGGGCTATTTGCATATGGATTTGCATCATATACAGATAAAATGTATGCTCCTATGATTTCCTTCCCTGTCGCGCTCTCATATGCCTCTGTTTGTGAATTCGTAAATGTGCTGACATCCAGATATCTTCCAAGGCGGGACGAGTACTGCTCCGAATCCGGGCTCAGCAGAACAACGCTAACCCCTTCGGCATAGCATTCCTTCAATTCAGCACCCACCACATCCGAGTTTGTGACCGTCAGAGAAAACCCTACAAATGAAAAGGCGATGACGGCCAGGAGGATTGATATTATGAGACGGATTGTTTTGTGCTTCAGCCCGGCAAGGCTCATAAGCAGGACCCGCTTGAAAGGAAGCCCGCGTCTTCTCCTTTTTTCCTTCATACAGCCCCGGCCTCCTCACTTTGCGAATCTCTTGCTACCTTTCCGTCCGCTATCTCCACTATTCTGTCTCCGTACTTTACGGCGCTTTCCCTGTCATGAGAAACAACGATAATCAGCCTGTCCTTTGACAGCTCCTTCAGAAGTTCATACAGCTGTCTGCCCGTCTCGCTGTCCAAAGCGCCTGTGGGCTCGTCCGCAAGTATCACCTTCGGATTTTTGACAAGCGCACGGGCGATGGCAACCCTCTGTTTCTGGCCGCCGGACAGTTCGCTGATATGCCTGGGATACAGAGTGCCGCCTTCGCTGTCCGTCAGCTCAAGCCTTCTCATAAGATTGTTGATGACGGTCTTGTCCGCCTTTCTCCCCTGCAGCTCCATTGCAAGCCCTATATTGGTTCCGACTGAATAATCATCTATCAGATTGTACTCCTGGAAGACAAAGCCCACATATTCATTGCGGTACAGGTCATAATCCCTTCCCTTGAAAGAATTGCTCGACCTGCCGTCTATGACAAGCTCCCCGCCAGTGGGCATGTCAAGCCCTCCGATCATATTCAGAAGAGTTGTCTTTCCGCTGCCGCTTTTTCCCAGAATGAACACCAGCCCACATTCTCCAAACTCCAGGCAGACATCGCTGAGAGCCGTCACGCTGCCGCTTTTCGTTTCATACACCTTTGTAATATGACGCAGTTCTATCATGTCTCACACACCCGGATAATAATCTCAAAGATTGCACTTCCATTATAAGCATCAGACTTGGAAAAAGCTGCAACACACCTGTTGCAAAAATGGTGCATTTGTGTAACATTTCTCTAAAATGCGACGTGAAAATACGAATCCTGGCCATAACTGTCTCTGAAAAGCCTGTTGCAAGTTATATCAGTCACTGTTTAACCAACAAAATAAAGACCTTACGTCATGAGAAGTATTCATGGTTGCATGCACTAAATTTACTGCGCCGTCATGCCTTTAAGAGATGCACAGGAAGGTCTTGAAGCCTCATGGTACAAATTAGCTTCAAACAGCCGACTGTAAGTGCAGCCTGTGGGTTTAGAGGGAATCTGCATGCGAAGCCTTTCATGAAAAAGACCCTCCGTTTGTGGAAGGCCTTTTAATGTTTGCAACATGAATATGACGGATTTATTCAGCCGTATCACTCCTTCAATGTTTCCATACAATCCTTTTCTTTTGCCATATACTGCCTCCGTTCCTGCTTTTTCTGCAAAGCGGTACGGGCAATTCTCCGTAATTGCCGGCCCTGTGCATGTTCATGAAACGGATGCGTGTGCTTTCTCGTAAACAAACAGAGGCAGGTCTCCCTGTCTCCGCCTTTCGCAATCTGAGCTGCGTTGCACTCACTTCATAGATTTCCTGCATAAGGGCCAGGAGAAGCCCGCTTATCTCATTGCCGCTCGGGGCCGGGATACGCCCTGGCCGCTTTGCACAGATGCATTATACATGGCCCGGGACCAGATGGCAACTCCGTAATAATAGGGTCACTCCTTCTCTGCGAGCATGTCCTTGTAGAACTCAATCATCTCGTCACGGGTCTTGAAGGTGGCGAGATACATGGTGTTGCCCATGGCTGCGGAGAGGGCGTCCGGAATGCGGTCTATGGTCTTGATGCTCTTGCCGTAGCGGTATACGATGTCCTGCTCGTTGTACAGGAAGTTCTTGCCGTCACGGCGTCCCACGTATGCGCAGTAGAACTTTTCGCCTGTGGTCACGAGGGTGCTGTCATAGGCTATCATGTCGGCCCAGATCTTGTAGACGTCCGTTGAGTTGGCGTAGTTCATCATATCCGGGGAGTAGCCGCCGCAGGGGCGCATGTTGACCTCGAGGGCGATGACCTCTCCCTTCTTGCCGAGGGGCTGGTCCGAAAGGAGACGGAAGAACTCCATATGGACGAAACGGCTCTTTACGCCGAAGGCCTTTACGCATTTGCGGCCGACGGCGCGGATGTCGTCAAAGGGCTCGTTGACCATCCAGTAGAGGCTGTTGTCGTTGTTGTTCACGATGTCCATTATGGACTTGGGAGTAACGTTTCCGGTCTCGAAGATGGGATTCCCTTTGCTGTTTATGATGGCGTCATAGGAATTGATCTCGGCGTCCACGAACTCCTCCATTATGTAGCCCACAGGATTGGAGGCAAGGAACTTCTTTAAGCTCTCGTCATTGGAGATCTTGTACGTGTCATTTGCTCCCACTCCGTTGTCCGGCTTCACGATCACGGGATAGCCCACCTGGCTTATGAACCTCTTGCATCCGGTGTACGTGAGAACGTGGCAGTAGCGGGCGCACTTGAGGCCGGCCTTCTTGTAATACTTCTTCATCTCGGACTTGAGCTTCACCCTGCTCATGTCCTTGTCCTGGAAACCGGACTGGATGTTGAACATTGTGCGCAGATGCGCGTCTTTTTCCAGCCAGTATTCGTTGTTGCTCTCCAGCCAGTCTATCTTCCCGTAACGGAAGATGAAGTAAGCCACGGCCCTGTAAACCTCATCCTCGTTCTCAAGGGATGAAACCTTGTAATACTCATCCAGGCTTGCCTTAAGCTCACGGGAAAGATTGTCATACGGGCAGTCTCCTATGCCAAGGACACGCAGCCCGTTGTTCCTGAGCTCCCTGCAAAAACGCCAGTAATTCAGCGGGAAATTGGGGGAGATGAACACAAAATTCTTCATATAACTACCTCTTGTCCACACGGACGAAATATACCTTCATATAACGGATTGGCCCATATGTATAGCTCATTCAACCTTATTGATTGTACCGCCTCACCAGCGGCCTGCGGCCGCTGTCCGCGGCCTTTTCCCGGGACTCTTTCCGCACCTGCATTATGCCAGCAGGTCCGGCAGGAAATACGCTGCCTGCTTGTACCACCAGTCCCAGTCATGGCGCACGTCTTTCCCCCAGAACTCAATGCGGGCTCCAATGTTCAGCCGAGCGAGGATGTCCGCCATTGCCCTTGTGCTTTCCAGGGTCTCTATCTCCCATGCCCCCTGGCCCACGCACATAATGAACTTGCCGGCGCGGTACTTCTCCAGATACGGATGGTCCAATGGCATGTTGGAAAGGAACTGCTGCGGGGAGTTCTCATACGTGAGGTCATTGTGGAACGAGCCGAAGAAGTACTCATTGGTGTACGCTCCGGAAAGGCACATTGCACGGCCGAAGATGTCCGGGTAGCGGAAGAACAGCGTGGCGGCGTGCATGGCCCCGAGAGACAGGCCAGTTACTATGAACTTCTCATTGCTGCATGAGATTTCCCTGAATCTGGGCACTGCCTCCTGCACTATGTAATTCATCCAGTTTTCATGCTTCTGGATGCGCTCCGCCGGGTCTCCGGCGGGGCAGGCGTAAGTCTCATAATCCAGGCTGTCTATTGTGAAGACCCGTATCCTTCCGCTCTCTATGTACGGGGCGTATATGCCAAGCATGCCCATGTCCTCAAACTCATAGAACTTGCCGCCCTGGCAGGGTATCACGAGACAGGGCGTTCCTGCATGCCCGTACACCTTGAACTCCATGTCCCGTCCGAGGCAATTGCTGTATTCCTTGTGGTATTCTATCTGCATTTCTCTGCTCCCGGATGGGACGGCGCCTGGCCGGCGCCGCATGCGGCATATATGCCGCTGTATATGGGATGCGCCCGGACGGCGCATGTGTACGCTTGAATCTGTGCTCCGAAGCAGTGCTCCGGATTAATGCTCCGGATTAAGGCTATGAATTAGTGCTCCGGATCGAAGCCCAAGACTCTCATGAAGATGGGAATCTGCTGCTCCCATGAGGCTTCGCTGTGCGTGCCGCCCGGCACGATGCGGGATGTCATCATGACACCCTTTTTGAGAAGCGCTGCGCAGGTGTCCGCGAAGAGGTCCACCTGGCCGGAGTGGTTGGCGAATTCATTGGAGCCGTAATCCGCGTAAAGGACGGTGCCCTTGCGGTAAGACGCCTCTTCTATGATCTTCACTGCCTTGCCGTTCCCCACCCACAGGCTGGGCGACAGGGCCGCTCCTTTGGAAAAGACAGAACCGTATTTTGCGAGGGCGTACATAGTCATGAGCCCGCCCATGGAGCTGCCGGCAATACCTGTGTTGCTGCGGTCCGGGAATGTGCGGTATATGGCGTCTATGTACGGTTTGAACTCCTTCACAAGCCAGTTCATGTACAGGCGCCCGCGCCCCTTTATGATGCCGCCGTTCGCCCATTCAAAGTCCACGGGTGAATACTCCGAGAGCCTTCCGTTGCCCTCCGTGTTGCACTCCACCGCAGCCACTATTATCTGCGTGTCCGTATAGTCCAGATAATCCTCAAGACCCCAGCACTTGCCGTACGTGGCCTCCTCGTCCGTGAAGAGGTTGTGGCCGTCAAACATGTAGAGGACCGGGTATCTCCTGTCCTCCTCCATGTCATACCCTGTGGGCAGATACACGTATGCCGTCCTCTCCCTGTCTCCCGTGAGAGCAGGGATAGTGACCTTAAATCTTTCTACCATGTTCAGTCCCTCCCATGCTGTCTCATATGCGGTATCTGGATTCTGTATAGCGAATATTCCACGGCGCACTGCATGCGCCGTATATGCGGCCTTAAGCCGCTTTTCCCGCCGGAACCGGCGGATTATATGCGGCAGATCTATTCTGCCTTGTATGAGGCCGTAACGCCGTCTATGAACGCAAGGATGTCCGCTCTCGCCTCATCCTTTGTGAAGTCATTGAGAATCTCGTGGCGGGCGCCCTCGTACAGCTTCATGCTCACGCTGGCATGACCCGTCTTGACGTATTTCTTATATACCGTCCGGACCTGCTTGCCGTATCCGCCGACCGGGTCTTCCTGCCCGGAGACGATGTATATGGGCATATCTTTTGGCGTGGCCTTGAAGGCCTTCCTTGCGCAGGCCGCCTTTATGGAATGGAACAGGACGCTGTATCCGTTGTCCGTGAAGGGGAATCCGCAGAGGGGGTCCGCATTGTATGCCTTCACGTTGTCCTCATTCACAGACAGCCACTCAAAGCCGCTGCCGCCCCACTTCTTGTTGTATGAACCGAAAGCCAGGCTCTTTATGAAATTGCTCCTGTTGGTCCAGCCGCAGAAGGCAGCGTTGAAATTTGTCATGGCGATGGCCGTGTTTATGAGCCCCTTTCCCTGGTATCCGGTGCCCATTATGACAGCCCCTGAAATTCCTTCCGGATACCTGGCGATATACGCCCTGCAGAGGAATGAGCCCATGCTGTGGCCCATCATGAAATACGGGATGTCCGGCTCCTTCGCCTGCACGCGCTGCCGGAGGTAATGGATGTCCTTGAGGACTGTCCTGTAATCATGGTCTGCGTCAAAATAGCCCAGGGCTTCCTCGTCCTTTGCAGTCTCGCCGTGGCCCAGATGATCCTCCGCGCAGACCAGATAGCCCTGCTCTGCCAGAAACTCCGCGAACGGGGAATATCTGGCGGCGTATTCGCTCATTCCGTGAATTATCTGGAATACGCCCTTCGGTTTTCCTTCCGGCCTCCAAAGGCAGGCATGTATGGTGTTCACTCCGTCACAGGATGTGTAATAAATGTTGTGCAACATAATTCCCCTCAGTTATCGCATATTGTACCAGCGGCCGTCCGAAAGCGCAATTGCTTGCGCGCGCATATCCCCAAATGACCGGATTTTGTGAATCACTAAATAAAATCGTTGAAATTTTCCACTCCCAGAGAGCGTTTCCTGTCTGTTATCTCGTCCAGGAACTGTATGCAGAGCGAGTTGTACGGCGTGTCCATCTCCAGCTCTTTCCCGAGCTGCTCCACGACCCCGTTAACAAGGTCCGCCTCGCACTTGCGGCCTATGATGATGTCATAATACATCCCGGACTTGATGTTCCTGTGGGCGGTCATGGCATACGGAAGCATAGCCAGGGCGAACCTTCTCTTGAGCCCTCTGTCCCCGCAGCCGTATATCCTGTCTATATGGTGCCCCTGTATCCTGGCAATCTTTATGTCCGCCGCCCTGGCCACACGAAAGCACTCATTCATGATGTTGAGGGCCACCTGCCTTCCCACAGGGTCTTGCGCCACCTGCCCGAACGTGAGCCCGCTCATGGCTGAAAGAGCGGAAAATGCGCAGTTCACGGACAGCTTGGCCCATCTGGCGCCTATGAAATTCTTCTCGACGGTAACCTTCCCCGCAAGGCTGAGCAGGTCCGCCACATCCTGAATCCTCGGATTCTCCCCATACAGAGTTCCGAGGGAAAAGGTCATTTTCTGGGGGTCTGATGTAAGCTCCGCAATGCCTGCTCCCATGTTCGTGGCCCCCCAGGACACGGCGCAGCCCAACGTCCTCTCCTCTCCGACGACTGCCGCGACGGAAGGCTCCGGAAGCCCGTTCTGCGTGGTGCAGATGACTCCGTCTTCCTCAAGGTACTGCGTGAGGAACTGGCATATGGACGTGTTCTCCCTCTGCTTGGTCATGAGGAAAATGATGTCATACCTGCCTTCCATCTTGTCCGGCGTGAACGCCGTGACCGGCACGACGAAATTGGCCTCGCCCATAATATGAGCCCCTTCGCTTTGCAGGCCTCTGACATGCGATATGTTGCGGGTGATTAAATCTATCTTTCCGCCGTTCTTCGTGATATACGCTCCGAGGATTGTTCCCATTCCCCCGGCTCCGTATATGCATGCCCTCATACAATTCACTCCCATCACTTCATCTCGCACTATCTTACCACAAACACTTATTTATTTGCAAGCACTGAGCGGCACAAATTCTGCGTTTCCCGCATGATATTCCACCCCCTTCCTGCCGGCCTCTCCGTCTGTTTTCCTCCGCATTTTTCGTGTTTGAAGCATACCCGCGCCCGTAACGGAAAACTGGGCCAAATATGCCTCATGCATTGATTCCCAGTGCAAACGGCGTGATTTAACCATATTCCGATACAAACGGCGTGCTTGTTTTCATAATAAATACCCCGCTGTACGATTGACAACGGGGCATTTATACTATGGAATTAAAATCCTATTACTTTATCACGCTTATGACTCTGGTGTATTCCGGCACTACACCATCTTCATCCCATTCTTCCATAAAGAAATTATTAGGAGATATTGTATCAAGCAAATCATATCCTTTACGGATAATAATTTCCTCTGAGAAAGTAACCATATCCTTCTCAAACATGAATTCTCTCTCATCTGTACAAAAGATAATTGCCCTGGTAAGCCAGACTTCGTATAAAGCCTCCGCATGCCTGGAAATTCTCTGGCATTCATTTACCAGTTTAATCTCTTTTATCTCACCGGTTACAGGATTATCTATCTGTGTAACATCATGAAAAGCCGAATGAATCAAGGAATCCTGGCAACTCGACAGTTTGAACACTCCTATATCATCACGATATCCGAAGTAATCCACAACTTCTTGAATATTCGTGAGTGAATAAACCTGATCACTGATATATAACCCGACTATCTGAGTCACTGAGTTTGTAAACTCAAACGGATCACACCGGTACTTGGAAAATACCTTCCCGACCATTTGCCGGCATACATCCTCGCTGAATCTCATATCATATTTTTTCATATACGCTATCCTTTTACGAAATGTATTTTCTGCTGTTTGACGCCTCCACTATCTGTGCTTGATCTTATATTGATTTCCACAACCGGAGTACCATCAGACGATGAAACTTCTCTATAGGATACAATTGTCCCATCAGTCAAGTTGGTGTATACTCCCTTGTCCATGTTATGTTCTATTCCACCATAACTGGCTATTTCATAAAATTTTTGAGCTGACGCAACAGGATCATCACATATAATGTTCCGAGTATGAGAACCTCCCTGTCCTCTTTTACCAAAATACCAATCGTGATACGGATATATTGAAGTTAAGTTAGGAAGATTCTCCGATATAGAATGATGGTGTGATGCACCTCCTTTATATCCCGTTCCCATTACTATCCTCCTTAACATGCGTCCGCTCAAAAAGGCTTGGATAACGATGGAAGGAAACCTGAGAATCTAAACCTTCAAATACTTGAGGCGGCATAAAGCCGTGCACCAAGATATCAGTTGGTTCTAAGACCTTGATTAATTGTAGAAGTCCTTTTCTAAAAAGTATCTTCTCTGAATTAGACCGTATACATCCATGAGTGCTTACACAAACTATCGAATGTTTAGGGACACCTAAAAAACAATATTCAAAGCTAGACTCATCACTCCAGCGAATATTTGCAATAACAGGAATACCATGTTTTTGCAGATAGAAGCCTACTGCCCTGTTGAAATATGTATTTGTCTGTTGGATGCATTTGGATTGTCCAATAAGCATAGAACAATCGGGGGTAATCACACCATCAAACATCGCCAATATTCCTAAGTATTTCGATGTAGATGTTAACACATCTGAAAAATACTTGTCGTGCATATAGAAATGAACATACTGCCGTCTATCAACATTAGGCCTTCTTATCTTTTCAAAAGGCACTAACCCTCTAGGAATCTGAATGTTGTTCAAATTCATAAGCGCAGGAATCCCGGCATCACCAACAAAATCGGCGCCTTCCGTGAGATACGGATAAGAACCATCATCCAAAATAGTCTTTTTCATAAAATCCCTCCTGAAATCGCTGACGATGCCAGCGACAGGCAAAATTTGACAAAAATATGCTAAACTATTTGCTTTAACAGAAAGGATATGTTAAAATCAAAATGCAAGGATGTGATTGTAACATATCCAAATGGTAGAACGCATATTGACTGCTGCCAACGGTCACTATGCGTTTTTACATATTATAAACCATACATATTCACCCTCCTCCTCATTTACTAAGTTTTCTGAGTTGCATTTCTGCAGCAGATAGAGAAACTCCACATTTAACATGCACTTCATATGCACTCATTCCTTTAATCAAGTATGAGGAAGCTAATAATTCTCCACCAAAAGCATTTGCCTGCCATTCTGGATCCTCATATGGCATGATTTGCTCTCCTGGTGCCATTCTACATAATGCGATTGTACTGCCTGCATGCAATAATAAATGTCCTATCTCATGAGCAATAGTCAATCTATCCCTGCCCTCGCCATTAACTGCTCGTACATAAACATCTTCACGTATGCGTATCAAACTCTTAGATGGGAATGTTTCGCCATGCTTATTTCCCATCTCTTCCGCAGGAACAATTTCCAGTTGAAAATCTGGAATAATGATTGGCAAGACATTCTCCAAGAATTTTACTACTGGAAAATATAATTCATTTTCCATACCAATGGATTTCTTGAGTGTCCAAACATATCTACGTATATCGTTTCGAGAGACTCCATGAGCTTTATAGCAATTCAATTACTTTTCCCTCCCTGCATAATTTTATTAATTTCCTCAATCTGAGTTTCGTCAAAATCATTAAATTGACGGGCAAATGATACAGCTAATTTACGGCTTTCAACAGATGCACCTTGAAGATTGATTCCAATATATTTTTCGGTATCAGCAACTGCATTAGTGAATTCCGACTGCTGTTCGTTATTTAACGAATAAATCTGACATATTAAATGAATCCATTCTGTCGGCATGCGTTTTTTCCCATTCTCAACTGCAGATAAAAACGAAGATGTTACTCCTATTTTATCTGCCATGTCTTTAAGTATCTCATCATTGTCTATTCGCAGTTTTCTTAAAAATCTCCCAAGTTTAGTCAGCATATCATATCTCCTGCACGTTAAATTTTCCACCAGGTCAAATATTATCCTATTTTTAATATAAAATCAACCATTTGGTTAATAAATAATTTAAAATGCAATCAAAAAACGTAAAATAAAATAATATGCAATCAGACACCTCAAATTAACATGCGCATCAAACAGAGGTATCATTAGTAATAATCTCGGATGAGGCAAACAAACTTTAAACATGTACATTGACATCCCCCTATCCAACAGCGTACACTTGTATACACGGCAGGAAGAGATTTTCCTAAAGCAGACACGGTCCCTTACAGGAACAGGGCAGGACATATGGATAACAAAACTATAAGCGACAAGGAACTGGCAGACGGGTTTCACTCCAGAACCAAAATGCTCATTGGGGAAGACGGCGTACGGAAGCTTGAGTATGCCCGTGTGGCGGTGTTCGGCGCCGGCGGAGTCGGCGGAGCCGTAATAGAAGCCCTCGCCAGAGCCGGCGTGGGATGCATCATAATAATAGACGGGGACACGGTTGCCCCGTCCAATCTGAACCGCCAGATACTGTACGGAATGAAGGACATAGGCAAACCCAAGCCGGAGGCAGCGAGGGATTATCTGCGTTCCGTATGCCCGGGAGGCTCTGTTCTGACTGTAGACTCCTACTTCCGTCCGGGAAAGGACTTCCCGTTCGCTGGCAGCCCGGATGTGTATGTTGTGGATGCCGTGGATGACGTCCAGGCCAAGGTGTACATA
Organism: Clostridia bacterium; assembly: GCA_021204625.1. Classification (GTDB taxonomy): domain Bacteria; phylum Bacillota; class Clostridia; order Christensenellales; family Borkfalkiaceae; genus Coproplasma. The sequence continues at coordinate 31,251 of JAJPZA010000121.1, read as the reverse complement.
GCCAAATGCTGCAAGGAAGCCGGGTGCAGGGAAATAGCGGCCATGGGGGCCGGGAACAAGCTGGACCCCACCAAATTCCAGGTGGCGGACATATATGACACCAAGGTCTGCCCGCTTGCCAGAACCATGCGCAGGGAATACAGAAAGGCCGGCATAGAGCATCTCAAGGTTGTGTACTCCACAGAAGAGCCCAAGCCCATGGAGCCAGGACAGGAGTTCGTCGGGTCCATCTCTTTCGTGCCCCCGGCAATGGGATACGTTATAGCGTCTGAGGTTATAAAGGACATCCTGTCCTCCCCTCTGCCGGCTCCGGATGAAGAAGACGAGTAAAGAGTTGCATATAACGAAAGGGCATGCCTTTTGCGGGCATGCCCTTTCCATATGGTTATCCAAAAAAGACTGGGATTAAAGCTGTTTAAGTTATCATGAATTTGCCGTTTTGGTCCAAGTATAGCCTGTGGAGGCCGTCCACTCCACTCCTTTCTGCTATATCGCCCTGGCCTTTGGGGTCCATCAACACTCTTTTGTGATATAGCTCCGGGGCTTCGGGGGGGCCGTCAACTCAAAAGTTGTAAATAGCACCTGGCTTCAGAGACCATCAACTCAAAATTTATAAATAGCCCCCGTCTCCGGGAGCCATCAACGCTCTTCTTGTATATAGCCCAGGGAATGCCTGTGGGGTCACTCGTATACGCTACGCTTGAGGATACCTACGTAAGGCAGGTTGCGGTACTTTTCGTTATAGTCAAGACCGTATCCCACTATGAACTCGTTCTCAATGATGAAGCCGTTATAATCGGAGGCTATGTCATACTCGCGGCGCTCCACCTTGTCAAAGAGGGTCACAATTCTCACGGAAGCCGCATTGCGCTCTTCAAGGAGTTTCTTGAGGTTCGCAAGGGTGAAGCCGCTGTCTATGATATCCTCAACAATTATGACGTCCCTTCCCTTCACGTCCTTGTCCAGGTCCTTCTTTATGTTGAGCTTTCCGGAGGAAACGGCTCCGGAGCCGTATGAGGACACTGCCATGAAATCCAGCTCAACGGGCATTGTGAGATGCCGTATGAAGTCTGCGTACATTATTATGCTGCCTTTGAGGATGCCCACAACAAGAGGGGTCTTGCCCTGGTAATCCTTGTCCACCTGTTCCGCAAGCTCTTTCACGCGCTGGCGGAGCTGCTCTTCCGTAAACATTATACGCTCACAGTCCGGATGCATTTCCATCTTACTAATCTCCTTGGAGCCGGCATTTGCGCCGTCATCGTCATATATTCAAGCGCCCTTTGGACGCCGAACCTGTTTTGCGGCATGCATGCATGCCGTTTTGCAAGGCAGGGATGCAGGGAATACGGCCTTCAGAAGTTGGACCCGTCCCAGCCCCAGTCCGCTATGCCCTGGTACGTTACATAAATGTTCTGGCCCTCAATGCCCAGCGTCTCGGAGAGGATGTCGCAGACGGCTCCCGTCATGCGGTTGCAGTCCGCGGAGGACAGACGGCCGTACACCTTAATGCCCACATAGGCGCCGTCGTCCAGCTTGTCTCCGGCGAACCAGAGGTCGTATCCGTCCTGGATTCCTACCATGAGGTAGCTCTCTGTCTTGTGCAGGATGGATATCTTGGCTCCGAGCTTCTTCTTTATGTCTTCTTTCTGTGCGTCAGTGATCTTCCTGGACAGCTTGCAGTCTATAAACGGCATATGTACTCTCCTTTGCCCCTGGCGGGCGAAATGATTCTTTCCGGGAACAGGCGCGCCATATGGCGCAGATGCGGGCCTGCACGCCGTGCGTGCTTCAGCTCTGCAGATAATCCATGCATGAGACGGCAAGAACGTTCCTGCTCTCTGCGGATATCTTAAGGCTCTCGGATATCTCTATTCCGCAGACGGCAAGGACTGAGTGGCCCGTGCAGAGCATGGGAACGCGCTCGCGGAGACGCTGCGGCAGCTTTATGTCCGTGAAGTAATCCCCCAGTTTTTTGGTGCTTCCGCCGAAGCGCTGGAAGACGTCCCCGTCCTTCTTGAAACGCACCACGGCCCCTTCCGGGATTTTGTCCGCGTCCAGGAACAGTGTCTTTCTGCCGGGGCAGAAAGACAGCTCCAGGGATGTGTTCCCGGAGCATATCTGCCGGACAACGTCACTTGATACGGGCTGCACAGCAAAGGGCTCCCCCACGAATTTTCCGGAGGTTATATGGTCCAGGGGAGCTTCGCCGTACGGCGAGATGCGGCCGGATTCACAGACGGAGATTCCCTTCTCCTCCTTGAAGGCCACAAGGCGCAGGAAACGGAAACGCTTGCCGTTTGCACCGTGCTGGAGCTTGTACAGGGACTTTATGTGCTGGGACGTGTAATCCTTTATCCTGTAATGAGCGAAGACCTTGAGGCAGCAGCGGGAGAATATGGCCATCTCTTCCACGGGCCTTATGAGAAGCCCTCCGTATACGGAGGAGACCAGGCCGTCCCTCTTTATGATATCCTCGAAATAGTCCTCCGTCTCCTTCACTATTCTGGAGAAACGGTACAGGCTGCGCTGGGCGCCGGGCACGGCTCTCTCCAGCTCCGGCATGACGTACATGCGGATTTTGTTCCGCGTATAATAATCCTTGAGGTTGGTGTCGTCCGTGACGTACGGAAGGCCGAACTCCCGGATGTAATCGTCTATCTCTCTTCTCGTGGAGGCAATCAGGGGGCGAATGAGCTTAATGGACGTTCCGTCCTGCCCGGTTATCTCTCCGTCCGATATTCCGCATGCGCCGGAAAGGCCGGAGCCTCTCGCTATGTTGAAGATTACCGTCTCGGCGTTGTCGCTCATATGATGGCCGGTCGCTATGGCGTCCGCAGGCTCCCATGAAGTGCCGTCCTCCAAGGTGTGCTCCTTGGCCGCTTCAAGATAGCAGTTCCTGCGCCAGAGCCTTGCATCCTCCTCTGAAGCAAAAGTGCCGGTATGCGCAAAAAAAAGCAGAGGAACATGCGCCGCCTGGCAGAAGGATCTCACAAACTCGCTGTCCTGCCTGGATGCATCTCCTCTGATGCCGTGGTCACAGTTCAAAGCCGTGACCTGTATGCCGAACTCCTGGCCGTTGTGCGCCATGTAATGCAGCAGCGCAATGGAATCCTTCCCACCGGACACCGCAACACAGACCCTCATTCCAGCATATGCACTCAACTCTACTCTCATGCCATAGATTATACCATGCGGGCGCACCCCATGCAACTTGCAGGGTCTGCAAAAATTTAATTATTTGATTGCAAAAGCGATTGACAAAGGCAGGGGGATTTAATATAATTTAATAGCTTTACAGCTAAGCCGCCCCTGCGGCAATGCAAAAAGCGCCCCATATATCGCGGGGTGGAGCAGTCAGGTAGCTCGTTGGGCTCATAACCCAAAGGTCGCAAGGTTCGAATCCTGCCCCCGCAACCATACTTTCCGTATCCCTGCAGACGGGATACACTTATGGCGATGTAGCTTAGTTGGTTAGAGCAGCCGGTTCATACCCGGCAGGTCGGCGGTTCGACTCCACCCATCGCTACCATCAAGCAAAAGCCTCGCCATCCATGGTCCCGTGGTCAAGAGGTTAAGACATCACCCTTTCACGGTGAAGTCCTGGGTTCAATTCCCGGCGGGATCACCAGCACGGTATATATAGCATATCCGCTATATATACCGTTCTTTTTTATGCATCAAACGAAGATATGCTGTGCAGGCCTTCAGGCATGCCGCGCAGCGGTTCACATTGCGGCGGCTCCCCGGTCCCGGACGGGCCGGACGGGCCGGGCAGCGGGCTGCCGGAAATGAAACACACAGGGAAACAGAGAAGACGGACCCGCGTCCTGCGGGCAAGATAAAAGACAGAAGCGAGCTTCTGTCTTTTACTGTGCGGATCCATTGCCCCGGCGGAGTGTGTCTTATCCTGTGGAAATATGATTTGCTGTATGATCTTAATATGGGGGAATGATTTATATGATATGCTTGGAGTTGGGTGCGTGGATCTAGGAGCGCGCTTTGATGCACTCGTTGAACCGGGAGACAAACTCTTTCCTGTAGCTGCGCCCCAGGGAGAGGGCCGTGTCTCCTATGTAAACATGAGACCGGTATATGCGGTCCACGTGCCTCATGTTCACCAAATAGCTTTTGCCGCACCTGCAGAAGCCGGACTGTCTGAAGTCCTCCTCCACTGTCTGCATGGATCCTCTGGTCACGTAGCTGTCCTTTCCGGCATGATACACTAAGTTGTGCTGCATGACCTCTATGTACTCAACTTTCGTCATATTCACAAGCAGCGTGCCGCCGCCTATGAGCTTTAATGGAACGCTCTTGCTCCTCTGCACCTTGTATATGTGCACAATCCTTTTGAGACGCCCGGCAAAACGCTCATACTCTATGGGTGTCAGGATATAATCCGCGGCGCAGACGGAATACCCCTCAACGGCGCTCCCCGGGTTCTCGGTGAAGAAGACTATTGTAACCTTGCTGTTGTCTTCCCTGATCCTCCTCGCTGTCTTTATCCCTGTAAGGTCTGCAAGGTCCGTGTCCAGAAATATGACGTCCGGAACGGCGAGGTCTTCGGCCAGAAGGTCCGCGCCTTTAACAAAGCGCCTGTACTCAAGCGGCATGCCGCTCTCCCTCGTGAACCTTTCTATGTAGCCATGAAACAGACTCTCTTTCTCATCATTGCTCCCTCCAAAGTAAACTATCATGGCTGTCTCCTTCCTTTGCCTCTTCTTACTTTGCTGAAGCATCTTCATAATACCTGCCCTTTTCTTCCAAAACAAGCATATGAACGGGCCAAAACTACATTTCACAATACTTTCCGCTTAAGCTCATACTGTGAATTCTATTAGACAACACCCTCTAAAAAAGCGTTGCTTATCCCTATACAAAGGAACCGTCCGGCATGCCGGACAGTTCCCGTATCTGAAACAGGGAAGGTGGAAGACGTGCAACCCTGATTCATTCCAAGTTATAATGCCTCTGCCTCTCCGGCGTCCTGCTCTTTCATATCCACGCCCGGCACAGGATTTGTGCAGGGCCCGGGTTTTTCTGCGGCCCTCTCTGCGGCCTTCCGCTATTGCTGTTCCGGCGCCGGGCTGGACTGACCGATTTCATTCCGATGGAAGCAATATGTCACGGCCGTGTCCGCCAATATTGCGGTGCATGGATTGAATACGCTTAAGAGCGTCTCGTCCTTCCTGCTGTTGGAAGATCCGGTCCCTCCGTATGCAGCCTTGTATTCAGAGCCGGCCTTCTGCCTGCGGATCACATACGTGGCCTTTGAGAGATAATACGATCCTTCTTCCTCCGGCTCATATATTCCCTCCACAATGTACGCCCTCTCCCAGCGGCTGTTCCCGGTGCCGCTGTTTGAGTCCATTGCGGCCATCCGGAATGTTCCGTCCGGACGGATTGTGAGGTCTATGGTGACCCGGCTTATGCCAAGCTCCCGGTATTCCTTCTCGTCTTTTATTGCCTGCACCGGAAGATCTGCTTTGAAATACTCTTCCGCTGTCCTGTATCCCGTTCTGTATGTGGGGTCTACGCTTCTTTCCGCGCATGCCGCAATTCCCAGCATGCCGCACCCCAGTGCCAAAGAAAGAACGGCTGCAAGAGATGCCTTTGCGGCTGCTCTTTTCATGCTTCTCTCTCCCAAGTCCTTGTGTGTTTCCTGCGTTCCCCCGTGTCTTTCGCAAGGAATGATACACTGCCGGAAGGAGCGGTTTCAATACTTTGGCGCATGTGACAGGATATTCGCCGCATGAGACATATGCGGATTTTTCTAAGCGGCAAAATAACGGAATATGTTGCGCAATTGCCGCATTGAACCCCCGGAAAATTCCTGCCGCCGGCACGGATTCCTGTGCATGCGGGCCGTTTGACATTTCCCGGTTTTATGAGTACAATACACTTGCATCCGGAAAGCAAGATGCGCCCGCAAAAGGGAAAGCAAAGCAGATCCATAAAGAGCGCACGGCTCCCATGGGCAGAGAGCCTCTGCCTCCCGGACGAGGGCTTTGGCCGGATGCAGATACAGCCTTGGAGCAGGATATGGTAACAGACTGGGATGCCACATATTTCAAACCCAAAGACGTCTTGGAGTGCGGACAGATATTCCGCTTCCGCCCTTTCAAAGAAGGGTACTTCGTCATATCCGGAGACAAGGCGTGCTATATCCGCACGGACGGAGTGAAGACGTACGTGGAGTGCGAGCCGGAAGACGCGGATTACTTCTACACATTCTTTGACCTCCAAAGGTCCTATGCGGACATAGTCTCCAGGGCGAAGTCATACGGCATCCCTCTTCTTTCCAAGGCCGCGGAAGAGTGCAAGGGCCTAAGGCTTCTGAACCAGGACAAGGAGGAGATGATATACTCCTTCATAATCTCGCAGAACAACAACATTCCCCGCATAAAAGGCATTATTTCAAGGATATGCGAAGGGTTAGGCGAGAAACAAATGTTTCTAAACGAGACATTCTACACCTTTCCCTCCTCAGCCAAGCTGGCGTCCGCGGACGCCTCATATTACAAGTCCCTGGGCTGCGGGTACAGGGACACGTACCTTGCGGAAGTGTCTTCCAGGATATCCAAGGAGGGCATCTCCCATCTGGACGGCCTGGACGCCCTGTCCCTGAAGAAAGAGCTCATGAAGTACAAGGGGATAGGCGGAAAGGTTGCGGACTGCATAGCGCTCTTTGGCTTCTCCGAGCGGTCCTGCTTTCCTGTGGACACATGGATTGAGAAAGCGTACAGAGAGGATTTCCACGGGACCCTTAAAAGCCGGGACGAAATAACAAGATACTTCATGGATCTCTTCGGCGAAGACGCCGGATACATGCAGCAGTACATATTCTACGGAAAACGGGAGGGACTCTGATGCCGGACTATTTTTCCCACAACATGGCGGCGGACGCCATATATGAAAAGCTCCCGGAAAGCTACCGTGAGCGGATAACGGACCATGACCTGTACCTTCTGGGCTCGCAGGGCGGGGACCTCTATTTCTTTTACAACGGCTTCATAACCTTCCTCTTCGCAAGCAATGTTGGCCGCGGCCTTCATGCGAGAAAGCCTGCGGAGCTCTTTGATGCCTTCATACAAGGGAAGGGAGACCCCTCCTACATTGCCGGATTTGCCACGCACTATGCCATGGACTCCATCCTGCACCCGTACGTATACATGTGCCAGGATGAAAGGCACAAGAGGTTCCCCTTCCACATGAAGTTTGAGAACGACTTAGGCCTTTTCATCTCCAAGGATTTAGGTCTCACCCGCGACAGGATGCCGAAGGACGTAATCCTTTCCAAAGCCCCGAAGATATATGAGAATCTTGCGCTTGTTGATGACAGGGCATCCCTGAAGGGCACCGAGAAGTGCCTGAAGGACTTTGACAAGTATGTGGACCATTTTTACAAAGTCTGCAAAGACACATACCGGGTGAAAAGCTATGATTTTGACTCCCTCCATGAACCTCTGCAGCAGGCCATCCAAAAGGGCGTGCTTTGCGTGGAGCAGGTGCTGGACGGGGACATAGACCCGGCCCTGTTTGAGACAGGCTTCAGCGAGCACACCATCCGGACGCCGGAGACGTCGGAAAGCCGCGCGGAAGAATGACCCGTCATCAGATTACCCGCAACAGTTCGCACTGTTGCAGTTCATACCTTCTTGGAAAGGGCCCCGTTGCAGGGGCCCTTTCTCTTATGTTCTTAAGTTGTCTCTTCATATGGATCATGCTGCACGCAGGAGACTGTTTTGCCAGAGTCCTGCATCTTCCCATATCCCTTTAAACTGCGCATGCGGGTGCGCACCCGCGCACCTTTCACCATACGGATTACAGGATGGCGGAAAGCCTGTCCGCCATGGCAGCAAACATCTCCGGGGAGAAGGTCTCGCCGCGGGCTTTTGCGTTGCCGCAGACGGACTGCACCAGGTCCTCCGCTGTCTCTCTGGAAAGATTAAAGACGGCCATGAGATTGTTGGCGTATGTCTTGCGCCTGGAAAGGAACGCCGCGCGGACGGCCCTTTTGTACATCTCCTTGTCCTTCACGGGAATTCGCCCATCCTGCATGGTTATGCGTATTACGGCGCTGTCCACGTCCGGCATGGGATAGAAGACAGTACGGGGCACAAAACGCATTTTCTCTACGGTTGCCCGCAGGGCAATGTTGGCCGTTATGGCTCCGTATTCCGCGGTGCCTGCGGCTCCGCAAAGGCGGTCCGCCATCTCGTTCTGCACCATTACGGTTATGGAGCTGCACTTTTGGGATTCTTCCACAACCTTGCATATTAGGGGCGTTGTGAGATAATACGGAAGGTTTGCCACAACTTTGTAACTGTCCAGCCCCTCCTCAAGGGCTGCCATGTCCGCCTTGAGAAAATCCTGGTATATGACCTGGACGTTTGTGTACGGCATGAGCGTGACGCGGATTATGGGCTCCAGCGAGCGGTCCACCTCGTACGTTATGACTTTCCTGGCTTTTGCGGCCAGAGCCCTTGTAAGGGTGCCTGCCCCACAGCCAATCTCAAGGACGGTGTCCTCTTCCGTAACGCCTGCCAAAGAGACAATGCTGTCCAGAAGGCTCCTGTCTGTTATGAAGTTCTGCCCGAGGCGCTTCTTGAAGGTGAATCCGTGCACCTTCAAAAGAGCGTATATCTCGTTGTCCATCATGATATCATGTCTCGCTTATGTCTCGCTTATGTCCCGCTTTAATCTCGCCTTTGTATCTCTATGCTTTTTGTCTCTCTGCGGGTATTGGCTTGGAGGATTGTTCTGCAGGCCTCGTACAAGGCCGCATATGCGCTGCATTGCGCCAGATTAACGCCGGGCGTTAATTGTTAAGCTTGGGGAAGAGACGGTGCGCGTTGGCCCAGACGGTCTCTGTCATGACCTCTAAAGAGACCTCCTTGAGGGCTGCCATGTTGGCGGCTATTTCCGGGATATTCAAGGGCGTATTGGGGAATACGCCGTGCTGTGATGCAGGGGCCAGATACGGGCTGTCCGTCTCTGTCATGAGACGGGCCATTTGTATAGCCTTGAGGCTTCTCCTGGGCTTCTTGGAACCGGAGTAGGTGCTTGTGCCGCCGAAGGAAAAATACAGCCCCATCTTTTCCAGAATGGCGGCAATCTCCGGGGAATGGGAATAGCAGTGCATGAGCACGCCGTGCGAGAGCTTGTCCTGGTTCTCCTGGAGGATGGTGAGCATATCCTCCGCGCAGTCTCTGGAATGGATCTGGATGGGCATGCCAAGAGAGTCCGCGAGCTCCAGCTGGCGCACGAACATCTCCTTTTCCAGAGGCTTGTCCGTTGTGTCCGGATAATGGTAATCCAAGCCTATCTCCCCTATGGCAACGCACTTGGGATGTCTGGAGATTTCCGCTATGCGTGTGAGATCTCCCTCACGGTATTTGGAAAGCTCCGTAGGATGAAATCCCGCCGTGAAGTAACAGGCGGGATATTTGTCTGCATACCCGGAGAAGAGCTCGGATGTGGCGAGGTCATAGCCAGCGGCTATTACCTTTTCCACGCCTGCGTCCGCAAGACGGGAAAAGAGGTCATCCATGTTTCCGTAGCAGTCTCCGTCCAGATGACAGTGTACGTCTATGTATCTCAAGACAGCGTGCTCCCTGTGGGAAGGTCTTTCTCCGGGGCAACCACTGAAAGGGTTCCGTCCGGGCCTTCGGCGCATATTATCATGCCTTCGGACACAAGGCCCTTCATCTCTCTCGGAGGAAGGTTTACAACCACGACAACGCTCTTCCCTACCATCTCGGCGGCAGTGTAATGCTGTGCTATGCCGGAAAGGACGGAGATGCACTTGCCTCCGCCGATATCTATGGTCTCATGCAGAAGCCTGGACTTCTTGACAGGCTCGCAGGCCACAACCTTGCCCACACGCATGTCTATCTTGGCAAAGTCATCTATTGTGATCTGGTCCTTTATGGGCTTCTGTGGAGCGGCGGCCGCAATCTGGGCTGCGGAAATCTTGTCTATTCTGGGCTGTATGTCCTTATGGTTAAGCCTGTCAAAGAGCGTTGCGGGCTCTTTGGAAACTGTGTACTGATCCTTGTATGCGAATGTTGCGAGGGTGTCCCATTCCCTCTCCGTTCCGCCAATCTCTGTAAGGATTTTGTCTGAGGAATCCGGCATGAAGGGCTTCAGAAGAGTGGCTCCTATCTCTATTGCAGAGAGCAGGTTGTATACAACCCCTTCCAGGCGTTCCATATTCTCCGGGTTCCTTGCAAGAATCCAGGGTTCCGTCTCATCTATGTACTTGTTCGCCCTGCGAAGAAGCGCCCAGAGAGCGTCCAGGGAATCCGCCACGCGGAAGTCCTCCATCTTGGCGGCAACCTTGTCTCTCGTGCCTTCCGCAACGGCTGCAAGCTCCTTGTCCTCCGGATGGTCTGTGGCAGTCTTCCGGACGGTGCCGCCGAAATACTTGTCGGCCATTGTGACTGTCCTCTTCACGAGGTTGCCCAGGATATTGGCGAGGTCTGAGTTGCAGCGCTCCGTCATGAGCTCCCATGTTATTATGCCGTCATCCGAATACGGCATCTCATGGAGAACGAAGTATCTTGTGGCATCCACTCCGTATATATCCGCGAGATCGTCCGCATATATGACGTTGCCCTTGGACTTGGACATCTTGTCCCCGCCCTGCAGGAGCCAGGGATGGCCGAACACCGTCTCCGGGATGGGCTCCCCGAGAGCTATCAGGAAGATGGGCCAGTATATAGTGTGGAAACGGACTATGTCCTTTCCGATTACATGCACATTGGCCGGCCAGTACCTTTTGTACATCTCCGAAGGCCCGTCCGGGTCATACCCAAGACCGGTTATATAATTGGTGAGTGCATCCAGCCATACGTACACCACGTGCTTGGGGTCAAAGTCCACGGGTATGCCCCATTTGAACGTGGACCTGGACACGCACAGATCCTGCAGCTTGCACTTTATGGTCCCTCTCTCGCAGGCTTCCAGAAGCTCTGCGTCCGACTTCCCCACGAACTCATCCGCAAGCAGGAAGTTGTTCATCATCTCGTTCTTGCGAAGGGCCGGCAGTATGAACCTGGGATGGGTTAAGATATGCTTGACCAAGGCCGGGGCGTACTTGCTCATGCGGAAGAAATAGGTTTCCTCCTTTGCGAGCTTTACATCTCTGCCGCAGTCCGGGCACTTGCCGTTTACAAGCTGGCTCTCCGTCCAGAAGCTCTCGCACGGAGTGCAGTACCATCCCTCATACACGCTCTTGTATATGTCGCCCTGGTCATAGAACTTGCGGAACATCTTCTGGACAATCTTCTCATGGTCCGAGTCCGTGGTCCTCATGAACCTGTCATAGCTTATGTTCATCCTGTCCCAGATGCCCTTTATGACATCCACGATTCCGTCCACGAACTCCTTGGGCTGCATGCCCTTTTCCGCAGCCTTCTGCTCTATCTTGAGCCCGTGCTCATCCGTTCCGGTCTGGAAGCGCACGTCATACCCCTGAAGTCTTTTGAATCTTGCGATTGAGTCTGAAAGTATGATCTCGTACGTGTTGCCTATATGCGGCTTGCCGGACGTATACGTAATGGCTGTGGTAATATAATACTTCTCTTTCATGCTGCCTCCCCCGCCGCCTTCCTCTTCCGCCGGCGGCTGCTATTTATCTCCGAAGAGCCCGGACTTTCCGCAGGAAAATTTCCGTGCCGGAGCCTGCCTCTCATGATATCCTGTACATGACCTGCCCAAGGGCCGTACACCAGCCCCCAGCGTCTGTGTGTAATTTTAACGCATTAAGAAGATAAAAGCAATAAAAAGACGCCGTTCCAGGAGATTTTGGCACTCTGCCCGGCGCATATGACACGCCAGCAAAAGCATAAAGGAGGCCCGTCATGATTACTACCATACGATTCCTCTGGGAATATTATGACTTCCCTGTGTGGGCTTATGATGAAAACGGCCATTATGTGCCTGTTGAGGAAGTTGAAGAGTTTAAGACCCATCCGGACCTTTATGACAGGTTCGCAAGCCTGCAGCGAAGATACGATGACCTGTTCATTAACTCCCCCACAGAGTTTGGATATGCAGGATTCCGGTCCGAGGAAGCCAGGCAGGCCTTTGAAAAGGACGCAGACGAGGCCATGCAGGAGTTCATCCGGACAGCCGGCGGCAGATACAAGATCCAAAATGACATGGACCCGCTCTGAAGAGCTTTGCCCATAGAATATGCACAATACACGATAAAGGAGGCCCGCCATGACAGCGCCTGAGCTCAAAAAAGCAACCAAGATATGCATCCTGTTAGACTACTTCTGCTTCCCTGTAGAGGGCTTCACGGCAGACAGTGTTTTTGCGCGAGACGATGAGATAGAGGAGTTCCGGACCCATCCGGAGCTGTATGAGAAATTCCGACATCTGCAGGAGAGGTTCGACAGATACTTCGAATGAATTTTTGAACCGGAAAAGCACCCGTATAACTTCGGCTCCAAGGAAGAGCCGGAGACATTTCTTAAGGAGTGGCATGGGACAGTAGACGAATTTATCCAGCTTGCCGTCGGCAAGTATAAGATTAAGATACTCTTTAATGACTTCAATTAAAAAGCCGTTTGCCCCTATAATATGTACGATTGAGGATGGTTTTTCACCATTTCATGTTACCAAAGCAGCCGCCCTTCCGGACGGCTGCTTCTATATTGCAAATTATCATGGCTCCTTGGCAAAGATATCATCCAGGGTCCTGCCCATCATCGTTATCATAGGCACCACGAGGGCATTGCCCATGCAGAAGAAACGCATACGCTCCGGCATGCCGGTATTGGTCCAGTTGTCATCAAAGCCCTGAAGCCTTTCCGCCTCCACCGGCGTAAGCGTCCGCAGGACGCCGAACCCGGGATCCTGAACCACATGAGAGCTTCTGTTCATTGTCCCCTCGCTTGTGAGAATTGTCCTTCCGGGCTGGTCCCATGGATCCGGGAATGCTATAGGCCCTTCGGAATAGAAATACTCATGCCCGCCGGCGGATATCCTTGGAATCTTCTTCGCTCCCTTGAGATATTTCCACTTTTCCAGGCGTTCTCCTGAGACGGTATATTTTGGGTCTGCATGTTTTTCCAGAATATCTCCCAGGGGGATGGCCTGCGTGCCAAGTTCTGTGACATTGGCCGTATATACCACGCCGCAGTGCATGTATCCGGCTGATTTGAAATCATATAAGAAACTCTCCGAAATTTCATAGAGGTCCATGGGGACAGCCGTGCTGGCAAGGCCATGTATCTCTTTTACTGGAAAGGATCTGGCCATGAATCCCTGCCGGGAAATGATACTCTCTGCAGGAATGTTCTCAATTTTGCGGGCGTAATCGGTACCATTTCTGTATGCGAAGATGAAGACCCTTTTTCTGCGCTGTGCAGCCCCATACACGGCGGCATTTACCACACGCCACTCTGCGGAATAATCCAGAGAATCCAGGCAGGAGAGCATGATGCCGAAATCCCTGCCCCTCTGCTTTCCAGGAGACTTGAGAAGCCTGTCCACGTTTTCAAAGAGACAGAACGGGGTCTTCTTGGCGGAAAGCACTTCAATTATCTGCCACCACAGAACTCCCTTCTTCCCCTCTATTCCCTTGGAATCCGCGCGCAGACCGGCCACGCTGTAATCCTGGCAAGGGAATCCTCCCACAAGCAGATTATGGTCCGGTATATCGGCCTTATCCACAGTGCCTATGTCCTCCCCAGTATGATACTCTCCGTTCATGTCCGGCAAATCCCCGAAATGACTCACATAACACTCATGCGCCCACTGCTTTTTTGCTCCTGGCTCCCATTGGGAAAACCATACAGTCTCCCAGCCGGAACGCAGCCTTTCCAGCCCCAGCCGGAATCCTCCCACTCCGGCGAAGAGCTCGCAGATCTTCTTTTGCATTCCCTGCAACCCCCATCATTGGATATAAGTTCAATGATGATCCGGATTGCAGTGATTGGGATCGAAATTATTATTGTCTGATCTGCAATTCTTCCTCTAAACGAATATATGTCGCCTTTTTCTAATAAACAGCACGCCAAAGCGGCATGTTTTTATGCAAAAATACACGCCACTACTGCTTATGGAAGATATAAAGGTACTCATGCGCCAAAAGCAGGAAATTGTACTTCACGCTGTTGGTCTTCCAGTACCCTGTGGCCCGGCAATTGTGCTGCTCCTTTATGATGATCTCCTTGGACGCAAAGCCTGCCGTCTTGAAGATCTTGAACACTTCAAAACCCAGAGGTATCACATGCCCCTTCTTGCGGGTGTCTCCTATCAGGATGGCGCAGAATTTCCCGGGCTTTAATATCCGGAAGCATTCCGCGGCCACAAGTTTCATCTGCTCCAGGAATTCCGGCACGGCAAGATTGGAAAGATCTTCCGGGATGTCCATGCCCTCGCTGTAATGGATGATATCCGCATACGGCGGATGGGTGCAGATAAGGTCCACGCTCTCATCGCGGATGAAATCCAGATGGCGCGCGTCTCCCTTCTGGATTGTAACCTTCCCCTGCGGGCGGCCGGAGTCAAAGTCCGTCTTCTCGCGGCATCTGGCAAGGGCCGCGTCATTGACGTCCACGCCTATAATATCCCTGTTCAACAGCTTAGCCTCCACAAGCGTGGTTCCTCCGCCTGCAAACTGGTCCAGAACAAGGTCTCCTTCCTGTGAGTATCTTAAGATTACATTCCTTGGTATATACGGGCTCCAGTTGCCTCTCCATTTTGCGTCATGTGTGGCCCATGACCCGCGGGTTGGAAAGTCCCATATGGTAGTTGTCTCAAGGTCAAAATCATCCGGCTCCCACTTTCCTTTGCTGTCTTTCATTGCCGTGCCCTCCGCCTAAGAACGCCTATATTCGCAGGCGTTTCAGATCACGGATCCTATCACAAGCCTTAAGAAGATCCAACACCTTTGAAAGATCTTGGAAGGCAATGGCAGGGATTGGATCATTTGGCGATACGCCGTAGGGTATGAATGATCTCAAACGATCCGAAATGATCATAAACAGGGCATACTGCCTGCTTTATGACAATTAGGATTATTTACATGGGCATAACGGAAACAGCCGTCCTTATGGACGGCTGTTATTTGCTGGATTTTGCTGGCGCTTTTAGGATATTGCCATGGATTTGACATTTGGCAGGCGGCTAGCCAAAGGCTACTGCAACACAGATTAAAACTACAATGAGGGTTATAATATGGACTACAAGCGTGAATATGGAGTATATTGAGATGTCGCTGTAGCTGTGTTTCTTGCCGCTTGAAATGGCTGTGAAGTCTATGGCAGAGAATTCCTGCGCCTCGTCTGCAGTGAGCGGACGCATGTTAAGCTTCGCAAAGAGCTTGTTCAAGGCGTCCGTCATAGTGCCGGACCATTGGGCTTGCAGATTGGATGCAAATTTGTTGCAGCGGGAAGATGCCGCATTGTATGCTATGAGGCCAATGAGATACAGGGCGAATGACAAAAGGAATGTCCAGGATAAGCTTACGCCTTTCACTATGGACAGGACCAGGGCTATGACGTACATGGCCCACGTGATAAGCGGAAACAGGTACTTTACTTCATTCACTCCGGTCTTCTTCTCCGCCCTCTTGTCCAGGGTCTCAGTGGATATGCCCGGCGGGCAGGTGTTCCATACCTTTGCCTCGCCGCAGGCGAAGCCCTTGGCCGTATAGGCCTTGGAATCATACGTGTACGTTGCCGTGTAATACGGAACCATGTAGCAGTTCACACGTCTCACGTAATATGTGGGAGTGAAGGAGATGTTGTCATACTCGTCCGGAAGAGTGGCCATGGAGTTTACTATGTCGCAGGCAGTCTTTGCGGAACGGAGATAGGCCTCTTCAGTGAGATTGAGATGAGGAAATTCCTTGTCCGCAAGGCGCTTTGTCCTGGCATCCATGGGCGGGATGTTATAGTTCATGTAGAAAAGGTATGAGGCCGGATTGTCCACCTGGGCAAAGGACTTCATGTTCAGCACGCATCCCTCAACGTCCCCGCTGGTCTCTCCCGTCTCAGGAATGTGCTG
Source organism: Clostridia bacterium (assembly GCA_021204625.1). Taxonomy (GTDB): domain Bacteria; phylum Bacillota; class Clostridia; order Christensenellales; family Borkfalkiaceae; genus Coproplasma. Next base: position 15,222 of record JAJPZA010000121.1, on the reverse strand, counting down.
CGGAATCTGCGCTTCCCTGGGAACCTGCTTCTCTCGCCAGGATCTCCCGTACCTTTCCTGGACCGTGTCCATTATGGTTCCGGTAACCATTATAATGCGGTCATACTTGTATTTGGTGTCCACATGGGCCTGGCATCCGGCAACCTGCATCACGCTGTTCTGGACAGCGGAAAAAGACCCCTCCAGAATGCTGGGGTCATAGCTGTTCCTGGCCAGGTTTATGTATGTCCTGCGGATGAACTCCGTCTCGGAGAGGTCCGAATCCACTATGTATACGTCATCAAATTTCATACGGGTCCACCATAATCTTCCTGCCGAAAGTATAGCACCATGGAGCCGCGCAATACAAGAGCATTGGGCAAAATAATGATAATGCCTGCAGGCGGAAGAGCGGAAAAGCGTTAAATCTTTGTGCAAAGTGCACATATGCGGAGAGGCCTCTGGAGGGCTGTCAAAGAGCACAAACAGGGGTTGCAACGTGCACAACAGAAAATCTTGTGGTGTGGTTTATGATACAGTACAATATATAGTGATGAACAGAGCAAATGTTAACAATTCACAAACGTGTTGCAAGCTAACATTTTATGTTTGTACAGGTAAGGAAATCCGGGCCGGGAAAATTTTTTTCAATTTGGTTTACTAAGGGCGGGACCTTGAATATAATAGTCAATGTAAACGACGGGTTTACATGAATCGTGAGCCGCACGGAAGCGTGCGGGGCGGGAAAACTCCAAAGGCTTTCAGATCATCCCATACAGCTAGAAAGACAAGGCAATATAGAATACATCATACGGCTCACATTTACTTAGCTCATCATTTTTCCCCCTTATCATATAGAGGCGGCACAAACTCCGGTTTGTGTCGTTTCTGCTATTCAGGAGATTTTTTCAGGGCACATGCCTCCTGGAGACAGTAATACGGGTCCTCCCCTTTGCCTTTGCCTGTGTGTGGAAAAAATACGGCACGCCAATTGGCGTGCCTTTTTTGCTGTGTATTGGATGGGATGTATATGTGCCGCAGGGGATTATACGCTGCGGATGCGAGAGACGGAATCCTTAAGAGCATCCAGGACTATGGGAATCTCCTCCGGAGTGCTGTTCTTTCCAAAGGAGAAGCGCACAGCGGACTTCGCCCTCTCAAGGCCAAGCATGGAAGAGATTACGCGTGTTGGAGTCACGGCTCCTGCGGAGCATGCTGCCCCTGCGGAAACGGCTATGCCCTTGAGATCCAGCGAGAAGACTATGTTCTCCCCTGCGCAGCCGTCAAAAGATATGTTGGCATGAGACGGCAATACAGGTCCGGAGCCGTTCAGATGGGTCCCGGGGATCTCGGAAAGGACCCTCTGCACAAAGGTGTCCCGCATGGAGCGGATATACGGGTTTACTGTTTCCTGCATGGATATGCATCTGGCATATGCGGCCCCCAGTCCAACTATTCCGGGAACGTTCAATGTGCCCCCGCGGAGAGTGCGCTCCTGCATGCCTCCGGTAATCAGACTCTTCATTCTGGTGCCGCCATGGATATAAAGGACGGCAGAGCCCTTGGGACCGTAGAACTTGTGGGCGGAAATAACCAGGCCGTCTGCCATTGAGGCAAAGACTGGAAGATACGGCGCGGCCTGGACGCAGTCTGAAAAGAAGAAGACGCCTTTTGAGCGGCATATGCTGTGGATGTCATCCGTGGGCTGGATTACGCCCGTCTCGTTGTTTGCGGCCATTACGCCGCAGAATATCGTGTCCGGACGGATGGCGGCCTCTATGTCTTCCGGACGGATGATGCCTTCCGGCGCGGGCTGGATTATGGTCAGCTCAAAGCCTTGGCCCTTCAGCTGGAGGACGGAGTCATACAGGGCGGAATGCTCTATTCCGGACACTATTATATGGCCCCTGCCGATGTATGAGCAGAGGCCTTTTACGGCCAGGTTGTCTCCCTCCGTCCCGCCGGATAAAAAGTACAGCTCATCCGGGGAGCAGCCAAGCTGCCCGGCGATGAAGTCCCTTGTTTTCTGCACGGCGGCTGCAGCCTGGCGGCCGAATGAGTGCTGGGACTGGGAGTTGCCGTATACGGATAAGTAATACGGCTCCATAGCCAACAAAACCTCTCTGTCCAGAGAGGTTGTTGCCGCATTGTCAAGATATATCATACGTTCCGCCAAGAGCTTCGTATATGGAGCGCAGAGTGTTGTACCTGTTCTCCGTCTCCTCGTACAGCCTGCCCACTTTCGTGGAGGAGTTCTTTTCATTGAGCTTCACTTTGTGCTGCGCGTTAACGAGAGCGTGAAGGGTGAAGAAAGACGCCACAAGGAAGACGAACGCTATGCAGGCGAAGACTATCATGAGGATCAGGAATACGCCCTGCTCGTTTGAATATATGAACGGAATGAAGCATACGGTGAGGATTAAGAAGACAGCGAACGGCACTGCCGTCATGATGACGTGCCGTACGGCCCTCCTGCGAAGAAGCACGAATATCTCCTCGCGCTCCTTCTTTCCGGCCTCGTTCTCCACGGCCAGATCCTTGAGCTTCTGCTCCGTGCCTGCTATCATCTCCTTCACAAGAGAGGACTTTTCCAGAAGGTCCGCCTTTTCCTCCGGGGTGCAGTTCTCGCCCACGTCCTGCGCGGCCGCCGCTATCTCGTCCAAGTCCGCTTCAAAGTCCGTGAAGTCCTTGCACGCGGCCCTGTATTTCTCGCACTTTATTGTGGTGCTCTCCGGATCCTGCTCTTCCGCAAGGGAGAGGGAATAAACGGCTCCGCCAAAGTCTTTGCCTTCCATGCACTGAAGGGCCTTTTCCAGGAGCTCTGCGGCCTGCTTCTGCTTTTTCTCTTTTTCTTCCGCTCTGCGCTTGTCCCTTTCCGCAAGCTGCTCCGGAGTCATTACGGCCGCCTCTTCGTCATCCTCCTCAAACTCCGGCACTTCGTACAGGTCCGTGACGACGTCTCCGGCCTCGTCCGTGTCTCCGTCTGTCTCCAGCTCTCCGCCGACATACACGAGCTCATCCTCGCCGTCCGCGTTCTTGCGGATGTCGAACTTCTTGGCCATGACTTTGGCCATGACATCCGCGGCTGCGCTCATATCCTCATCCGAAACCTGCGCACCACCGGACATGGGAACGCCTGCATCCACAGCGGCTTTCATGGCGGCTTTCAGTGCTGCCTCCACTCCTTCTCCTGCGGCGCCGGCTGCAGCGGCCCTTACGGCCTCTTCCACAGCGGGGTCTATTTCGCTCCCATCGGCGGCTTCCGCGGCAGCCTTTATGGCAGCCTCCATCTCCTCTTCCGATGCGCCGTACGACGCGCCGTACGGCGAGGCATCGTATGATGAGTTGCCGTTCGCGTCATACGTATAGGCGGGCTCGTCGTCCCCTTCCATCTGGACTCCGATATAGACAAGCTCGTCCTCTCCGTCCGCGTTCTTGCGGATTATGAACTTTTTGTTCTTGTCTTCGTCTTCGTCTATAACTCGCTCTTCAGCCATTATTCCTCCTGCTCCGCGGGCTTCCCCGGGATTGTCTTGGTCCTTACACAGCTGTATTTTCCGCGGTAGCGGCTCTTCGCCCACTCGCAGAACATGTCATTCTCAAACAGCGCCGCAACGGCGCTTCCGCTGCCGGTCATACATACGCCCAAAGGGGCGAAGCTTTCCAGCTGCTCTTTAGCAAGCCCCACATCCGGATTGAGGTACACGGCCGCCCTTGTAAGGTCATTGTACATGCAAGCCCCCAAGGCTTCCAGGTCTCCGTCCATCACAGCCTGTATGGCCTCTTGCGTTTTGTCCGGGGCTTTTTCATACAAATCCGAAAGCCTGTACGCGTCCCTTGTGCAGACGCCTTTTTTAGGGAGCAGAAGCAAAAAGTCCAGCGTGCGCTTTCTTATGTCCAGCCTCTCCACCTTCTCCCCGCGGCCCGTGATCCTTGCGAAGCCGCCTGCCGTCATGTACCCTGTATCGCTGCCAAGCGAATCAGCCAGGGCCTTTACCTCATCATCCGTTCCGGACTTGTACAGCTTCTGCATGCATTTCAAAACCGATGCCGCATCCGCCGAGGATCCTCCTAGGCCTGCTCCCATTGGTATGTTCTTGTATACCGTTATGTCCACGCCACGGGTATCAAAGGTCTTCTGGAACAGCAGGGCCGCCTTGACCGCGTTGTTGTCCTCATACTCTATGCTCTCCGACCCCAGCCCGTGCATGACGATGTTCACATTGTCATCCCTTCTGGAAGAGACCACCACAGCGTCCGCTATGTCTATTGAGCAGACGAAGCTGTCTATCTCGTGGTATCCTCCCCCGCCGGGCGAGACGGAAAGGGTCAGATTGAGTTTAGCCGGAGCTTTTCCACGTACGGTCATGACAGGATTATACCACTATTCAAGCCGGTTTACAATTAAATGGCATTATATTTCTGCTAAAAACCACATAACTCCCGCAAGACGCCCCTGGCGCCCCGCCGGCGCCCTCCGGCGCTCTTCTGCTCCTTCCGCAGGATTCTCTGCCCGTCTTGCGTATCCGGCGCATATTCACTGTCCTGAAGGATATGCGGGACTCACGCGCTTATCCGTGCCTTGCGGATATATGCGGACGCATCCGGAAATCCGGAAATGAGGGCTGTTTGCAAGAAGGGAGTTGATAAGCTCCCCTGCGGCCGTGCCGTACGGACCCGGATATGCCTGAGCTTGGGGGCTGTATAGCGGAAAAGAGCTGACAATATCCCAAATACACGCGGCTGTATATGCTGCGGGAATCAGTGTCCGATGGGCACAACGTACAGGCGTCCTTTCTCCGGACCGAGGTCCGCGTATGCGAGAACGACGAAGGCAATAAGCAGAGGGATGCACGCAACCCAGATGGCCTTCTCTTCCATGAAATCGAAGAGGGTCATGACTATGCCTGCGAGAAGGAAACCCACTATCATGAGCACATGGACTCCCACTTCCTTGAGACGCTTTTTGTCCCTGTTGCGGATGGCGTCCGCAAGGCCCACGCCTATCATCCTGCAGTGGTTTGTGCAGAAGGTTGTGGCCATGGGCACACCGTCCGCCTTGCGGAAGGTGTTGTACTGCATGGAGGCTATGAAGTTGATCATGATCTGGACAATGCGGGTGGTCCAGGAAGTGCTTTCCGCAAGAGGGATCCAGCCTATTACGAACAGCACTATGATCTCAAACAGAATGAGGTACGTGTCCCAGCGAAGGAAATGGGCCTTCTTTACGGGCGTGGGGAGAATCTCGGACACGAAGCCTCCCAGAATGTACGCAAGCATGGGGATTAGATAATAGAATCCGTTCGCCCACTCACCGTTGCCGAGCCTTATGGCCATGAGCACCACGTTGGCCGTCTGGGCGTTGCAGAACACCCCGCCCCTGCAGTTGTACGTGTACGCTCCCATCATTCCTGCGGTTATCATGAGCAGGACGTATATTATGAGCCTCTCGCACATCAGCTTCTCATGGCTCTCATAATGAGCTGCGAGGTCTGCGAGCGTCCTGCCTTCATGATGAGGCTCGCATCCGTGGGTCCTTAAGCTGTGCCTTCTCAAATGGTGCCCTTCACCCGGCGCAGGGGGCCATTGGCCGCTGTGGCTTGAATTTCCGGCACCCTGTCCTCCGTTTGAAGCGTCCGCCGCTGTTTCCGGTGTGACGTCTGTCTTTTGAGTCTCGTCTGATGATTCCGTTTCCATAATCTCTCCCACACGGGCCTCTCTCATGGCCCGAACACAGATTAGTCCCCTGTCCGGCTGCCCTGCAGCCCGGGGCGATGCTTTTGACAGTTTTTCATTATACAATTGCTTCCCTCAAATACCAAACAAAAACGCCCGGAGTGCATTGCAATTTTAAGCACGCTACAATGTATCATGAACGCAAAAAACCGTCTGCTGCGCACCGAAAAAAAACAGGCATCCGCCATGGGTGCCTGCTCATATCATGCATATAACACGTATTATATAATATGGTATAGAGTGAATGAATCAGAAATCCTCGTCCGAGTCCGAATCATCATCGTCGTCGTCATCGTCCTCGTCATCGATGTCATCATCATCCCCGAGATCTCCGTCCAGATAAGGGTCCTCTTCATCATCCGCATCCCCGTCTTCCGGAACGGTGTCATCTATATAGTCGTCCTTGAAGTCCTCATCCTCTTCGTCTCCGAACTCAGCCTCAAGCTCTTCCTTGATCTTCTCATCGTCCACAGTAAGGTCTTCATCATCCGACTCATCCAGATAGCGCTGCCAGTCATCCTCGCGGTCCGGATCAAGCTCATCGTTCTCGTCCTCCTCATCAGGCTCCTGGGTGTCATCCTCTCCCTCATACTCCTGCTTGGCCCTGCATTCCTCGCACATTGTCTCGCCGGGGCGAAGCCTGTTTATGCCGCAAATGGGGCAAATCTTCCCTTCATCCAGCTCTTCGTCCAGAACGTCATAATCATCATCGTCAAGGTCTGCAAACTGGAGCTTGCTGCCTTTCATCTCAGCTATGCAGACGTCGCAGTACTCCTGCTTGTCCGCGTCTATATAATTAAGCTCGCATCTCGGGCACTTTATGTACCTGATCATCTGCCGTATTCTCCACTAGCGCTTATTAGCCCTTCCCGGGCCCGAAATATCGTGTATATTATATTGACATTGCCCCTGTTTGTAAACCTTTTTGATTGAACTTTTTTGTAAATTTGACTAAAATCACAAACTTTACACAGACCTGCAAAGAACCAAAATCCACACGACGCAAAACAGCCTTGAAAGAGCCCAAAATCCCATGATACAGCCGCATTGCTACCTGCCAGATTCTGAACCAAACGAACCGGTTAACGGCTATTAGGCTCTTCCGAGAGCATTGGAGCGCATCAACTCATTTCTTCAATATAGCTCCAGGTCTTCGGAAGCCGTCAACTCATTTCTTATATATAGCCCGGGTTTTCGGAGGCCGTCAACTCCTTTCTTATATATAGTCCGGGTTTTCGGAAGCCGTCAACTCCTTTCTTCCATAAAGCCCACGGGCTTCGGAAACCGTCAACTCATTTCTTTCATATAGCCCCTGGCCTTCGGAGGCCGTCAACTCATTTCTTTCATATAGCTCCAGGTCTTCGGAGACCGTCAACTCTCTTCTTCAATATAGCCCCAGGTCTTCGGAAGCCGTCAACTCTCTTCTTCAATATAGCCCCAGGTCTTCGGAAGCCGTCAACTCATTTCTTACATATAGCACCCGGTCTTCGGAAGCCGTCAACTCCATTCTTCAATATAGCCCCGGGCCTTCAGAGGCAGTCAACTCATTTCTTACATATAGCCCCCGGCCTTCGGCAGGCCGTCAACTCCCCTTTGATATATAGCACCTGGGGACAGGCCATGAGCTGTTCAGTTCTGTGGGCATTGGGATGCATCAACTCCAATCTTGGATATAGCCTCTATGCATGAGGGGTTAGGGTTTAAATCGCATACGGGTGCATGGGTTCGGGGAATTGCGCGCAACAGAAAAGCGGCGGACTGGCCGCCGCTTTGGTTATGCATTACGTTTGGATGTCACTCTGCATCCTTGGGCTCTTCGCCGGCCGGAGCGTCTTCTGCGGGAGCTTCATCAGCATTTGCGGAATCACCGGATTCGGAAACTTCGGACGCGTCGCCGGAGATGATGTTGCCCTCCATGTCCATGACAGTGTCCTCAGGGATGTCCCCTGCGGCAGTGTCATATACGTTGAGCTGACGGTTGACATCTGTCTTGACCTGGATGTCTGCTGCCTTGCGGCGCTCTGCGCGGCGTCTGCTGCGCCTTACGAGGAATATCGTGAGAAGCGTTATGCCTGCGATTACCACAAGTCCGCACAGGCACATGCCTACTATGAACACAACCTTCCATGCCGTGGACAGCGAATCGTACCAGGAGATGTCGGGCTCGTCCTGCAGGTATGAGGACTTCGCTTCGTCAAGCCAGGAGTCGGCATCATCGTCGGACATCACGCCGAACAGGCTGTAGTAGTAATCCCTCGAGTTGGAGTATACCGTTTCGCCGTTTATTACCTTGCTCTCATCCGCGTAGTCCGCCCAGTCTCCCTTCGCCCTTATGAAGTTGTGGTACAGGGCAAGGGTCTTGTCGGAATATACAGGGTCTGCATCCTCGTCTTCGTCCCAGGCCGCATCGTTGCACATTACGGCCAGGTCATCTATGTAATCATTGTCCCTCGTGATGAATGCGAACTGGATTGCGCTGTACATGTTCGCATAATCTGCCGTGGGATATGTGTCGGTATCGTCGTAATCGTCTATGGCGTCCTGGAGGTCGGAGAGCTGGTCGTTGTAAGCGGAGATCTCCTTGTTGTTCATCATGACGTAGTTGCCGTTGGAATCCGTAACGAAGGACCCGTCATCGTTTGTCTCGCGGAGGTCGCAGACCATCAGGTAATTGAATGTGGTCATGTCATCGAAGTCCGCCGCGAAGATGATCTGTCCGTCAACGATTTCGGGGTTGTACCATCCGGATACGGCGTCCAGGTCAAGAATCTGGACGGGGATGTACTCGTCGGTGTAATCAACCTCGTTGGGCATGCCGTTGTATGAATCCCACGTTCCGGTGTAGTTTACTCTCCAGAGGGATATGCCGTTAGTGCCTGTCGTGGAGTAATACAGGTATCCGTCATCCGTAGTGAACAGAAGCGTTGCAACGGCTTCCTTGTCAATGTAGTAGTACTTGGAATCTATGTTGGCTCTGTCCTCTGTGTTGAGAACCGTTCTTCCCTCTGCATCCTGGGTAGCTACCTCATCGCGGAGCGTGCCGTCATCAAGATAGTTCACGGAGATGCCGGTGCTCTCTGCATACATGACGCCGTCAAACTCTCCGTCTTCATCGAACAGGTACATGTAGTTGGCTGCGCTGGATCCGTCCGCAAGGAGCTTTGTGCCGCTCTCGGGGTTCCTGGATATGGGGTTGGATTCAGCCGTGCTGATCACATTGCCGTCCGTGGCCGAAATCATTTCGCTCTCTTTCTGCGCAAACATGTAGTTGCTAAGATTTGATGTGTTGCGCGTGTAGAACAGGTAGCCGTTGGTGTACTTGCCAAGAGTGTATGTATAGCGGACTCCGTTGCAGTACGTGTAATCGTTTTCGCTGGAGACCTCGCCGTAGCCGTAGTTGAACGGCGTGTATCCGTATTCGTATCCGTTTCCGTTCTCGGAGACGTCCAGCTTGCCTATGCCGTCATATACCAGCTGGCCGAGGTTGATGTAACGGTCATAGTCGTAATCGTTGTCGTCATCGTCATCATCCTCAACGGCTTCCTTCGTTGTCCAGCCGATGATCTTCTCCCCGAAAACATCCTCGGGAGAATTGCTTTCATCAAGAACTATGCCGTCTTCCTCGGTTGCGTCCGCCGTCACGGTGTACACCTGGTTGTAGTCAAAGGTTGAGCTTGCGGAATAGTTCTCAACGTCCATCGTGTAGTACACGCGGGGGTTGGAAACATCATCGGAGTCGAAGATGCATGAGGATATGTTGTATGCAAGTATGGTATTGTCGCCGGTCTCTGTGTTGTATGAGTGCAGGTTCGTGACGCCTGTCGTTTCGTCAAAATAGCTCTCGTCCTCGGCCACGTACATGAGATATACGGTGCCGTCCACTTCCACGTAGCGGTACTCGGTCGTGTTGGAGTCAATCTGCACGTAGTAGTTCTTCATGGTCTTCGAGCCGTCGAGGTTCGAGCTCTTGAACTCCAGATAATCGTTCAGGACGTCGCCGTCAGAATTCTTCTCTGTGGAAGGCGTGGCGTAATAAACCTTGTCGCCGTAAATGAAGATGCCCGCATCATTGTTGCCGGAATAAACCACAAGGGGAACCACGGTCTCTGCATTGGCATAATTGCGCGCTGCCAGATCCTCCCTGGTCATGCGCATTATGGCGCCCTTCACTACCTTTCCGTACTTGTTTGTCGCCGTGTAGGATTCATCGCCGTTGACGAAGTAGATGTAGTCTCCCTTCTCTACAAGGAAGCCGCCCTGCGAAGTCACAGTCCCTTCGCTTACATCTCCGTCCAGTCTGTTGCCGCTGTAATAGCCGCAGCCCGCTGAAAAGGCCAGCCCCGCCGCAAGCAAAGCCGCGGCGCAGAAGCACACAATTGTTGTTGCACGTTTAGTCATATTAATGCTACCGAAAACGAAATACCTTATTGCCGGTCATGTCCGTAGGACATACCACGGGTAAATTATATATCAAAGAGATTTTTTAAGCAATGAATTTTGCCCTTGTTTTAAAAAAAACCGGGCAAATCAGAGCCCCGTAATTCAATATTATGCCCGTTTCTGCCGTCCAAAGCCGTCCGCAGGCCCGCAACGTGCTGCGGCGAAGGGCAAAATGCCAAACATATGTTCGCACACGGCTCCGTTCCAGCCAAAACGGAGCCCTCTGCGGGGCTCCGTCCTGTGGTTTTTTCATGTTATGCACTTTGGTCCGGTCCGTGCGGAGCACTGGCCCGGCCGGATTCCCGGAACCTTCAGTCCCTCTGCTTGGGAACTCTGAGGCGGATGTGGCGGGGAAGGCCGTCCACCCAGAGAGGCGTGATTTCCGCCTGGATGAGAGGGCGGATGTAATGAACAAGCTCAGGTTTTACATATGTGCCGTCCTTCGTGATCCACTCCAGGGGAACCTTCTTCTCCACGTTGGCGATGATGTGAACATCCGCAGGCTCCGTGATGCACATGTACGGATCATCCGAAATGCGCTTCAGGGTTATTACCTGTCCGGTCATGCCTTCAAACGCCGCCTTTACGGCAGCTCCGCCGACATTGTACGCTTCTGTGACATCCACGCGGGATGTGATGTGGGAGGCGCAGCGCTGCAGAGAGGAAAGCTCTATGGCCCTGGTCTTGACGCCGTACTTCTCAGCAACCTTTGCTGCGAGGAAACGGGCGGTGCCGGCAAGCTGCTTGTGGCCGAACATGTCCGTGTAGTCCACATGGTCCGCAAGCTCGCAGACGTATCTTCCGTCCGCAACCTTGATGCCCTCTGAGACGGCAATGACCATTGAGCGGTTTTCCTTGAGCTTCTTGCCGACGTTGGCAAGGAAGTAATCCAGGTCAAATACTTTCTCGGGAAGGTATATCTCGTCCACTCCCTCGCAGTCCTCGCCCTTGGCAAGCGCGGTGGCAGCCGTGAGCCATCCGGCGTTGCGGCCCATTATCTCCATGACGGACACTACGGGATAATCATACACGAGGCCGTCACGGATTATCTCCTTCGTTGTGGAGGCGATGTATTTTGCCGCGGAGCCGTATCCGGGAGTGTGGTCCGTTATGGCAAGATCGTTGTCTATCGTCTTGGGCACTCCTATGAAGCGTATGGGGCTTGAGGTTATGGCGCCGAAGTCCGTGAGCTTCTTGATGGTGTCCATCGAGTCGTTGCCGCCGATGTAGAAGAACGCGTCTATCTCAAGCTTGTCCAGATATGCGAAGATCTGCTTGTACAGGTCCTCATTTCCAAGCACATCCGGAAGCTTGTATCTGCATGATCCCAAGAATGAGGACGGGGTCCTCTTCAGAAGATCCATGTCCAGCTCTGTGCGAAGCCTCTCCGAGAGGTCTGCCACATGGCCGTCCAGAAGCCCTTTGATGCCGTGAACCATTCCGTATACCGTCTTGGCTCCCCTGTCCTTCGCCGTCTTGTAAACGCCGAGCAGGCTCGAGTTTATAACGGCTGTGGGGCCGCCGGACTGTCCTACGATAACGTTTCTCATTAACTGTCTCTCCTTCATTTTCCTATGGATAAAGGCAATACAAATTACGCCTTTTTACATTATAAATGCAAGCGCGCGGAAAATCCATGTCATTTCAAATTCTGTATCTTGCAATTGCTTGCACAAATTCCTGCTTTGCCGCAAACCTTTGCCCCATCATTATGCCCAATCCAAGCCTCCTTGGGCAGTATGCACAAATCCGGCCGGGCCGCGCCGTGTCCGCGTGCCGGCGTACGGAATGCAGGAGGCCTGGCATGAAATTATAATACTCCGGCATGTTTCCGGGAAATACGGCTAAGAGGACTGGTCCAAAGAGCTGTTCCCTCTGCCATGTGGATGCAGTCTGGTGCATGGTATCCGGCATCTTCTGCGGACTTTTTGAAGGTGCAAAAAAGAGAAGCGGCTTGGCTTCTCTTGTTTCTGCATTTGAATTGGTTGCTGTCTGTAAAGATTATCTCTTTGAGAACTGAGGCGCGCGGCGTGCCTTCTTGAGACCGTACTTCTTTCTCTCCTTGACTCTGGGGTCACGGGTTAAGAAGCCTTCTGCCTTGAGCTTGGATCTGGAGCCTTCCTCTGCCTGAAGAAGCGCGCGGGCAACGCCGAGACGGATGGCGTTGGCCTGGCCGGTGTATCCGCCGCCGTATACGTTGACGAGGATGTCATATTTGCCGTCCACGCCGAGGAGATTGACGGGCTGCAGGATGACGTATCTCAATGTTGCCTGAGGGAAGTAATCCTCAAAGGTTCTGCCATTGATAACGATATTGCCGGTGCCTGCGGGAATGAGACGGACTCTTGCGACTGCCTTCTTTCTTCTTCCTGTTCCCCAGAACTGAAGCTTTTTCTTTATAGTAGCTTTAGCCATATAATTACCTTCCTCTCCTGATTAGTTTAATTTGAGCGGTTCGGGCTTCTGAGCCGCATGAGTGTGTTCAGGGCCCTTGAAGACCTTGAGCTTCTTGAGCATCTGCCTTCCAAGTGAATTCTTGGGAAGCATGCCCTTGACTGCCTCGTATACGGCAAGATCGCTCTTCTCTGCAAGCATGGTCTTGTAGGATATCTCCTTAAGGCCTCCGATGTATCCGGAGTGGTATCTGTAATATTTGTCCGTCAGCTTCTTCCCGGTAAGGACAACCTTGTCGCAGTTCACAACTATAACGAAGTCACCTGTGTCTACGTTAGGCGTGAACATGGGCTTGTTCTTCCCGCGGAGTATGGCTGCAACCTGGGAAGCCAGTCTGCCCAGGGGCATGCCGTCTGCATCAACGACGTACCATTTCCTTTCCACTTCCTCCGCCTTTGCCATATAGGTTTTCATGGTCTTCTCCTTATGTACTCTCTATCACTGTGTGTTTCTGATGTCAAATTTAATCTTATTTTATGGTTTTCCAAAATTTCTGTCAAGCTGTTTTGTATTGCGTTGCTAAAGAATTTCAAAAGATTTTGAAAAAAACTTACAGAAAATTTCCGCCCTTTTCCGGCCCGTTTCCAACCAGATAAAAACAATTGATTTAAACACATATACAGCACTTTTCCCTCACAGCAAAACACCCGCGGAGCATATGCTCCGCAGGCGCTTTCATGCTATAGATTTACGGCCCGTCCGGCCGGCCCCTCTCCTGGACGGGATTCCTACAGGAGGAAACAGGGGCCTGCACAGGGCTTACCGGCACCCTCAAGGCCTCTGAGGACAGACCCTTGTGCAAAGCTGTAATTCATGAAAGTTGATACAGCAAACCAATACCATCAGTCTTTTGAGTCAAGCAATACACTCTTTTCCCAGTTATATTGCGGCCTGGTTCCCCACGGAATCAGCCCGTCCTTCATGAGCCGTCCCTTGACAATATACTCTTTGACATTCTGAGATTCAGCAAACTCCTTGATGTCACTAGCCCGTCTGTATTTCCTGGCTTTTACAAACTCACTGTAATCATCCGGATTGATAAGTATATTTCTGGCAACGATATTAGCGTTGGTTTCAATATCACTGTTGCCAGCATCGAATTCCACTATGCCTCTTTTGCCATCATTTGCTAGATTATCCATATCGCCATTGAGTATATGAGCAATCTCATGAAATAATGTGAACCAGAATATATCTGCTTCCTTGTATCTCATAGCGACACAGAGCATAATCTTATCGAAATATGATTTCTTAATTAAACCCTGTACCGGTGCGCCTTCATAATATGGAACTATACTGAAAGCAATGCCGCATTCAGAAAACAAGGCAGTCAGCTTCTTTTGAATCTGATTTGTCCTTGCAAACATTACTGCCTTTATCTCTGGAAGCATGTTGCGAAGCTTTTCCGTATCAACCTCATCTGCGACCTGGATGTTTTCTGTACACAATTCGCATGCCCTCTGCCATGCGAACATGACATACGGATCCACGGGATTACTGTTGCTTTGTGCACGATATACTGCGGTCTGAGGCATTTTTATGATATCACATAGGTTGCTGATTCTCAGCTCCAATCTAAGTCTCATCACCAGCTGTGCAGGATGCACATCCGGCCTGACCACCCCGCATTTCTTCCATTCATCCGTAATCATCTTGAACTTAGGCAGGAGTTCAACCTCCTCTTCCTGGATGCTGTGAAAATCCTCATACTCAACTATTTCACGATCATAATCAGCCTGAAGATTCATCCAAAAATATGCTTCAACGCCTAAAGCATATTCAAGTTTATGGGCAAAAACAGCCGATATAGGCTTTTGCCCGTGAATGACAGTACTGATATGCTTTTCACTCATCCCTGTCCTTACTGCCAGTTCCCGCTGAGACATCCCCCTCTCTTCAAGAAACTCTGCCAAAGTCACACCGGGATGAGATATGTACTTACGAGATAAACCAATTGATTTTGCTTCCTCTGCCATGATAATCAACCACTCCTATAATAATAACGGTATCACACTTTTTTAAATTCTCTGCGCTTAAACTTCTTGATTTAGGCTTAACTATCAGACGATGATTAGGAGAAAGCCTAATGGAATAGCATCCCTTTAACTCTCCCTGTAATGATTCGATGTGCCCATGATGACTCTGTAGCAAAGTCCAAAAGTCTTTAAAGTCCATTATAGTCTTGCAATGCCTTCTTACTGATTCGGCAAGTGCAGAACCCTTATTCTTGTTCTCATTACCCTCTTCTTCTTGAAGATTGTTATTCCCAGACTCTTTCTCTTCTTGAGGCTTAATTCCCTCGTTCTGATCTTTCTGGTCTTCCTGTTCTTGCGACTGATTACTCAGTTTCTCGTTAAGCTCATTCACCATTTGTTCTTCACTGTTATAGATGGAATTCACGCCCAATATGTCTTCAAACGACTTCTTCACACTTCTCTTTTCATATTCTAATTTCAGAAAAATCACCCCTTTGGCGTTGTGAAAAATGTTTACCTGATGGGTAATAAGATTATATCACAATTCCCTGTTCTGTCAAGCGTTTTCTTTAAGTTTGATTAAAAAATTTTGAGATTATTTTTATCAATATATATTATTAAATTCTAAAATAAGTAC
>JAJPZA010000070.1 GCA_021204625.1 Clostridia bacterium | reverse complement strand
GCGTTGAAACGGCAGGATGTGCCGGTAGAGGCAATGTAGCAGTTGGCCGTCTCGTCGGCGGACAGGTCGGTGCTGTCATCGGATGTCATGGCCTGGGCCACGGAGATCGTCTCGGAGAGGCTTCCGCAGATGACGGTGAGGGTGGAATAGCGGTTGGCTCCGGTCTCGTTGGCGTCGGTGCTGATCTCGAGCGAACCGTTTCCCTGAACGACGTCGTACCACGACCCGTCGGCCGTCCATGTCCAGCCTTCGGCAGAAGAGGCAACGAGCACGGTCTTGGAGCCTCCGTCCGCGCCGAAGATCACGTACTGCGACGAGACCTCGAGTTGAGCGGCGTGCTCCTCATAATATGTTTCAACATTTTCCTTAGTGCAGCCGGTGAGAACGAGCGCAGCGACTGAAAGAATGTATAAAGTCCTTTTCATTGCATTATCCTTTTAAGTCCGTTAGTTCCATCCGGCAGTCGCGATGGCCGAGTAGTCGCTCAGGCCGGTGCAGTTGTAGAAGCAGTTGGTCGTGGTCGTCGGTTTCTTGCAGCCCATCTCGGTCGTGTAGTTCGCCCTTTCGTAAAGATGCACATTCGTGCCGTCCACAACGGTGTACGGAGACTCGCCGGTTAGGGCGGTGCAATCGTAGAAGGCCTTGCCGAAGTTGGTGACAGACAGGTTGTTGTCGAAAAGCCCTGTCGGAATGGAGGTCAGTGAAGTGCATTCGCTGAACACGGTGTTGAACGTTGTCACGGCGGTGTTGTAGTCGAAGAGCCCGTCGGGGATGGAGGTGAGCAAGCTGCAGCCTTCAAAGGCGTTGGCGAAGGACGTGACAAGGGTGTTGGTGTCGAACAGATGCTCCGGAATCGAGGTTATTGCGCAGTACCTGAAGGTATTGTTGAAAGACTTGTTCGCCGTGGTCTTGTCGAAAAGCCCCTCCGGGATGGACGCCAATGCCGAGCACTCGTTGAAAAGGCCCGCAAACGACGTGCAAGCCGTGCAGTCATCGAGGAAGCCCTCCGGAATAGTTGTCAGCGAGGTGCAGCCCCTGAAAGTGTTTGTGAAACTAGTGCAGGAACTGTTGAACAGGCCCGACGGAAGTTCGACAAGCGAGGTGCAGTAGGCGAAAGAAAGGCTGAACTGCTTGGTCTGCTCCGAATTGTAGGAGAACAGATCGGCGGGAATGTCCGCGAGGGAACTGCAGCCTGAGAACAGGCTCGTGAAAGTGATCTTTGTGGCGGTGGTGTACGAGAAGAGGTCACCCGCAACCGTGGTCAGCGAGGTGCAGCCCTCGAACACGTCCGAAGTGCTCGTCAGGCCGGTTAGGCCCTTAAATGTATAAGACGGAATCTCAACAAGCGATGTGCATCCGCTGAACACGTATGTGATCGTGGTGACGGAAGACAGGTCGTCGAACAGGCCTTCGGGAATCGTCGTGAAGCTCGAGCAGTTCTGGAAAAGATAGTTGAAGCTGGTCACCGCCGTGCAGCCCGAAAAGATGTTCCCCGGCACTGTCTCAAGGGCCGAGCAGCCGGAGAATATATAAGTGGCGGTCGTCATTTTGGTGTTGTCGGCGAAAAGTTCCTCACCCACGTCGGTCAGCGCCGTGCAGTTCTGGAAAAGTTTGGTGACGGTAAGAGAAGAGGCGGAGGTGCCGCAGCCCGCAAAGGCCCTCTTGCCGACGGACTTGAGGTTCGCGGAGGCGGCGAAGGCGGACTCAGTGGAAGTCAGGGCCGTGCATCCCTCGAACGCGCTCTCCCCGATGGACTCGAGACCGGTGCATCCCTCGAACGCGTTCTTGACAGTCGTCAGGGCCGTGTTGCCGTAGAAGGCCTTTACGCCGATCGTCCTGATGCCCGTGCATCCCTCGAACGCGCCTTCGAAGCTGGTGATGGAAGTCAGGTTGGCGAAGGCCTCGTCGCCGATGCTCTCAATGCCCGTGCAGTCTTCGAAAGTGTTCTTCAGAGTCGTGAGCGACGAACAGCCGTCGAAGATGTTGGTAGGCACGGCAGTCAGAGCTGAGCAGCCCTGGAACAGGCTTTCGGCAGAGGTGATCAGCGAGAACGGGCTGAGCAGTCCCTCGGGCAGGGTGACCAATGAGGAGCAGCCGTCGAACATATGGATAACGTCCGTCACGAGCGTGCAGTCCGCAAACAGGCCCGCAGGCACTGTGACAAGGCTCGAACAGCCCTGGAAAGCGTACTCGAGGGTTGTCATTGAAGTCTGGCCGTCGAGCAGTCCGGAAGGGATCTCCTCAAGGGATGAGCAGAATGCGAAAGTCTTCTTTAACGAAGTTATTGAAGTGTTCTGGCTGAAGAGGTCGGCCGGGATTGACCTGAGGTTGTAGCACCCCTCGAAAGCGTAGGTGTAGCTGTCACAGTCGGGCTGATTGGCGAAAATCCCGCTCGGGATCGTCTCGATTGAATAGCATCCGTCGAAACAGTATTGAAAGTCGGTGACCTTGGTGCATGCGCTGAAAAGATCCGAAGACACGGAGGTTATTCCGGTGCAGTGCGAAAAGACATAGCTCATGTCAATGACTTCTGTGCAGTAATCGAACAGTCCCTGAGGAATCGCAGTGAGGTTCACATTGTTGTAGAAGGCGTATTTGAACGACTCGCTGCTCGTGCAGTGATCGAACAGTCCCTGGGGGATTTCCTTGAGGTTGTAGCAGCCGGAGAAGACGCGCTCGAAGGTGGTGCATTTCTCGGCGTACCGGAACAGGTCGGCCGGCACCTCCGCAAGCCCGGACGTGCTGTCGGGATCGTAGAAAGTGAGGCTGTTGTCGTCCTTGGAGGAAGTTCCGGACCCGCAACCGCAGAAGGCCTGGTAGAAAGTCTCCACATCGGAGAACGAACCGGCATCGTCGGCCGGAATGCTTTCGAGATTGGTACAGGAGTAGAAGGCTGACTTCATGGAGGTCAGGCCGGTCTGGCCCCATTGTTTAACACCCGTAATGTAGCCCCTTTGGGCGGCCGTGAAGCCGTTTCCTCCGGTGTACAGGGAAGTCACAGTGCCGTCGATGGTGACGGAATAGGATCCTGCGGAGGCGTATGTGTGAGTGGGTCCGACGGAAGTTATGTGTTCGGAAGA
>JAJPZA010000203.1 GCA_021204625.1 Clostridia bacterium | reverse complement strand
GGACGAAATTATACGGCGTACAACAACAACAAACGGAATTATACGACGTAGAAGAAACGAAATACAACTCTCTTATTCAATAAACTATTTGATACAATTAGTCATGAAACGTATTTTATTTTTGTTTGCTTTGGCGCTATCGTCTATGGCGACGATGGCCGACTACATCGTGTACTATGACAACTCAAGTACGAATTGGTCTATACCTTACGTGTATGCTTATAACCACGGTGAAACTGATAGTGATATTACTAGCAGTTGGCCCGGAGCCCAGATGAACGGGAGCGGGAGCGGCACTTGGTCATACACAATCAGTGGCTCATATTCTAATCCGGGTGTTATCTTCAGTAACAACGGTTCCGATCAATCAACACCTGACTTTGAACTTGTCGACGGTGCGACGTATAACAAGAACGGTATCGTGTACACCCTCTGGTTCGATAACCTATACGGTTGGTCTGACGTTAAGATTTGGGCATGGTGTAATGTGCTTAAAACCGGTAACGGTAACATAAACGAAATCTCCGATTTCAAAGATCGCCCGAGTATGACGTATGATAGTGAAACCGGTCTGTACAAGCTCACGTTCACCCTTATCGGTGCCATCACGGGAGTGAAGTTCGACGATGGGAACGACACGGCCGATGGTGAACACGATGGTTATGAGCAGTATAACTCCGTTGTTAACGGCGGAATATACACCTCTGATTCGTATACCGGTTACACTGATGTAGAAAAATACCTTGCCAGCAAGAGCGGAGGGAGCGGGAGCACGACGAACACGTACACCGTATACTTCGACCGCACGGGTACGTCGTGGAACCCGGTATATGTTTATATCTGGGATGTAGACGACCAGGGTGAAGTAAGCCAGAAGTACTGCGGCAATTATCCCGGCGTGACGATGTCGCTGTTTAGCACCGATAGCTCGACGCTGTATTACTACACGTTCACGACCACAGACGAACTGAGCGCTAACGCGAAGATTATATTCAGCAACGGCTACTCGGGCACGGACAATCAAACGGACAACCTTGACTTCGTGAACGGTATGACCTACACCCAATCAGGTCAGTCAACCGCCGATAACTGGTTCATCTACTTCGACCCGACGGGTGTCGACGGCACGATAACCAAAGTGGAGGTTTATATGTGGCACAGCGCATTCGGTGAGGACGATGCCGACTCTTTCAAGCAGACCGACACAATGTGGAAAGGTACGGGCGAGAACGACAGCAATTATTATGTGTACTCGTTCTACGACAATACGGCGAACCTTGGTGACCAACGTATTGAGGTGAAGTTCTTTGTCTATACTAATGACGAGAATACAAAGACCGAATATAGTTATGAGCAACTATCAGGCACAACTCAGGAGACGGATTGGTATCTTGTTAATCATGCAATCTACGGCACGAGCGGCTTTATTAAGCTGAACGAGGATACGTCGGGTTATGTTACCTACACGGTATATTACAAGCAGTCGACCGACACGTCAACGGACGGCAGCTGGAGCACGGTATATATCTATGTCTTCAACGAGTACGACCGCACCGACCACTATTGCAATAATCCTTCGTGGCCCGGCGACCCGATGACGTCGTTAGGCGACAACCAATGGAAGTATACGTTTATGGGTCCGGCAGAAGACAGTACTCATGAGTTCGCATTGGACTTCAACGACGGTGTGCTCCACGACACGGGTACGTCAGGCGCAACCACCCAGACCACCGATATGATGTTTAAGAACAACGGATTGTTCGAATACCGCTACGTTGATGGTGAGTCCGGACAAGACGGAAAAGGTGATGCCCTTGCGGCAAAGAACAACTGGTCGTACGAAGTAGGTGCGGAGATATATGTTACGTCGGTAGGTTACGCAACGTATTATAGCGACAACTCATACGTGTTGCCGTGCAAAACCGACTATAATCTGAATGGTAATGTGCCGGCACATAACAATATCGAAGGCTATTATTTCCTTGATAACGTACACGGGACGGCGATAATCAATTCCGCAGAAGTGAGCGATAATAATGAAGACGAGGATGCTTACGCAGGCACGGCATGGTTCGCAGAGGGGAGCGTTGTTCCCGCACGGACTGCACTGCTGTTGCACTCGCAGGCATCTACTGATAGCGACGATACCGACTTCGGCGCGGATGATACCGACGTACCGAGCGCGGGCAGGTATTATTTGGCACGTTTGGCGAACGAAAAAGACGGGAACGCGCATACTGTATCAAATAATATGTTGTACGGCAGTTCATCGTATGTAAGAACGAATGTTGATGGCAGCGAGATCGGATATAAGTTCTATAAGTTAGCTAACGACGAGACCTCCGGTTTGGGCTTCTATTACGGCGCTAACGACGGTGCGGCATTCGTATCGGAACCGAACAAGGCATGGCTCGCTGTGGACACTCAGACAGCCGCACACTTGACGGCGATATTCTTCGAAGAGGAGCCGGTAACCCCGACGGGTATCAACACGATTAGCGCTTCGGCGGCGAAGAAGAGCGGCAACGCCATCTACAACCTGCAAGGCATGCGCGTGAAGGATATGACGCAGAAGGGGATATACATCGTCGGCGGACGGAAAGTAGTGGTTAGGTGAAATATATTTGGTAAACAATAATGATAATGAATACTATTATGAAGAAGTATATCAGACCTACAGCAGAGATGATAGAGGCCCAAACGTTTAACCTCTTGCACGGCGACAGTCTGCCGATGCACGACACTACGACCGGCGCGGGGCAGCTGTCGAAGAAGAATTTCGTTCTATGGGAAGATGATTTCGATGATGATGAAAGCTCGTATTAAATAGCAGAGCTTAAAATAGTTTATAATTACGTTGCGGGGTTCGCTGTGACAGCGCGCCCCGCTTTTCGTTTGTAATATCTTAGTATCGGGGGCGTAATTACTAAGTGTCGGGGACGTGATTACTTAGTATCGGGGACGTAATCAGGCAGTATCGGGGAAGCGGGGGATCCTTATCTAACGTCTCCGACGTTATGAGGCGCTTGTGCATCCACCCCACGCTGAAGCGTGGGGTTATGCTTAGAACGACGTCTCCGACGT
>JAJPZA010000114.1 GCA_021204625.1 Clostridia bacterium | reverse complement strand
CTTGTCATGCGCTTCGAGCCTCAGTCCTATAAGGTCGGCGAAAACCTTTCTCGCGGCTCCTCAATCACACTTCTGTTACTTCTCCTCTTCTCCATTGCTTTCAAAATCGGGGTGAAGGACGAGCAAACAGCCTGATCTTATCAATAATGTGAGATACAAGAGGGTGACTGAAAAGATAAAACCTTGATTTTAAATTGAATATATATAAATCTCTCGACTATTTGCGATCATCCCCAACCTCATTCCTTGCCCCTGACCGTTTAACGATAGGCGGGAACAGACAAAAGGTTATAAAAATACGCCATTGTGACTTGGAACACCAAGGGTCGCGACACCTCGCTCCGGCCCTTTTGTAGATGCTGTTCCAAAAGTGTTGTATATCGGAAAATTAGTATCTTTGCGATGCAACACAATTCGTTAACTATCAGTCATGGAAGGAATGCTCAAAATGATAAGGAAATCCGGAACACTCCTGTTGATTCTTCTTTCGGCAATTCTCATGGTATCATGCGGCGGTCATGGCAAGAGGATCGTCATCGGCGTGTCCCAGTGCAGCGAGGACATCTGGCGCGAGAAGCTGAACACCGAGATGCAGATCAGCGCGTACATGTATGACAATGTAGAGCTTAGAATCGTGTCGGCGGACGATGACGACAGTCTGCAGATCCGGCAGATCAACCAGTTCATCGACGAGAGCGTGGACCTGCTGATCGTGGCTCCGAACCAGGTGCACGCCATCTCCTCGGCCATCGACAGGGCGCACGAAGAAGGCATTCCGGTCATCGAATTCGACCGCAAGACCGACACGGACAACTACACGGCGTTCCTCGGTGCCGACAACTATTTCATCGGGCAGACAATGGGCCGTTTCATCGCGCAGCAGCTCGGCGGGCGCGGCAATGTGGTGGAGTTGCAGGGTCTCAGAGGCTCCTCTCCGGCGATCGAGAGGCATCGCGGCTTCGTGGACGGTCTGGCCGAATATCCGCAGATCGCGCTTGTGGACAGCAGATTCACGGACTGGACCGGCGATTCGGGAAAGGAGGCGATGGACTCCGTGCTGACCCTTCGAAGAGACATAGACTGCGTCTACGGGCACAATGACAGGATCGCGCTTGGGGCCAGGGAGGCCGTGAGCGGAGCCGGAATCGACAGGGACATCATCTACACTGGGATCGACGCACTGCCGGGTGCCGATGGAGGCATTCAGGCCGTGCAGGAAGGAGTGCTTGCGGCATCATACATTTATCCCACGCGCGGGGACTTGGTGATCCAGTTGGCTATGGACATACTCGAGGGGCGGGCCTATGAGCGGGACAACTACCTACAGTCGACGATGGTGACTCGCGACAACGTGGACGCGATGCTGTTGCAGGCCGATGAGATGGTTCTTCAGCAGGACAGGCTCATACGGCTGCACGAGCAGGTCAACAACTACCTCCTGCAGTACAATCACCAGAAAATCTACGAAATCCTCTTCGCAATAATCATCATTCTGCTGCTCGCATTCATCTTCTTCGTCATTCGCACATACCGGACCCGGCGCAGGATGGAGCAGGAGGCGACCAACGCCAAGCTGCAGTTCTTCACCAATGTGAGCCACGAGTTCCGCACTCCGCTGACCCTCATCGCCGATCCGGTGGGCCGGCTGCTGGAGAACGGGAAGCTCGACAGGGAACAGCGAGATCTGCTTTCGCTCGTGCAGAAGAATGTCGGCGTGATGCTGCGGCTCACCAACGAGATCCTCGACTTCCACAAGGTCCAAAGTGGGAAGATGACCGTCGAAGCCTCTGAATTCGACCTTGCCGAGAGTCTGCGCGCATGGGCCGGAACATTCATCCCGTCGGCGCAGAAACGGGGAATCGAACTTACTCTCGAGGTGCCTGGGCAGTTGGCGGCGCGAACGGATCGGAACAAGATGGAGCGGATTGTTTATAATCTGCTGTCCAATGCGATGAAATACACCGGTGACGGCGGGAGGATCACCGTCAGCCTCACCGAGACGGCCGGAGCATTCAGTCTGACGATATCCGACACGGGCGTCGGAATGCCGGCCGAGACGCTCTCCAAGGTCTTCGACCGCTTCTACCAGGTCAGAGGGAGCGTACGAGGGACAGGCATCGGACTCGCGCTTGTCAAGGATTTTGCCGAACTGCTCGGCGGGGACGTTACCGTCGAGAGCAAAGTCGGTGAAGGCTCGACTTTCATCGTGACTCTGCCGACACGGATCGAGGAAACCGACGCCGAACCGAAACCCGAAGCCGCGGCGCTGACTGCCGACGTTGCCGCGATCAAGACCGACAAGGTCACAGACCCTGAAGATGCCGGCGAGAAACCTCATGTCCTCATCGTGGACGACAACGCCGATGTCATCACCTACATCAGCTCGCTCCTGAACGCCGACTACGAGATCAGCACGGCGACGGACGGAAAAGCCGGCCTGGACAAGGCCATCAGAGAAGTGCCGGACCTCATCATCAGCGACGTGATGATGCCGGTGATGGACGGTCTCGAGATGTGCAACGCTCTCAAGACCACAACAGCCACGAGCCACATTCCCGTCATCCTGCTGACCGCCAAGGCCGAGGAGGACTGCCGGGCCGAAGGCTACGGGCGCGGCGCCGACGCCTACATAACCAAGCCTTTCAGCAGCAAGGTTCTCCTTGCAAGGGTAAAGAACCTGCTCGACAACCGCAGACTTCTCAGGGACTATTTCTCTTCCGGCGACGCCACCGAACAGAACGCCCGTCCGAAAGACGCCGACACAGCCTTCCTCGACAGGCTCCGCGACAGGATGCAGGAACACCTCTCAGACTCGGAATTCAACGTGGAAGACCTCGGCGCGGAGATGAACCTCAGCCGAGTACAGCTCTACCGCAAGGTCAAGGCCCTGACCGGCAGTTCGCCTGTCGAACTCATCCGGATCACCCGCCTCAAAAAGGCCCGCCAGCTGCTGCAGACAAGAAGCATGACCGTCTCGGAGGTATGCTACGAGGTCGGCTTCTCGTCCCCGTCCTACTTCACCAAGTGCTATAGGGACTATTTCGGCCATACTCCGACAGCCACCGAATAATTCCAAAAATCGTTCAA
>JAJPZA010000030.1 GCA_021204625.1 Clostridia bacterium | reverse complement strand
AAAACACAAAAAAGCGGCCTCCGCAAAGGGGACCGCTTTATTGGTGCTACGATATACAGCAGAATTAGAACACGGCTACAACTGCTCCGTTGTAGGTCTCTTCGATGTATGTTTTTACAGAATCTGAAAGAACGGCATTCACAAGAGCCTGGATCTTGTCGCTGTCCTTGTTGTCCGGACGTGCAGCAATTACATTCACATATGCTGTGACATGCTCATCGGTTGCTTTCTCTGTGGCAAGTACAGAATAGCCTTTACCGGTGAGGTCATACTGAAGTGCATAGTTGCCGTTTACGACTGAGATGGCTGCATCTGCGATAAGGTTGGCGCATGCCGCGGCCTCGACTTCAGTAATGTCAAGACTCTTAGGATTGGATGTTATGTCCTGCTTGGTTACCTGGTTGTATGCAACGGAGGAGTCAATCTCTATGAGCCCTGCGGATGCCAGGAGATTGAGTGCTCTTGCTTCATTTGTGGCATCATTGGGCACAAGGACTTTGGAATTGCTGGCGAGATTTTCCAGACTGTCTGTTGTGCCGTACTTTCCGCCGGCGTAGATGGAGAAGGGCTCATAGTGCACCTGGGCAACGGCTACGAGATTATAATTGTATTCCTCGTTGAACTCCTCGAGATACTGGTTGTGCTGGAAGTAGTTGGCGTCCAGAGAGCCGTCATAAAGGGCGGTGTTGGGAAGCACATAGTCCTCGTAAACCTTTACCTTGAGCTTGTAGCCTTCCTCTTTGAGTATGGGTGCTACAGCGTTCTCCAGAATCTCGGCGTGGGGAGTGGAGGATGCGCCTACAGTGATGGTGTATTCGTCATTTCCGCAGGCAGAGAATGCGAGTGTTCCGCAGACGAGTGTGGCAGCAATTGCGGCTGCTGTCAGAACCTTAAAAATCTTTTTCATTATATATCTCCTTATTTATGACAAAATTAAATCATGATGTTTGGGGTTATCGGCCCGTATATATGTTGAAGTCAAGGCCCATCCTGTATTATTTGGCCATGCCTTTGGTGCGCTTGTCGCGCCTCTTCGCAAGCCAGAGGCCGAGCTCCTGGAAGACCTGCACAATCACTACTATGAAGACCACAGTCACGATCATCACTGTCGTGTTGTTTCTGTAGTAGCCGTAGTTCAGAGCTATGGCGCCCAGTCCGCCGCCGCCGCAGAAGCCTGCCATTGCGGAGTAGCCTATGATTGTCACAAGGGCTACGGCCGCATTTGAGATGAGAGAGGGAACCGCTTCCGGAAGAAGCGTCTTCCACATGGTTTTGAAAGGCGAGGCCCCGCATGCAAGGGATGCCTCTATTACGCCGGAGTCAACTTCCTTCAAAGACGTTTCCGTGAGCCTTGCTATGAACGGCGCCGCCGCTATCGTAAGCGGCACGGTCACTGCCTGCCAGCCAAGGGATGTGCCTACTATAAGCCTTGTGAATGGCAGCACAAGGACAAGCAGAATCAGGAAGGGAATGCTTCGCAGGATGTTCACTATGACGCCCACAATCTTGTTGAGCCAGATGCAGGGCTTTAAGCCGCCCTTGTCTGTCACTGCAAGCAGCACTCCGAGAGGTATTCCTATGATGTGGGCAACTATTGTTGAGATTACGGTCATGCCCAAAGTCTCGAGGATGCCCCAGCCGATTTCGCTCCATGTATAAGCGGTAATTTCCAGAAGACCTGTTATCATAATGACGCTCCTTCGTATGCAAGCAGCCTTTTTGCGGCCTTGGACTGCGGGTTCGTGAAAACTTCTTCCAGTGTTCCCCTCTCCATTATCTGGCCGTCCTCTATGACGGCTATCCTGTTGCAGAGGGAGCGGACGATGTTGAGCTGATGGGAAACCACGAAGATGGAGAGGTTGCGGGTCTTGTTGATGTGAAGCAGAAGCTCCACTATCTGCTGGGCTGTCTCAGGGTCCAGGGCTGAAGTGGCCTCGTCGCAGATGAGAAGCTCCGGATCCAGCGCCAGGGCGCGGGCTATCGCCACACGCTGCTTCTGTCCGCCGGAAAGCTGGGAGGGGTAGGCCTTGAGCTTGTCCCCGAGCTTGACCTCCTCCAGAAGGCTGGTGGCCTTGGCTATGGCCTCGTCCTTCTTGACACCCGCCGCCTCGAGAGGATACATGACGTTCTTCAGCGTGTTGCGCTGCTGCAGCAGGTTGAAGTTCTGGAATATCATGCCTATTTTTCCGCGGGCCGCGTACAGCTCTTTGCCTTTGAGCTTCAGGATGTCTCTTCCGCAGAAAAGCACTTCGCCGCTGTCCGGACGCTCCAGCACATTCACGCATCTTGCCAGCGTGGACTTTCCGGCTCCCGAGAATCCTATGACTCCCAATATCTCGCCGTAACGGATGTCCAGGTTGATGTCCTGCAGGGCGTTCACCGTTCCTTCCTTGGACTTGAAGGTCTTGTTCACGTGCCTTATGCGGACGACGTACTTGGAATCATCCTCGTTATCTTCCGGCTCCGGAGCCGCTGCGGTTTCCGCTGCCTTTGGCTCTTCCATGCCTGCACAGGCGCAGCCGTCTTCTTCTTTTTGCGTATCTTCAAAGGATTCAGTTGTCTCCGGAGCATCCTGCTCCAGCCTCTCTTCTTCCATGAGTGATCTCCTTAACGGATGAAATGAATTGTCTGCGCATCCGGCGCAGTATCTGTCTATTGTAGTGTACCTGGTGTCAGGTGCACATTCGGAACACTGCAGATGGGTTCATCTTATCCCTCCCTATTAAAAAAGCCCGTGCGTCTTTGCACACGGACTTCATATAAAGCGAAGGGGTTAAAAAAGCCTGTGTGCATCACACAGGCTTGCTTGCTCTATTCAATCAACATGCGAAGACTGTGTGCCGGATTAACATTCGCCACACATGCCCATAATGCTTGAGTTGTAGTAACTGCTGGTGCGCATAAGGTCTTCCTCGCTTGATTTGTGTCTAGAGTATAACAGACATCAAAGCCGTTTGTCAACAATTTAAAAGGCAATCCGCCCAACTTTTTTCAGCAAATTATAATCTCCGTAAATTTTGCAATCTGACAAAATAAATGTTAGTGATGTATCAGTTTATCGTTAGTTGGACGAGTGATTGTGTCTTCAG
>JAJPZA010000049.1 GCA_021204625.1 Clostridia bacterium | reverse complement strand
TTAACGCTAAAATCAAACAGTTCCGTACAGCTTTCAGAGGCGTTGTAGATGAAAAAGTTCTTCCTTTTCAGACTCGCTAATATTTACGCTTACCCCCAATGATTATCGGGTGAGCCCATGGTTATGATTGTTTTTTAGTACTCTACAAAAATAACCAAAAAAGGCTGACTTCTCAAAAAAAGCCAGCCTAAATTTTTCCTTTCTCAAAAAGTTTTATCGGACACTAATAATTGAAAATATAACATAAAATAAAAATCCCGCAAATTGCGGGATTTTTTGTGGATATATAAAACGTAAATACGTCTTATTATTTAGGATTATTCAGTCCAGTCTTCTTGAGACTTGCGGATGTAGCTCTTGTAACGGAGCTGAGCCATGCGCTGTGCCTCTGCGAAGAGTTCTTCAGCCTCGTTAGGATAAGCCTTCTTTACTGACAGGTAACGAACCTCACCCATGAGGAAGTCATGGAACTTGCTCCAGTCAGGCTCTTTGGAATCGAGAGAGAATGGGTTCTTGCCTTCTTCAGCGAGCGTTGGGTTGTAACGCCACAGGTGCCAGTAACCGCACTCAACAGCCTTAGCTTCTTCAGCCTGGCTCTTACCCATACCACCTTTAGCCTTCAAGCCATGGTTGATACATGGAGCGTAAGCGATAACGAGTGATGGTCCATGATAAGCCTCAGCCTCACGGATAGCCTTCAAGCACTGTGCGTGGTCTGCGCCCATTGCAATCTGTGCAACATAAACATAACCGTAAGTTGTGGCAATCATACCAAGATCCTTCTTGCGGATTCTCTTACCCTGAGCAGCAAACTGTGCGATAGCACCCAGAGGAGTAGCCTTAGAAGCCTGACCACCGGTATTTGAGTAAACCTCAGTATCAAGAACGAGGATGTTAACGTCTTCACCACAAGCGATTACATGGTCGAGACCGCCGTAACCGATATCGTAAGAAGCACCGTCACCACCGATAATCCACTGACTACGCTTGATGAGATAGTGGTCAAGAGTCTTCAACTCCTTGCAGGTGCAACAACCAGCCTCAGCGCCAGCGGCAATCATTGGCTTCAGTTTATCAGCAAGAACCTTTGTTGCGTCAGCGTCCTCACAATTAGCAATCCATTCCTGTGCAGCCTCTTTAAATTCAGCTGGAGTGCTGTCCTTTGCGATCAACTCGTTGAACAACATCTTGATGCGCTCTTTCATCTTCTTGTTACCAAGAGCCATACCCATACCAAACTCGCAGAAGTCCTCGAACAAAGAGTTGTCGAATACAGGGCCCTGGCCCTTTTCGTTCTTACAATAAGGAGTAGATGGGATAGAAGCTGAATAGATAGAAGAACAACCAGTAGCGTTAGAAACCATTTGACGGTCGCCGAACAACTGAGAAATCAACTTAACGTAAGGAGTTTCACCGCAACCAGAGCAAGCCCCTGAGTACTCGAACAATGGTTTAGCGAACTGAGAGTTTCTAACGTTAGACCTGATGTCAACCAAATCCTGCTTGCTCTTTACCTCGTTGACGAGATAGTCCCACCGCTTAGCCTCAACTGGGTTGCCCTTGAATGGAACCATAGCGAGAGCCTTGCCACCTTTCTTAGGATTACCTGGGCAGATGTCAGCACAGTTACCACAGCCGAGGCAGTCCATAACACTTGCCTTGATTATGAAGTGCATACCCTTCATAGCGGCAGGAGCCTTCATTTCGAGAGAAGCGTCATCCTGGCCGTATGCAGCAAGTTCCTCGTCTGTCAATACGAATGGACGGATAGCAGCGTGAGGACAGATGTAAGCACACTGGTTACACTGGATACAATTCTCAGAGTTCCAAACAGGAACGAAAGCCTCTACACCACGCTTCTCGTAAGCGGCAGTACCAGTCTCCCAAGAGCCGTCAACAGTGTTGTGCTTAACGAAGTCAGAAACTTTCAGGAGGTCACCAGCCTGAGCGTTGATCGGGCGGACAATTTCCTTGATGAAAGCAGGAGCATTGTCTTCAACTTTAGCATCGTCAGCGAGGTTAGCCCATGCAGTGTCAACAGCCAGCTGCTTGTACTCATTACCACGGTCAACAGCAGCATAGTTTTTGTCAACGATATCCTGTCCCTTGTTACCGTAAGACTTAACGATGAATTTTTTCATCTGTTCAACAGCGAGGTCAACAGGAATAACGCCGGTGATACGGAAGAATGCACTCTGGAGGATAGTGTTTGTACGGTTGCCAAGACCTATCTCTTGGGCAATCTTAGTAGCGTTGATGTAGTAAACGGTGATATTGTTTGCAGCGAAGTAACGCTTTACCTTATTAGGAATGAAGTTAACGAGTTCCTCCCCCTCGAAGATAGTGTTGAGGAGGAATGTACCGTTTTTCTGCAAACCACGAGTGATGTCATACATATTGAGGTATGCCTGAACGTGGCAAGCTACGAAGTTAGGCGTGTTAACCAAATAAGTGCTGCGTATAGGCGTGTCACCGAAACGCAGGTGTGAGCATGTGAAGCCACCAGATTTCTTAGAATCGTATGAGAAGTAAGCCTGGCAGTACTTGTCGGTGTTGTCACCGATAATCTTCACAGAGTTTTTGTTGGCACCAACAGTACCATCTGCACCAAGTCCGTAGAACTTAGCCTCGAACATACCCTTTCCACCGAGAGCCATTTCTTCTACCTTTGGCAGAGAAGTGAAAGTAACATCATCAACGATACCGATAGTGAAGTGGTTCTTTGGAACATTGAGTTTCAGGTTGTTGAATACAGAGATAATCTGAGCAGGAGTTGTGTCGCCAGAGCCAAGTCCGTAACGGCCACCAACGATCAACGGTTTGTTCTCAACATCATAGAAAGCACTCTTAACATCAAGATACAAAGGCTCGCCTTCTGCGCCAGGCTCTTTAGTACGGTCAAGAACGGCAATGCGTTTAACAGTAGCAGGAACAGAAGATATTAGGTGCTTAACAGAGAACGGACGATACAGGTGAACAGAAATCATACCTACTTTTTCGCCGTTGGCGTTGAGATAATCGATAGCCTCACGAGCAGCCTCTGTGGCGGAGCCCATAAGGATGATGATGTTCTCTGCATCCTGTGCTCCGTAATAAGAGAAGAGAT
>JAJPZA010000191.1 GCA_021204625.1 Clostridia bacterium | reverse complement strand
CGAGGAGCTTCGCGACTGCGAGATCGCCGTGAAGTACAGCTACAACAGCGGCAGCAGCTCCGTCAGCAAGACCGTCGCTGTCGTCCAGGATCACCCGGGCAGCGGCTCCAACGGCGGTGGCGGCGGTGATTATGACGGTGACATCTCCAGCCTTGTCGGCACATACACAGCTTCTGGTTACTCTTATTATTCATCCGGTACTGTCGCAGCAGCAACTTGGACACTGAAGATCTTTGAGTACACCTACAGCGGCTATACATACGCGCTGATCGACGGTTTAACCCCGGCTGTTTCCGGCAGCTATCTGGGCGAGGGAGATTGGGCAGCAGATGGCGGAACCGCTACTAATGCGTATATTGCATTGGGTTATTTGGAGAATGGAGCCCTCGTAATACCTACGCAGCTGACCGGCTATTACAACAGCTCCGGCCAAATCGGCTGGACGCCGTGTGTCGAGTTCGATGATGGATGGTATTATAGCTCATCTTGGCCGGACTGCACATTCTCTTACAACGAGACGGCCGGCACCTGGACCAGTGACTACGGCGAGTTTCTCGGGCTGTTCGAAGTTGACTCGAACTATAATATTACTAGCTTTTCCGGGTTTATGGACGTGACCAATCCCGGCGTTGTCCTGACCAAGACCGCCGACACCACAAGCACCAGCGCTGCGCCGAGCGCCTACATTGACAGCCTTGCGGAGCAGATCATCAGCGGCAGCGCTTCCGGCATGGTATTCCATCCGATCAACGAAGGCCTTAAGATCCACACTGATTTTTTCGCAAGATAACCTTTTGTGATCATCCTTAAACATCACCTCCCCGAGGTCCTCCTCCCGGAGGTGATTTATTCCTTGATTAAGATTTCACGTTTTCTTGTTGAGACATGCCTTCAAACTGATAAATGATTAGATATATGGACACGAAGGTTTATTACGGAGAATATACATTGGACTACTGGATACGGTTGCTATTGAATAAAGACATAAGATTGCCGCAATATCAGCGGAAATTCGTATGGAGCGAGAGTGATCAAAAGAGACTGATGGATTCATTTGAACTCAAGCAGTTCATTCCTCCTGTCACAATTGGAGTATTTAAAATTAATGAGGAACAAGAAAATTTGATTATAGACGGACAGCAGCGCTTGACCAGCATTTTGCTCGCATATCTTGGAATATTTCCCAAATTGGAGTCCTTTAGGGTGGATGAATATTCCTTTGTGGATGATAATGACGGAGATTCTGATGAGGACGAGCCGGATAATATGATGGAATGGACTTTTCAGAAATTGTTGGACAAGGGAAGTAGCAAGGAGGAAATTGTCAATCAATGTTCGGAAAAAGAGTACAAAACATGTCGGTCTTATAAGGAGGAATATTTCACAAAAAATTTCCTTGGGTTTTCTTATATAATTCCAAAAGTAGGTGACGAAAAAGAACAGTCATCGTTTTTCTCAACGTTATTTAGGAACATAAATATCAGCGGCAAATCATTGTATGTGCTTGAAAGCAGAAGATCCTTGTATTTTCTTGACCCTATTATGTCGAAATGGTTCGAGCCCGTTTTCTGCGACAAAATATCAAGCAGTACGGTGGACAGATCAATGAGGAGCCGGATGGACTTTGTAAGATATTTGTCGCTTCTAAGTCAGTACAAGGTAAAGGGTAAGGAAAAGGCATTGGGATATGGCTATGCAAGGTGCATGGAGATGTATTACGAGAAGTACATTTATTCTGTAGTCAATGGAACAGATCAAGATGTATTTGGAGATTTTGAAAGTCTTTTCCCAGGTAAAAATTTTGAGCCGCAGTTGACAGTCTTGTCTGATTTCATCGAAAAGAATGGATATAAAAGACAGTTTAAATCCATTATAGATCAAGATGTCTTTTTCTTCGGCCTAATATACTTTGTGCTGTTTGAGAAAAAGGAGAAAATCGATACGGAGGGGCTTTCCGTTGAATTGGAAGATAAAATTAGCACAATAAAAGAGAACCCTGCCCATGTCAAGTCTCCCGCCTGCCTAAAATATCTTCGTGTCAGGCTAGCGGAATCAATTGCCGTTTATGAAACACATATTCAATAGTCATGAGCGTACATTCTGAATTCATATTGACTCCGATTTCGGAAATTTTGTTTAATGCAGTGTCTGTCACTCTGCCAGTGAGTCGCGGCATTGCAATGTATCCTCTGTGGGACTATGTGATGCAATCTGTTTTCATCAAGATGACCGGAGCGCAGGAACAGAAGATGAAATGCGTATGCTGGGAAATAGCTACCGTAGATTATGAGAGAAGGTGGAAAATATATTATGAACAGGGATGGAAATTGGGAGAATGTTCCCAGTTAGATGCAAAGGTAAAAGTAATACATTGGTTGAATGATACGATCAAATGGATGAATAAAGATTTTAAACAAGACGATGATATTAAAGAGGATATTTGGAATAGGGTCAAGGATAACATGGAAAAGGTTCATAGTGATTTAAACCGCATGGGATTCTGTGATCGGGAGTATTTAGAGTTTGACGATATGTTGAAAAACTTTACATCAAGCTGCCTGGATTTCTCTTCTTTTTTTTATTGCTCAAAATGTAAAAACAAAACTTCTTGCTGCAAGCAACACAAACAAGAAAACAGTGGTAAATTATTGATCATGTATGACCATTTGTATCGATTCAGAAACCGTTGCGCACATAATCTTACTTCATACCAGCAGAACCTTCCGGCATTGTCTAGTTTGTCTGACAATGACTATTGTTTTGAAAATTATTACATTAGGTTTGCTCTGCTTATAATTATAGACGAGATCACGATTTACTTATTCAAAGAATTCACTCGTCTCTTGTCAACGCGACTATTGTGAAATCGGACAAGAAAATGATTGTACGTCATGGTGTAGTACCGGCAAAGACTGTCGAAGCATAATCATCCTCTTTTATGCCCCAGTGTTGGAGAGGGGGAGCTTTTTAAATGGCTGTTAGATGAAAAATTTAGTTAGAACACGATAAACTGTCAGCGTCAATTCTGGGCAGTCATTCCTCATTGGATGTTTCGCTCAGTTGAGACAAGGCAGAATAACTCATATGACAAACTTTTGGCATCCTTCC
>JAJPZA010000083.1 GCA_021204625.1 Clostridia bacterium | reverse complement strand
AGATATGCGGACGGTATCATCACGCCGTCTGCAGAGAGCGCGTCCGCAATCTCCTTCGTGCCATGCCCCTCCGCCGCCATCTGGAACACCCTGCGCACGACTTGCGCCGCGTCCTCGTCCACGAGCAAATGGTTCTTGTCCTCCGGGTCGCGCCTGTAGCCGTATGGAACCGCGCCGCTGCAGCGCTTGCCCTCAAGCATCCTCGCATGGAAAATCGCCTTGATCTTGTTGCTGGTGTCCCTGGCGAACCAATCGTTCATGAGGTTCAAAAACGGTGTGAAGTCGTTGTCCGTCGGGCTGTCGCTGTCCACGCCGTTGTTCACCGCGATGAACCTCACGCCCTTTTCGGGGAACATTATCTCGGTGTAGAAGCCCACCTTGAGGTAGTTCCTGCCAAACCGAGACATGTCCTTGACGATGATTGTGCCGATATTGCCCGACTCGACATCGGCTATCATCCTCTGGAAATCGGGGCGGTTGAAGTTCGTCCCGCTCCAGCCGTCATCAGTGTAATGCTGGACGTTGTGGAATCCCCTGCCCCTCGCGTATGTCTCGAGGTAGTCCTTTTGATTCGCAATGCTCACACTCTCGCCCTGCTGTTCATCGTCTCGGCTAAGCCTCTCGTACAGCGCAGTTATTTTCAGCTTGTTTTCTGCCATTGACTGCTCCTCCCCTCTTTGCTATGATGGTGCAAAATGCCTGAAATGCCGCCGCTTTCTGCCGCAATGCCCTGCCAATCCAATCCGCGGCAAGGCGTAATGCAGTTCAAGTACGGTAAATTCAAGCATTCGCAGTGTTTTCTGGTTAATGGCAGAATACAATAAATTCCCCATTCCGTGATGGAATATTTATTCTGTCCTACCGTATCTTACCCTTTTGGATCGGTGATCACGAACGATACTGGATACGCCTCGCTGTCGCACTGTAGCAGGTTCGGCTTAATAAAGTAGCGCGTCTTTCCAGATCCGGACCCTCCGACAACAAGCACGTTCTTGTTTCTGGCATTCATCGGGTTTGTCGGTCGCCCAGACATCATCAGCATTTCCGTGTTGGTCAGGATGATGTTGTCCTCGAATTTCTCCGCCATGAATGGCTCGATGTCCTTCGCCGTCCCCCACCTTGCCGAGCCGTACTCCTCGTTATGCCGGTACTTCTTCGCATTCCTGCCCCTTAAATAAACAGCCAGACGCAAAGCCGCCCCACAGGCAATGCCGAACAGCAAGTCATACGGGTTCAGGCTCGGCAGGGGGTTGGCGAATGCCGCAGGGACTGACGTTGACAGCCCCATGATTCGCTCCCCCAGCGTCGCCCCGCCCGAAAGCCGCCACGCCTCGCCGAGATTCGTCGCGACCGCTCCGAGAATGACGCAGGGCAGATATTGTGACAGCAGCCTCGTCATCTTCTTCTTGTCAATCTTCATTTATCGGTCACGCTCCTGTCTCTTCTCCCTTACCTTGCGCGGCGTTGCCGCCGCCCTTGCGGCCAGCTTCTGCAGCTTCTTGACCACGCTCGGACGCTCCCGATTCCTGACCGCCTGTGCGGAATATTCCTTGTACGCCGCCGTCAGCGCGTCCTGGTCCCTCGCCTTGAAAAACACGGTATAGCGGGGCGGCTCCACGGACTCGTCACGTCTGATGGCGAAGTCCACGCCGTACTTGCCCGCCACGCGCTCGAACCCCGCCAGCTCCGTCTCGGCAATAGGGATGGTCGTCACGCCCTGGTTTTGCCCAATCAGCTCCTGCACCGTCTGCTTGCCGTGCGGCACTTCGGCATTCTTTTGCGCCTTGACCTTGGCGCGGTGGTTTAGGTACTGGCGGATGCCGTTCATCACCGTCCTCGCAGTCAGCTTAGTGGTGCTGACAGCAAGGTTTACCGTCCTGTTGTTGACCTCCTCCTGCAATGTTCGTCACTCCTTTCTCTTGCGCATTTATATATATATGAAGAGATGCCGAAGGCTATGCTGTCAGCTTTACAACTTTACAGCATTGTCAATGGCGGCTATTCGCCATCGGCACTTGTTCTTCATACGCCAATGCAACATTGATACTGGCATTTTCGTATTGGCGCGTCGGCAAATCTGGCATCCATGAGCAGGAATACGGCATTTAGATATTCTCCTACCTCTCACAGTCATGCGACTTCCTGACTGCCGACTTGGTGCTTGAAAAGTCTCTCGCCGCCTTGCCGTCATGTGTCGGACTCTCTGACCGCTCCGCCTTGCTCCTGGCGAGTTTTGCCACGTCCTCTTTCTCCATCGGAATCGACATCCAGCGTTTGCCAGTCCATACAAACGCCTCTGGCACATGAAACATCTCCTCGTACTTTGCCATCTGCTCTGCATTCAGGGATGCGAAGTCGTCATTTCCCAGCCCAATCACTAGGAAATTGCCATTGATGATGTCCTTGACCCTGCCATCGTCGTCATGCAGTGCGCGGTTTTGCGGCATGCCGTATATCTTCGCCGTGTCACAGGCCAGGATGCACGTCGAGTCGTCGTTGTAACAGAAGCACTCAAAGCTGCCGCCCACTTGCTCCTGCAAATCCTCCAGCGTGCTGCCAATCTGGACTTTTTTCGGATACTCGCCCGGACATACCAGAAGCGCGTCCAGCAGCTTCTCGCGCCCCTCGTCGGTAGAAAAGTCCACGCCCACAAAGTTCTCCGCATCAAGGACAATCTCGGAGTTGCCGTATTGCTCACGAGCCATCCTCTCGGCATCCTGACGTGATTCTGCGGATACCTTGATGGTCTTTTCGAGCGTCTCCGTAATCGTCACGTCATAATCCCTCGTCATAACTCCTCCTCGCAACAGGGCTTTTCACATCCTGTCATTGTCTCCAAAAACCCCGTTGCTTCATCAACAAGGTCTTGTGCCTCCCTGGCAAGGGCAAGCGCGTTCTCCACAAGTTCAACAATCTCGTCATGCCCATCCAGGGCATCGCGATTGTCATACTCCTGCCTTGGCAGCGCAAGGTCAATGTCTCCATTCGCGCTCAGATTATAGTTCACCGTGATATTCATATTCATCGTCTCCTTCTGTTTGATAAATTTTTAACAAAATTTCCTTGCTTCATCAGCGGCTCTGCTCACGAGTCCGCTTCTTCTGCCACTGTTCCAAC
>JAJPZA010000077.1 GCA_021204625.1 Clostridia bacterium | reverse complement strand
ACAACGTGGTCGGCACATCCCAGTTCGAGCGCCGCATCCTCGGCAATACGGTCGAGTCCTACACGATCACGCGACTTCGTCCGCGAGAGTTCCT
Organism: Clostridia bacterium; assembly: GCA_021204625.1. Taxonomy (GTDB): domain Bacteria; phylum Bacillota; class Clostridia; order Christensenellales; family Borkfalkiaceae; genus Coproplasma. Next base: position 3,023 of record JAJPZA010000077.1, on the reverse strand, counting down.
CGTCAAATTCAGCATAGACCTGTAAGAACCGCATACTCTTAGACGAACTCACCAATCTCATCCAAAGCTTTTTTGCACGAAAAAATACTTTTTTGATCCTTTTTGAACCAGAAAAGGTAGTTGCCGTGTCAAAATTTAATGCATTAAAGTACTTATACATGAGGCCGTCGGGGAATATAAGGCTATTTTTCAAATCCGTGAGGATGAAAATCATTTACCGGCGGAGCGGAAATAAACTACGTCGTTGCCGCGAACACGTTTGACGTGAACCTTGCTCGAGCCGAACCGGTAGGTCAGATAGACAGTCAGTGAGCGGAAATTGGATGTGTTGAATGTCGTGTAGTTGACGTCGGCTGCCCTTGAATAGGTTTTCCTCTTGAAGTTGGCTACTATCTGGTTGAACCTGACTTGTAAGACAAGGTCGCTCTTGAAGGATTTCTGAACTGTGGCGTCCATGTCGCGGTAGCCGCTGCTCCAATAGGTCGGATACTTTTGCGGAGTCATGTAATAGCCCCCTACTTGAACTATCCATGATTTCGGCATGTAAAGAGTCGCGTCTGCACTCACATTGCCGTCCCATGTCCCGTAGTCTCCTGTCGTGGTGTGGACATACTGTGTGTACTGGCCGGAGGCGCTGACGTTGAATCTCAACCATTTCTTCACAATCCAGAATCTGGTGCTGTAATAGAGCCTGACTTCGCGCGAGGAGCCGATGTTGCTGCGCGACTGGTAGATCTGGTCCCCGACCTGCTCGTAAGTGTAGTCGTAGATGTTCTTTCTCCACGAGTAGGACAGTCGCAGGGTGTGGGTGTTATTGATGGTCTCAACGAGAATGAATCTGTTGTCGAATTCCGGAAGCATCGTGGTTGGGCTTACGAAGAAGACATTGTCGCTTGTGCGTGAGACTGTCGGATTGTAGGCATACATGTTCGGCCGGCTGATGTCGCGGCTATACTCAAGTGAGGTGTAGGACTTTCTGTTGTCTGATCGGTAGGACAGGGAAGCCGAAGGGAAAAAGCTGTTGAAGTTGTTGCTGCCGTCGGCCCGGTCAAAGCTCTCATTGACGATGTAGGGGTTCCGGTATGTCCATTCGGAGCGGTAGCCCTCGTAGCGAATGCCCAGATCAAGATCCAGTCTGTCATCAAGGAATGAAGTGAAGAATTCGGCGTATGCTCCGTACATGCGCTCGTTGAAGCCGTATGTGTCAGGAGTTTCGTATTGACTGTACCTGTCCTTTGCGTTCATTCCGAGCCAGAACGCCCCATAGCTCAGGCCGGACTTTTCGTCATTGAAATTATGGTCCCCGTCCGCTTTCAGCGACCATGTGTATTTCTCAGTTATGGCATCCGAGTGCTCGTAGGGGGCGGCGATGTCATCGGCGAGACTGTTGTCCATCTCTTCATCCTCAGAGGAGGAGTAGAAGTAGTCTTGGTCATCCGTGTCGTATGAGTAGAAGAAGTCCGCCGTGAACTTCAAACCTGATCCCTTGTCGCCGTAGCTCCAATTATAGTTCAGCGTGGCGGAGGCATCGTAGAGTGATATGTCATCGTTGATTCTGTTCCCGCTGTAGATTTTGTAAGTGCTCCATTCGCGCGGCTTGGCGAACCCTTCCACGGCAAAGCCGATTTCATGGTTGTCGTTTATGCTCCAGAGAAGGCTCTGGTCGGCCGTGAAGCAATAGAAGCCGCGGTCGTTGGTCTGTGACTCCGTGATCCGGTCTTCGCCTTCGCCGATGATGTTCTTGGAGGCAGTCCGCTCGTCCTGAAGCCATGTGCCGGTAACGTATGTGTAGGAGGAGAGTTTCCTGCCCATGTAGTTGAGGTTGACTGACGGTTTTAACGTCACGCCTCCGTTGTAGGTGTGCACGCTGGCGTTCATGTTCGCGTTTCCGGAGATCCGGTCCTCCTCCTTGCTGCGAAGCTGGATTCTGATGACCCCGCCCTTGTTGTCGGCGGAGTACCTGGCTCCATGTGTCGGAAGAATCTGAATCTGGCGCACGTCCTCGGCCTGCAACGATTTCAGATAATCAGTGATGCTGCCGGGAATGTTTAGCTCCCTGCCGTTCACGTATACCTTGGCGCTCTCCTTGTTGCCGTAGATGTTGATGCCGTCGACTCCGGGAAGGGTGTTGAGAAACTGAAGCGTATTTCTGCCCTTAGCCTCAGGATTGTTCTTCACCGCGACGGTCATCATCGTACCTCGGCGCTTGATGTAGTCCTCGATATGGACTGCCTCGGCGATGGTGTCGTTCTGGAATTCGTGATACGATGTGGTGTCCTGCAGAGTCGAGACAGTGTCGGAGTTTTGCGATATCGGGGTAGCTGTAGTTGTGTCTTGCCGGGACGTTGCGATGGCGGTTGTGTCATTCTGCCCAAAGAGCTGTACTGTCGCGCACAAACAGAGCACCGATATCAGAAAACCTTTCATTTTAAGGAGCAAAATTAAAAATATCTTGGTCATTCATCAGGCACTTTAATAGCCGCACAACTGTCGTTTCCTGAGCAAGACTTATTCCCGGAACATGCATCGTTGTTATGACATCCGATAGAATTGTTATTACAAACTCCATTACTATAGCAGTCGCCATTGTCACTGCAAGACTTGTTCACATATTCAGCTATAGGACTTTGCTCATCTGTATTTGGGTTTCCTGTACTTTCTATCACAGAAAAGCCTTCTGTGTAGTTACTGCCTTCTTTTTTTAATTTAGGGATGTTGAGTAAATCTTTTCCCATAATATTAATATTTTAGTATTAATGTTTTAGTTAATTGCCATGTATTGAATCTTATCCAACATTCTGAAGAAGGGAGTTGACTTTCTCCTCTAATATGCGGTTTATGTCAGCGTCGGAGAACCCGTGCAGACATCTGTTCGGATTCCGGTCTTCGTATGCATCCTGAGAGCAGCCGTGGGCGCACAGCGGGAACAGTATGCAGTCTCTGCGTATCTCAGAGCTAAATCGGCTTAAAAGCCTCTGTTCAGAGGCATCGTTCCATACGATCTCGCCGTCATCGGACAACAC
>JAJPZA010000039.1 GCA_021204625.1 Clostridia bacterium | reverse complement strand
GGTTATAGAACTTGTCATCACCTGTTGCCTGCAATGTAACACTCTTGATACCTGTTGCCAAACCACTTACAGTAACAGTAATCTTGATTTCTGCATTACTATCTTCGGCATTACTATCTCCTAATAGGATTTGTCCTTCAGGTATAACGATAGTATATGTACCGGCAGTGGTGATGGTGTCATCCAATTCAATGGTATATCCGATTTCAATATCGTTCTCACCGAGTATTGTATTGCCTTCTTTATAAGCACTCCAATCTACGCCGTTTGCAACAGTTTCACCTTCAGAATCCAGAACATAGATAGATGATTCGTAATCATTCAAATAGATTTCCTGACCATTAGCCTCAAGGATTGTGATTGATGAGAGTGTATCGACTGTTGCACTATCAGCAGGTGTGAAAGTCCAAGAATACTCAACTTTTTCAGGTATTGTTACGTGAATTGTATCACCAGCATAATATTCAGTATCAGCATTTATACCATTTGTCATAGTAAAGAAGCCCTCTGGTATTATGATAGTATATGTACCAGCTGTTGTGATTACGCTATCCAAAGGTATTGTGTAACCGATTTCTGCATTTGTTCCATCTACTGGCTCTGAGCCCCATGATATACCTGCTGCAATTTGTTCGCCATCTCCATTCAATACAATAACATCTGTTTCGTCACTTTGTAATTCTGTTTGTACATTATTAGTCTTGATAACAATTTCTTCGATGCTTTCAACTTCATCACCGTCTGCAGGGATTGTAGTGATTTTAATTGAATCAACTACCAAATCGACGTAGTATTCAAGCCATGATGTACCATCACCCTCTGTACCAATGAGGATATTATCATCCTCGTCAGCAGCGACAACATAGACAGTCATTTGTGTACGTCCAAATAATGCGACGTATGCCTGATCAACTGTCAATGTCCATTCTTTAGAAGCTGTGGCATTGTTACCTTCACTATTGCTGATTGTGACAGGAAGAGTTGTAAGAGTTCCACTTTCATTCATTGGAATGTAAACCTGTGTAGTGTCAAGTAAAACTGCTTCGCTGTATTCCAATTTGATTACAGCATCTGTATCAGCCGTTAATATATCATTATCCGGGTCTGGATCTGCTTTCCATGTAATCACTGTGTTGTATTTACCTACAACAGTGAACAGGTCGTATGAGCCTACTTCTTCTCCATCAGCTTTTGTTATCTCTACGTATGCCTTGTATTGAGCATTAACATTGAAATTGATTTGCTCTGACAAAACAACAGAGTATGCTGTGGCATCATCTTCACTTGCTGTGGCTACTTCACTAAATATGTTTGTGGAAGTTTCACCGATACTGTCAATCTTCAATGTTAAAGTTGTGCCATCAGGGATATTTACAGCAGTGAATGCAATTTCTTCATTCTTTTTAATGCAAGCAACTGTATCTTCTGGTGCCTCAGAAGTCAGTTTTACAGTTGTTCTGGCAAATTCATCTGAAAAATCTTCTGAGCTAACGGGAGTTGCATAGCTTACAGTTATTGATTTCAAATAACAAGCACCTGTTGCAGTTATTGTTACACAACTATCATTTTCTGTTATGTCATTTGCTGTAACAATATAAACCTCAGAAGCAGATGATGCAGTAGTATTAGAAGCACCAATAGTGAAGTTATGATATTCACCACTATCAGAAACAACCGTAACAGTATCACCTTCGTTTACTACTGGAATTTTAAGAATAGTATTTTCATTAAACTGGCAGTCATTATTACCATCCTTAACTCTGTCCGCACTGTTTAATTTACCATTATTTGCATCGACGTACATATAAAGTCCATCAACAGTAGATTCAATGTAACCCTCATATCTCTCGTATGCTGTACCTGTTGCGATACCTGCTGGCAGGTCATTTTCCCAGTCCCAAGCAACTCCTGTGAACGCACCAGTTACCTCATAGTTAAGAGTGATTGCACTGTTGGAATCAGAAGTTCCAAGTGTGAAATAACCTTCAGGAATGGTAATTTCGTATGTTCCTGCGGTCATAATAGCTTCTGCCAATTTAATTGCGCCATCTGCAAAAGTTGCCTCAACTTCTTCACCATTAACAGAAATGTTTTCAGAACCAGCAGAGATTTCTGTTGAAGAAGCAACATTGACTATTGTAGGACAAGTAACAGCTATTGAAGATATATATGCAACGGAAGTTGTAGCATCGTTAAATTTTTTACTACTTGATTCATATTCCTTTCCAACAGTTCCATCTGGGTCAAATGTCAAGCAATAAGTTGATGAAGTAGTTCCGCTCTTAAGTCCGATGTAGAATATATAGTTGGAATCAGACTTTGTTATAGTGTGATTACCGGCTGAAAGAGCAACAGTTATTACATTGGTTCCTGTAGTTGCCGTATACTTTGTATTATCTACCGTAATGTCTTTTTTAGTTGCCTCAACTTCACCAGTTTCTTGCTCAAGAACGATAGTTAGAATCATAGCCTCTGTAGTTGTGAAATCAACTTCAGTACCTGTTTCCACTTTCATACAGTCTTCGTAAACTTTACCGTTAATCATAGCAGTACCGTGACCAGCATCTGTGGTGTAGCCAGGATCTGATGTGGTAGTTTCACCATTAGTAGTAGTAGATTTAAATAGAGTAAAGAAATCATCTTGACTTTGTACTGCTTTTCCACCCGTGAAAACACACGTGATGACATCATTTGTTTCCACATTGGTTGCTCCAACCATAGTGGTAAGCATGCAAAATAGGCTTAAAAAGCCCCATTTCAGTAAATTAATTTTTTTCATAGACTTTTTTTTAATAGTTAATAAATATTTGTTTTTAATCACTTGTTTCGATATATGTTATTTAATTTTTAATTTTCATTTGCGTCATCGGCGCATTTCCTGCCCAAAAATACATTTTTATGAAAATATAGCCAAAAATTAAGAAATCTTTTCTGTTTTTTTTTTTTATTATCAGACGTTAACAATACAATACTCCTTGTGTCGCCAAATTACCATTTCCGTGCGCCCAAGAAAATGGTCAAAAAAAACTTCCGCACACTCACGTGTACGGAAGCCAAGCGTTCTTTAAATTATTGTCAATATGAAACACGATTAACCAATCACGGCAGTATCGAGTTCATTTA
>JAJPZA010000204.1 GCA_021204625.1 Clostridia bacterium | reverse complement strand
AAGCTGCAGGGGTGGCTGAGTGGCTTAAGGCGCACGACTGGAAATCGTGTGACGGTGGTGAACTGTTCGGAGGTTCGAATCCTCTCCCCTGCGCCAAGCGGTATATGTAGTCTAAAACGATTACATATACCGCTATTTTTTTATCCGAGACAAAAAATGGTACGAAAATGGTACGAAAAATTTTTTCGGAGGGCAAAAAAATTTTCCGGCATATGACTAAAATCGGGGTGTTACAGATTCCAATTTTATATTTTTAAAAAACTAAACTTTGAATATCACACTAAAAAACCACTCCTTCTTGGAGTGGTCAAATTTTAAATCATCATAAACGTAAATAAGACAGGTAGTCTCTTTTAGAGTTGATAATTCTAACAATTATAACGGAGTTTTCATTAACTCTATAGAAAATTAAGTAATCATCAACAGTCAAGAAACGATATCCATCTCCTCTAAGCTTTCGATCAGCAGGATAAGCACCTCTATTTGGAAAATCTGAAAGAGATAAGCACTTCTCATATATTTTTGAGACATAATTGTGTGCAAATTCCTTATCCTTAGATACCATAAGTATATTGTATGAAATCTCACTTAAATCAGCCTTGGCATCATCGGAAAGGATAACTTGATAAGCACTCATATTTCCACCTTATCAATGAAATCATATACTTCCTTAAAAGCTTGATCAATAGGCGTAACCCTGCCAAGACGAATATCATCTTCCGCTTGGGCAAGTTTATCATACAAGGAAAGTCTAGCAGAAAGTTCAAGCACCTGTCCTATTAAGTAATAGAAATCATCATGGCACAACACATAAGTATCTTCTTTACCATTTACGGTAATAGCAACAGGATTCTCCTTAGAAAGAGCAGAAATTTGTGAATAGTTAGTTCGAATATCCTTAGATGGTCTAATGGATAAATTAAAAATAGAAGGTCTCAAAGAAGGATTCAGATTAGAGGAATTAAAAGCTTTATCAGCAGACATACAATCACCTCGATAAGTAAAATCGTAGTCAAATTATAACTTAATTAAACAACAATGTCAATATAAAATTAAAAACAATTAATAAAGTAACAAATGAGATCAACCTACATCAAACTCTGCTGAAAGACAGAATTAAGACTCAAGAAAAGAGATGAGACAAAACACATCCATGGTGAATGAAAGTCGAAATTACAAATATTTGATTATTATACATTTATACATTATAAATAATCATATACTGTTCGTACAAAAATTTCAAACAGCCGCTTGGAAGACAAAAGCCAAAAGGACATCTGACAGGGGATGGTCACTCCTGCACTTTTTTTCCGGGAACGCACTCATAGCCAAAATATGCAAGAACTTTATTCACTTTGTCCATCCGGACAGTCTCCTTCCCCTGCTCAAGATCCCTAACAAAACGAAGGCCTACTCCAGCCTTGGCAGCGAACTGCTCCTGCGTAAGCCCTTGTGCTTTCCTGTTCTCTTTCACAAAACTCGATATCTTGCTCATACATATATGTTACACCCTATCGGGTATAGTTGTCAAGCGTATCCACAAATTATACCTTATCGGGTATGAAACATCACATTGCACATTATATTATACCTTTTCAGGTATAATTTAATATTTATTATATCTGACATAATACATTCAAATTTGCTTATAACATTGCAAATTAGCATTTTTACATAATAATTTCTCGATCTTTGATAAGAAATTCCGAAAATTAAGAGCCTCTCCCTACACCATCCAGGATGGAAATCATCACTCTGTTCCTCCTTGTGGACATATGGATGCAGACGGGTTATCCTGGCGATCTAAGTGGCTATGTGAGCTTAAAACAAGGCTTCTGACGGACTTGTCATCTGCCTTTCTAATATACCTGAATGCTAGCAATTTCAAAATGTATAAATGCATAAAAAATTATATCAAAAAATTCCTTCTTTGTTTTTCAATCCTTGCTCCCACCACCATCTCATTTGCACTTGCAGCAATTGTGACCGCTGTACAATTCTTCTTAACCAATTATCCGGCCTTCAGTCGAACAAATTTTGGAATTGATATTGCATAAAAATTTGTATAGAAATTTTCGCTTCTGATTATTTGCGTCAGCTCTTCAACCTCGCTTGTGGTTGAAATTTTAGTTGAGTCGGTTTTGGTTGGTCCTCTGGAGGTACTACAAATCCGGAGTTGAAAATCCTCTCCCTTTGAGTTATCATTATTCAATATTAGAGATGATTCGGAGATGATTTATGATTGATGATTTCACTGCAGGGCCTACAGATGACCGGCATGAGCTCTATGACAGATTTATGGCAATGGTTTCCGATGAGCCTGCGGGCATTGCTGTGGACGGAAAACTGGCTATGGTAGTGATGAGCAAAACGGCCTATGACGAAATGTTTGACAGCAAAGGCAATACTGATTCGTTTTCCGAGCATTTGGTCAAGATGCATCTTGCCTTTATGGATATCCATAACGGCAGAACGATTTCACTGGAAGAACTGTCAGCCGTTTTCTGCGACGGTTCCGAGGATGCTGATTCTGATATTGCTTCAGAGACTATTGAGAAATCTGCGTCTCTTGCTGAAGCCAAGGCTGAACTGCTTGCACATCTAGCCCAGTCAAGGGATGACTTTCGCAACGGCAGATTATATACGAGCGAGGAAGCAAGAGCCATGATTCAAGCCGGTCTGGACGCGATAAGGTCTGTGAACGGCCCCACAGCAGAAGATCTGGAGTCCAGTTTGGATGAAGCGGATGATGCCGCATCTTCTGCGGATGAGCGGTTAAGCCAAGATGAAAGTATTCGGAGCAGCCAAAAAAGCCGTCCACAAGGATGAGTGAGCGGTTTGGTATAAAGTCCGGCCCGGATTTTAAAGCCGGGCTTTTTGCTTGCGCCGTGAAAATGAGAAGCACCCGGCCGTAATCGGCCTGGTGCTTCCGATGGTAATCACTACGAATGTTGTGAGCAGATTTGGGTGCGGCTGTCCAGGCGGGTTACTCCGGGATGCCGGTGATGATATCGACGTACTCGTCATAGTTGACGTTCTTGTCGAAGGTCTTGGTGCCGTTGATCTCGATGATCCGGTTTGAGACGGTGTTCATGAGCTCCTGGTCATGGGACGTGAAGAGCATGCAGCCCTTGA
>JAJPZA010000040.1 GCA_021204625.1 Clostridia bacterium | reverse complement strand
GCGGTATGAAAAATCTCCTTACCATGTGGTGGCAAAATCATCTTACCGCGCACAATTGATACATATGGCAGTGTTGACCGCAAGATTAAGGGCAAGGTAAGCCAGATGTTTCAGATTGACAGGGATAGTGCAATAGCTTTGATAGCCATCCTAAAGAACGAGTTTAATATATAGGTCCAATCGGGGCGGGGTAGGCATGGATGTTTTTGATGTAGAGACAAGAAGCCGTTGCATGTCCAGCATACATAGCAAAAACACAAAACCGGAAGATGTGGTTGCTAAGTATCTCTTTTCCAAGGGGTTCAGGTACAGACGAAACGTGAGCAAAATGCAGGGCAAACCGGATATTGTACTCAAAAAGTACAAGACTGTTGTATTCGTGAACGGTTGCTTCTGGCATATGCATGACGGATGCAAATATTTTAGAATGCCGGAAGACAATCATGATTACTGGTTTGATAAGCTCACACGCAACAAAGAGCGGGATGAGAAAGAGATTCAGGAGCTTAAGAATCTTGGCTGGAATGTCATTGTTGTGTGGGAATGCGAGTTAAAGACAAACAAGCGCAGCGAAACACTTGAAAATCTTGTGCAGAGTCTACATCAACATGATATGCATTCTAAAAGCTGACGCTGATTGAGTTGTTTGTGTTGTACAGCTGCACAACAGTCAAAGCAACAATCACAATTAAAAGTATAAAATAGTGGTCTGGATTATACCCCAGACCTTTTTCTTAGTCTATAAACAAATCAAATTACACATATTATTCCTCACACGCAGTATACCCTTTGTTGCAGTTTAACTGCCGCAGTGTTATTGTTAATGGATTGCACAATTTCATGAAGTTCCGTGTGAACAAGCTGGCTCACGGTGCGGCAACCAAGTATCTGAACAGGTACAATGCCATCCTTAGCGCCGCATATGCAGGGAACGCTACAAACAGCATCCAGAAGGCTCACTCATGTATCATCCGGAGGGACTACAGGTTCGTTTCAATACACAATTTGCGCCACCGGTTCCTGACTGTAGTCTAGCGACCAGAAATATGTCTGGTCAAATCAACTCTTTTTTAACTATACCCTTTATAATTGAGTTCTCTACAATTGAAAATTATCAAAGGTATAAAAACGCCGGCAATTGTTTTGCCTGGCGTTTTGTAATTTCAAATGTACAATTTATTTGACACATTTATAATAGAACATATGTAATATGTAAGTAGTGGCGAAGCAACAATAATTACGTAAATGCAATATGGGATGGATTATATAATTCTTCTATAGTATTTTCGTCACTTACCCCTATAATAAAGTCCACAAGATGAGCAGATTCAATTGATTTCTGTTTGTGAAACTCTGAAGGGAATCCTATCCCATAATATATCGAATTTATGTTACGTCCGGATAGTAGGGTTGCAATATCCTTGCTGTAATTGTTGTTAACAATTAGATTGTTTACTTTCACATAATCTGGATAATAGAATCTATTCTTGTTTTCAAAGAAAAGGCAGACATCATCTTTAACCGCAACAATATCGGGCTTTAATATACCTTTATTCTTTGAAATTGTGTTGTCCTGATGAAAAACTATTCCTGTTCCACTTTGCGGATAATCACTACTTAATATTGTCCATTTGCTTTGAATAAGCCATGATAATATTTTTTTGGTGATATTCTCTTCTGATATCATGCGTCCCTCCACAGTGAGCCGTCAGGGAAAAGAATTGCATCAGCAAAATATGAATAAACGCGTATATGTTTCAACTTTGAGTAGGTTGATCCATATCGAATTTGCATGAAATATCTTGGAATCTCCTCAGGTTTAAGCTCGGAATAATTTTTAACCAAAAGGTTATGTTTTGAAGATTTTTTTACATCTCGGAAAAAATCGTTGATGGTTGAACCCTTTTCATTGCTAATCGTAATTGTCTTATTAGCATCATCTACTTCAACTTTGCCCCATACCATGACAAGGTTTTTGTTGCGATCCTCAAGGGTCTTCCCAGTACGGCATATCAGATAGTCTATAGCTGCAAGGCATCCTGGATATGGGTCGCCACGGAAAGATGCATTGGCTTGATAAATTGCCGTCTGTTTACGACTTTTGAGCAGTTCACCAATATGATAGTGATTTATTTCATACTGTGATAAATAATTAAGCAAGTATTCGGTTTCTATAATTGTAACAGAGGATAGCGGTGACATCTTGTTCCTCATACTGTAGGATGGCTTGAGATAATCTTTTTGCGAAAATTTTATTTGATCTTTCGCTTTGAATCCGTATTCAAATAACATCGCAACAGTCCTATCTCTCACATACATTCCTTTTAGTAAATCAGGTTTTGCCATTGAAATCCCTCTTTTTTCAATGGTGTAGCAGATTTCATTTATAGTATTAAACATATCCAACATCTGACTATCAGTTGAATCGGGACACCCTGGGAAAGTTGATTCATCTGAGTCATAGTGTAATCCATTCCGTAGAATGTATTGGCTTTCGGAATTAAAAATGTTAGATGTCATATCTGAAGGGAAGTAAAACAATAATGCAGGAATGTCAAATATTGTTTTAACATCGTCAAGCGCTAGGAATATAAGAGGGTTGATACTGTCCCATCTATCAAAAGCCTCAAGAGGTTCCTTACTTTTGCGGTGAACAAGTTTTCCTTCGGGGTATATATAAATGACGGGTACATTATTTTCCGCTGCAGCTGCTATTCTGGCAAATCTCTGAAAAACATTATGGCCTGTTCCTGCTTCAGTCGTAATCTCTATGGAAAGGATGGGCTCATCGTTAAGCTCAATTATTAAATCAGGAGCATCCAGGTATAGAATTTTTCTAATATGGTCAGGTATTGTATAGAAATCTAACGGATTGTTAGCATCACTTTCCGAGATTTTGCATTTTTTTACGTTGGTGATTTTACGTAAAAAAGTGTGATCTATTATGTAATCAGCAAAGCTTTCTGTGCTATACCATATTCTGTACATGGCTGTTATCCTTTTTTCTGATATCGCTTGCTATTGGAAGAGCTACATTATAAATCAACATAGGGGGCACGGCATTGCCTGTTTGGACACGTTCTTGCACAATGCCTCCTAAGAACTCATAACAGTCAGGGAAACTTTGTATTCTGGCTCTTTCGCGGATAGTGAGTCCTCTGTCCTGAGTTGGATGTCCAAACTGAAACTGTGGACGAATACCTCCAGCCAACTGAGTAGGGCTTGGTGCGTCCTCACGAAGTCTGATTCTCTGCTTAAATTTGGGATACATTGGATATCCTTGCGGTGTTGATGCAATTTTGTCTATTGTTTCCTGTGGATGGTTGGGTGCTGTATGGTTATATAATTTGTCAGGAGGAACGATTCCGGAGATGTCACCATATCCTCGCATAAGCTTTTGATAATCATTTAATGGCAAGCAATCATATGATATAGCACATTCATTATTGCCGAGCTTAGGTAAATCAGATATTGCATCTTTAACTGTTCGATATTTTCCAATGAACTGTCCCTGTGGAAATATATATTTTTCGACAAGGCCCCTGTCGCGCTTGACACCAACAAAGATAAGTCGTTGCCTTATCTGAGGTACTCCAAAATCTGCAGCATTTAACATCTTTACTGACGGTGTATAGCCAAGAGAATTCATGTAGTCCACTATATTTTTCTCGAACTGACCGCCAGCAGTACTTCTCATGCCAGAAACATTTTCTAGGATGATATAATCAGGCTCAAATTCCTCGACATAATCCATATATTTGAGGAAAAGAAAATTGCGTTCATCATTGTCGTTATGCTTCCTATTAGCAATTGAAAATCCTTGGCAAGGAACACCACCTGTTATGAGATCTATTTTGTCTATGCCTTTGCTATTAAGTATTTCTTTAACTTGTTTTGGTGTAACCTTATTGATATCCCCAAGACATCCAATAGCATGAGGATGATTATGAATCCATGTTTCCATCGCCGGCTCAAGATGATCTATACCAAACACAGATTCAAATCCAGCCCATGAACAACCTACAGCAAACCCGCCAGCACCGCAGAAAAGATCAATCATAGCAAGTTTAGTTGAGTCATGTTCAAAGTTGTCCATATTGTAAAAAGTTACACTATCATTGCACAGATATGAACTTTTTTCAACAGGGATATCCTTATCCCAGGCATTTGGATTCATATATGTCTCCATGGAATGAAATTATTTGATGTAGTGTCTGAAGTCAAATATCCAATCCGCGCTAATCTATGAAAGCATATCATATCCTGTTGCATAAATCAAGAGATATATAAAATATTAGCCAATATTTTACACTCTTTGGTAAGGATTTTTTACTCGCCGCAGTAAGCAAAATTTTACATTGGGCAAAACTATCGTGCCAAAACTGGTGGTTGTAAACAGCCGTTGGATGCCGTATAATGCTCATATAACACGTACAAAAGCAGGGGTGGAAGAATGCAGGCCGGGACGGATAAAGACAGAAAGGATCTGGAGAAAGAGAACAGAGAGCTTAAGGAGCGTGTGGAGAAGCTGGAACAGCAGGTTGCGGAGCTTTTGAAGGTTCTCGAAAACGCCGGCATCTCCTTTACCGCCAGTCCGGTCATGGAAAGGCCAAAGGAGGAAGAGCCGTTCTTGATGCAGGAATATCCTTGGTTTACGGATACGGACTCGGATAATGAGCCGCATGAGGAGATTCCCTTTGCTCCGGATGAAGGGGAACAGCTGTCTTTGGTCCCGGATGAGCTTTTCAGCGCGGATGATGCGGAAGATGGGTATGAGGATCTCACGGAGATAACGGAGGAGCTTGCGTATATAGCGGAAGAGGAAAAAGAGGAAGAGAAAGCGCAGCCTGCGCCGGAGCCTTTGGAAAGGAAGCAGGTCACTGCGGCCAGCCCTATGGAGGATAAGCTGGAGCTGTTCAGATCCCTCTTCAAGGGCAGGCCGGATGTATTTGCTAAGCGTTGGCAAAGCAAGGCCGGAAAATCCGGATACAGTCCGGTGTGCGCCAATGAGTGGAGCCAGGTCTGTGACAAACGCAATGTCAAATGCAAGGACTGCAAGTTCAGGGAATGGGTGCCATTGGAGGACAAGGACCTTGTGGCTCATTTCAAGGGAGCCAGGGAAGACTGCAGAGATGTGGTCGGGATATATCCCATGCTGGATGATGATATGTGCAGCCTGCTGGTGGCAGACTTTGACGATGATGGCTGGCAGAAGGACGTGAAAGCCTTCAGGCAGACATGCGCCAATTACGGGCTCAATATTCCGGTTGAGAGATCCAGGTCCGGGGACGGAGGGCACGGATGGTTCTTCTTCACGGAGCCGGTGAAGGCATCGGCTGCAAGAAGGCTGGCAAGCTTCATGATGACGGGAGCCATGTCTCTAAGGCATGAGATAAGCCTTGCGTCATATGACAGATTCATTCCTGTCCAGGACTTTCTTCCAAACGGAAGCATAGGCAACCTTGTTGCTCTTCCCCTGCAGGGCAGGGCCGTGAAGCAGGGCAACAGCATGTTCATAGATGAAAACTTCAATCCGTATGAAGACCAGTGGGCGTTCCTTTCCGGAGTGGAAAAGATATCTCCGGAGAATCTGGAATCCATTCTGCATTCCGCAGGCAGGGAAGACGTAGGGACATTCGGCAGCGAGGATGAGGACAGGCCGTGGGCTAAAAAGAGGACGCTCATTGTCCAGGATTTCCCGGAGCATGTGAACATGGTCCGGGCCAATATGGTGTACATAGAAAAGGATGGATTCTCGGAATATGCTCTCAACGTCATAAAGAGATTCGCTGCCTTTCCCAATCCGGAGTTCTACAAGAAGCAGAAGATGAGGCTCCCGGTATACAACATCCCACGGATTATAGACACCCACGAGGAGAACGGGAAATACATCATGCTTCCCAGAGGGTGTTTCAAGGATATTACAGCTCTTTTGAATGAGAACAATATCCAGTACACCGTACTGGATGAGCGCAATTGCGGCAAGCCTCTGGACGTCACATTCTTAGGAGAGCTCCGTGAGGAGCAGGTCCCGGCCCTTGAGGCTTTGGCTGCAAAGGACATGGGTGTCCTTTCCGCAACAACGGGTTTTGGCAAGACAGTAATAGCCGCAAGGCTTATTGCAGAGAAGAAGAGAAACACCCTCATACTGGTGCATACATCCGCCCTTTTAAGCCAATGGAAGGACTCCCTCATGAACTTCCTGGATATCCGCATACCGGAGCCGGAAGAGAACATAGACCAGCCCAAAAAGAGAGGGCGCAAGAAGGCGCTGTCTCCCATAGGCCAGCTGGGAGCATCCAGGAACACATTGAACGGATATCTGGACATAGCCCTCATGCAGTCCCTTGCGGATGCAGAGAGCGTGAAGGACCTGGTGAAGGATTACGGCATGGTCATAGTGGATGAGTGCCACCATGTTCCCGCAGACAGTTTTGAAAGGGTGATGAAGACCGCATGCGCAAAGTACGTGTACGGGCTAACGGCCACGCCCATCCGCCAGGACGGGCACCAGAAGATCATATTCATGCAGTGCGGGGATGTGAGCTACAGTGTGAGCCCCAAGGAGCAGGCTGCAAAGCACGGCTTTGACCATATAGTCATGCCACGGTTCACTACATTCCGTCTGCCTCTTACTGCAGATTCCAAGGAGTCCATAACGGAGGCATATGAGAAGCTCTGTGCCAGCGAAACGAGGAACAGGCAGATAGTCACAGATGTGGAGCAGGCTGTGAAGGACGGAAGGCATGTCATAGTCCTTACCGAACGCCGGACACATGCGCAGCTTCTGCAGGGGCTTATATCAGACTGCGGGATAGACGTCGTTCTGCTTCTGGGCTCTGATTCAGCCAAGGTTAAAAAGGAGAAGCTGGACAGTATAAGGAACTCTCCTCCGGAGCGCAGGTTCGTTATAGTTGCCACGGGCAAATATGTGGGCGAGGGCTTTGACGAAGCCCGCCTGGATACCCTGTTCCTTGCCATGCCCGTATCCTACAGCGGGAAGATAACGCAGTACACCGGACGCCTGCACCGCAAATACGAGGGGAAGGAGAGCGTCATAGTGTATGACTACGTGGATGTGAACGTAGGAGTCTTTGACCGCATGTACCAGAGGCGCGTGGCCGCATACCGGTACATAGGATATGAGATATCCTTCGTGAAAGATGGCAAAAAGTCCGGTGTCCTCTTTGACAAGTTCGAATACGGCCCCGTCTTCGACGAGGACATCATTTCCGCGCAGAAGAGCGTGGTTATAGTCTGCCCCGTTTTAAAGGACCGCGCCGTGGGAGACTTCATAACCCTTGTGGGCAAGCTCCGGAAAGAGATTTCCATAACCATAGTGGCCAGAGCCCCGGAAGAAGCCCTTGAGGGCAACGGATCATACGAGGACTACATGACCGAGACATTGAAGGCCGTCGGAGTACAGGTAGCCTTCCTTCCCGGCCTCACATCCAAGTTCGCCGTAATAGATGACGGCCTCATCTGGTACGGGAGCATAGGCTTCCTTTCATACACTACGGCAGAAGAGTCCACACTCCGTTTCTATGACACGTCCACAGCCGAAGAGCTCCTTGGAATGGTTGGCTTGTAATAATTCTTTGCTGTGGAAATCAAATGGCCCAGATTCCGGGAATGTGAAAAGTTGCAGACATTGTTCCATCGAGTATTGCGGATTGCCCGGAGGGTGAGTATAATACAAGGCGTATATACTATGGAATAGTAGTGGTTATCATATCTGATATGGCAATTTCCGGCACACTGGAGATACGCTTGCAGTCACATAATGTGAAGTTATCATTGGGGATGGGCTTCATTATAGGCTTGTCGTAAGTCTCGAAAGCCTGTATGCGTGACTCGCGGATATCTTCCATGTCTGGAAATTAGAATTGGTTGGTTTCCGCTACTTTTCTTTTGAGTTTTTACATCAGGTGTCCGGATGCCTTAGTAGAAAATGCTATAAAGAGCTGTTGTGTCTGTTTGCCGCAGCAAAGAGGGAGTAAATGAACAGAAAGGATTTCGAAAACTGGAGAGGGAAAGATCCAATTGAGAGCATGATTGATCTGGTTTCAAAGTGCATGCCGGATAATCATTGCCTGATGGAAAACCCGGACAGGTTTCCTGCAATCAAAAAGGCTGTATTGAAAATAGCCAATCTCATTAAAGAGCAGGATCCATATGCTGAGGTTGCAGTCGGCGTTGATCAGCTGCTTGGAACGGCTTTCAATCTGAAGATTAAGACAAGCATCATCAAGATCAGTTCGGTGAAAGAATTCTGCGACTCTTTGGCTCTTGCTGATACGGTTGAGATATCAACCTGTGAAGACGGGCAGATATCTTTGAGCGTTACGTTTTACAAGGCCTGGATTCCCTCCGGAAACAGCGATAATTTCACGGGTTAATCCGTTCCAGCCTAGCTGTTATATGGAGACAGAGGATGTTTCCGCCGCTGCAGACAGTAAAATTAACCACCCAGCAAAAACTGCATATGTAATCCAGGCCCGGACCGTCTCCGGGCCTTTTGTTTGTGCCGGGATTTTGCTGTTGTGAATAAATGCAAACGCTTCCGCATGGATGTACGGAGGATTTTGTTTTCATGATACTGCCGTGTGTTTCTGCTTTGTGTTGTTGTACTTGTACTAACTAAAGTCTTGGGAGGTGAACTTTCAAGCGGGCCGCTAACATTGGATTATCATCCTGTCCAAGGCCCGTGTTATAGCGCAGATATTTTGGGTTATAAGACAGAAACCTGTAGACTGTTAAGTATATTTAACATACCTTCATTGCAGGATTTATGATTTTACTTTACACTATTGGCGTAAAGGAAATTTAACCTCACAAGAGCAAAGGATGGAGATTATGAATCTCGATGATTTCAAGGATTTCATAGATGTGGATCTTATCAATAAGAAGATCAAGGACAAGGTGGCGCAGGGGTATGCCTCATATGGTGAGGCTTTCAAGGCAGCCCGGGAAGGTGCTGCCGCAGGAGACCCGGATAAAAAGCTTCTGTTGGCGGACTGCTATTTTTATGGCGTGGGAACGGACAAGGACGAAGTGCAAGGCATGAAGATTCTCACAGAGACGGCGGAGTCCGGATATGTTGAGGCAATGAGAAAACTGGCGTACGGATACCAGCGCGGAACCAACTGTGAGAAGGATCCTCAGAAGGGATTCAAGTGGATGATGAGATGTGCGGAAGCCGGGGATGTCTCTGCGCAGAACCAGATTGCAATCTGCTACAAAGACGGAGACGGCGTGGAGCAGGACATGGAGAAGGCAATAGAATGGTTCACAAAGGCTGCGGACCAGGGGGATGAGGAGTCCATGTATTTCCTCGCGGATTGCTATTACAACGGCACAGGCTTTGAGGAAGACCATGCAAAGGCCGTGGAGCTGTACAGGAAGGCCGCAGAGAAGGGGTACGGCGAGGCAATGGGTATGCTTGGCGCATGTCTTATGAACGGGGACGGAACCGAACAGAACCCGGAAGAAGCTTTTAATTGGCTTACACAAGGCGCAGATAAAATGAGTCCCATAGCCTTGTACAATCTTGGACTGGTGCTTGAAAGCGGGATGGACGAAGGTGAAGTCGATCCCAAGCAGGTTTTGGACCTTTACAAAAGGGCGGCATTCATGGGAAACACCCTTGCCAAGGTGAAGGCCGGCACCTTCTATTCCAGAGGCATAGGGGTTGAGATGGATGAAGCGAAAGCGCTTGAGTATTACGTGGATGCAGCGGCAGACGGAGACTCGGATGCACAGCTTTTGGCCGGCCTTTACTTCCTGAATGGCACGGGAACTGAACGTGACCGTAAAAAGGCCATGGAGTATATCTCAATGGCGCTCGAACAGGGAAATCCGCAGGCCTTGCAGATGAAAAAGCTGTTGCCCATGCTTTTTGATACAAATGCAGAAGACGTCGAAGACGGGGATTCTGACGACGAAGACAAAGAAGAAGTTGAGGATTCCGAATACGAAGACGTCGAAGATGAAGATTCCGGAGACGAAGATAAGGAAGCCGAAGATGCCGAAGGCGTAGAAGACGATGAAGATGATGTAGCCAACGAAGATGAGGAGGAAGACGGCGAAGACGAAGACCCGGATGATGACGAACTGGATGATTTTGCAGTCTGTGAGCAGTATGCCATGGCCGGAAATCTGAAGGCAATGGTCCGTTACGGCCTGTATTACCTGTTCGGGGAAAGCGGAGTGGAGCCGGATACGCAGAAGGGGCTGGAATGGATAGAAAAGGCTGCGGACGGCGGGAGCGCCTGGGGTCTCAGGGTGCTTGGCACTCTTTATGAAGATGAAGACAGCAACTTTGTAGAAAAAGATCCGGACAAGGCGGAGGAGTATTACGTGCGCGCTGCGGATGCAGGAGATACGGATATGCAGTATGAAATGGGCATCCGTTACATGCGTTATTATGACGGAGACGGAGTGGAGAAGGATATGGACAAGACCATGCAGGGGATGGTCTGGCTTCATGATGCAGCAAACAAGAGACACCCCCAGGCCTGCATGTACCTTGCCAACTGCTACCGTGAAGGAATGCTTGAATCCGAGAATAAAGATGCGGATGCCCTGATGCTTTTTATGTGGGCTGCTGAGGCCGGCCTTGCGGATGCGTATGCGGAAGCAGGCATGATCTTTATACAGGGAAGAGGCATTAAGCAGGATTACGATGAGGCATTCAGGTGCTTTGAAAAGGGTGCGGACGCCGGAAGCCCGGGATGCATGACAAGGCTGGCCCAGTGCTATTATGGCGGGACCGGTGTCAAGAAGAACCTGAAGAAGGCATTCAAGTTATTCAAGCAGGCTGCGGACAAAGGATTTGATCCTGCCGTCTTCTACATGGGTCAATTGTATGAAAAAGGTGAGGGCGTTGAGGAGAACAAGCAGGAGGCCGTCCGCCTGTACAAGCTTGCCGCCAAAAAAGGCTTCAAGCCGGCAGCGTATGCGCTTGGACTTTGCTATGAGAACGGGATTGGGACAAGAAAGAACATAGCCAAGGCTATAGAATATTACACGCAGTCTGCGGATGATGTTCCGGAAGCAAATTACCATCTCGGAGTGATATACAGCAATCCCAAGAGCGCGCAGAATAACCAGGATGAGGCCAAAAAGTGGTTCATGAACGGTTTGAAGCTGAGGGAGCCCGGATGCCAGTATGAGATTGGAATGAATTTCCTTTACGGAGACAGCAAAATAAGGAATGAGACCCAGGGGGCGTTCTGGATTTCGCAGTCCGCCAGGCAGGGGTATCCTAACGCAGAGGCTGTGATGGGCGTGCTGCTTATAGACGGCACCGGAATGGATGCAAATCCGGATGAGGCATTCAAATGGCTGCACAAGGCTGCGGATGACGGCAGCATAATTGGCGCATACAATCTTGCCAAATGCTACATGGAAGGCGTCGGTACAAGGAAGAACACGAAGCAGGCAATCAAGTACATGGAGATTGCCGCTAGCGATGGATATATGGACTCCAAAGAGAAATTGAAGACTCTTGCAAAGGCAGCCAAGGCTGGGGGAAAGAAATGATATGGATGAAGCGAAGATACAGCATGCAGTAAAGTATTTCTGCGGGAATTCATGCTGGTGCCATGTGTATGCAACAGCTCCATCGACTCTGTCCAAAAGATACTGGGCGCTCTCGTTTTACTTGTCTTGGTATTCCTTATTTATAGAAACGGAAATAGAAAAGGAAGCGGAATGTCTTGCGGAGTTTTATGATGTACAGGACAGGATGTCCGGGAAAGACTGGGAGCACATAAACAAGTATTGCGCCAATAATCCGCTGAAAGCTATATCCAGCCGGCGCAAAAAGCTGGCTGAGACCGGAGAGCTGAGCTTGTGGGACTGGGAATGGCTTACTCACTACGTAGGCATTAAGGATCCCTTCCGCGAAGTCTGCCTGCAGAAGGTCAAAGAACTCAGCGGCCAGCAGGAGGGAAGCTCCAGTCAAGAGGATTCCAATGCTGTCCAGCCGGAAGACGGACAGTAATCCGCATGACAATATAATGAATTTAACGGCAGGATGCCGCCAGAACCGGGATACGCACAGGAGGACATGAAATGATATTTGCGGATGACATTCTTTTGGGAGAGCAGAAAGAGTACAGTAAGCCGGAGATCTACAGTGATGAAGCTTATGAGGAATTCATGTGTCAAGCATATGATGGTATAAAGCACATGACGGCATATGACGGGGACGAGATGGTCCTTCGAATGGGGGATGTTCCTGCTGGGAAAGTCTGCTCCGTTCGTGTATACAATGACAGGCGTTTAGGGAAAACAGATCTCTTCCATATGGAGTTGCATATACGGCAGAAGGATGGTTCCTCAATGGCATATGTGTATGCTGGAGACAGATATGAAACTTTCTGCATGATAAGGAATTTTCTGGATGTTGGCGGTTTGCCTTGGAATCTGGCGAAATGTCCCAGCAAGGAGTCTGTGGACTCGGAATACGGCATTATAAAGGATGACGAAGAGAAACGGAGGCTTTCAGGTATCATTTCCCATTATATGAACGGCAATGTAGGGAACAGCTCCCTGTTCCCGGAGTACTGGCAGGCTTTAGGGGCCATAATGGATTATGACCCCAATCCCGGATACAGCAAAGAGATAGTCGGGGAGCTGTGGGAGAAGGATTTCGCAAAGATCCTGGAGTTCGCGGAAAGGTATCCGTATGACCCAGTCTTCGCCAAAGCGGCTGGTGATATAGAGCTGAACGGGTACATCGGACGCAGAAACAGGAAGAAGGCATATGAATATTACAAGTTCGCAAGCGAGCGCGGATATCTCGCCGCACGCCTTGCCCTGGCGGAAATGTACCGGGACGGGATGTGCGTGGAAAAGGATTTTGACACGTACAGATCCCTGGTGCTCAGCATATACGAGGAGTTTATCTCTGCCGGCGGGGCCTGCGCCATGGTATGCATAAACTATGCCATCCCGGAGATAGCCAAGGTGTATCTTGAGGACGGTGAGCCGGAAAAAGCCGGCGAGGCGCTTATACAAGGCCTCAGCTCTTCCATGAGCCTTTGGCCGTACGGAATTCCTGTGAACGGTACGGATGCTAAGCTTGCGGACATGCTGTACAAGGTGTACGTCATGCCGGAGGACAAGCATGAGATTGCAGACCTTCTCGTGCTGCTTAAATCTCCGTGCAGTGTCCTGCTCACCGCAGACGGAAAGGAATACGGGATAGAGGCCGTGCAGGACGGGAAGGATATTCTTGTGAAGTATGACGGCAAGTATTTCCGGGACCCCGTAAGCTTCATGAACACGGCTGTGGCCGGGAACAAGCTCATCCGTGAGCTTGATATGGAGAGCATGAAAGTGCTTAAGGAATGATGCATGCGGGAGGCATGTGAGGCATGAAGGGCATAAGGCTGAACAGCACGGTCATAGTGGGGGATGAGTCATGTTACAAACTGCAGGCGGTGTCATCCCCGGCCTTTAACAGGAAAAAGCATGATGCTGTCTTTGCGAAGATTATGAATGAGGCAGCCGGCATGGCTGCATATGACCTGTATGTCATTCGTGTGAATATAGAGGAGAGCGAGACAGGAATAGGCTGCATATGCACAGCTCTTTCCGATAAATTTTCAAAAATGTACATGTATGACGTTGTGGTGGTCACAGAACCGGATGACCCGTATGAGGACAGCAAAGCGTACATCACAACAATGAGCCGTGAAAAGATGCAGGAGACCTTTTCCCTGGTCTGCAATGAAGACAGGCTGCCGGAAGACCTGGATGCATGGAGGGACTTTTCGGATGTGTACTTCAGCGGCGATGACGATGACGATGAAGATAAGAAGACGGAAGAAGAGAAGAGGGCCTCAAGGATTATAAGGCACAAAGGGTTTGCATATACAGAGGAGGATTTTTTCCCGGCATACTGGTCCTTGGCGCGGGATAAGTACATGGACACATATTCAATTACAATCAGCAATTCCATAATGGATCCGCTGTGGTCCCATGGCCGGTATGAGACAATCCTGCGCATATTCCGGCAGTACCAGGCAGACCCGGTGTATGCATACTATGCGGCAGAAGTCCTTTTCAACGGATTCACCGGTGAGCCGGACTATGCAAAGGCCTTTGAGTATTACCGTTTTGCCGTATACAGGGGTGAAGTGCGCGCCTATTGCAGACTGGCCATTATGTACCGGGACGGTCTTGGCGTGAAGAAGGATTACAATGAATACAAGCGGCTTCTCCTGGAGGGATACAACAAAGTCCTGGAGTGCGGCAAGCAGTATCTGCCTGTTATTGCGGATACCATGCTGGAGCTTTCCAGAGCCGGGCAGGCCTGCGGCAACGCAAAGGACGCACTGAAGGCCATCTCACTCATTGCGGACAGCAATGAAAACGCATGGATCCACGGGGCCGGCGTCTCAAAGACGGATGTGAAATGCATGGAGCAGATGTACAGCTTGAAGCCCTTTGCCAAATCGAAGAGAAGGCTTGCGGATTTCCTGTACATCCTGCAAAAGCCCTGCAAGGTCCGGTTCACCATCCGCGGCAAGAAGCACACGGCAGAGGCCTTGGAGAGCGGCGGAGAAGTCATAGTGGCGTATGAAGGGCAGTATTACAAAGACCCCGTCCAGTTCATTAACAGGGCGGAGATAGATGAAAAGCCTGTAAAATCATACGTGAAAGAGCTGCAGCGTATGGAAGTTGTTGTATAATCTGAAGATGGATCCTGAAATAATATGCGAAGGGAAAGAGTTGCAGATCCAGTGCGGCCACGGAAGAGGGCAGACCTGTCCGTGAGTCTGAGAAGTATTGCTGGATGACAAAGGGGTAACATAATGAAACTTGCAAGCATCGTCCTTGTTGATGAAGAGAGATATTACACACTGCAGGCCGTATCATCTCCGGCCTTTAACAAAATAAGGCATGATTCAACCCTTGCAGAGATTATGCGCGAGGCAGCCAGAGTGGTGGGTTATGACGGATACAAAATTTACGTGAACATAGAGGAGAGCGAAAGAGGCATATTGTGCGTCTGCACTGCCCCCTGCCTCAACTTTGAGGACATGTACAGGTATGATGTTATAGTGGCCACTGAATCGGATAATCCCTTTGAGGACGGCAAGGCCTTCCTCAAAACCATGAGCCATGAGGAGATGCTGGAAACCCTTTCCTTGGTTTGCGGGGAAGACAGGCTGCCCGGAAATCTGGATGCATGGAAAGACATAACCGAGGAGTTCTTCTCCGATGCCGCTGAATATGAGGAGACGGAGGAGATGAAAAAGGCCGGGAGATTTGTCCTGGACAACATGCATCTCATGCCGGGGGATGAGAAGTTCCCGGAATACTGGTCTGTAATGATGAGCACATATGCAAACACCAGTGCATACGGCATGAATATGCTTATTGCAAATATTCTGGATTCACAGAAAAAGTATGAGGATATTCTCAGTCTTTTCCGGGACAACCCTTCCAATCCCGTGTATGCGGATTATGCCGGGGACATTATGAACGACGGCTACCTCGGAGAGCCGGATTATGAAAAGGCATATGAGTATTACCGTTTTGCGGCATACAGAGGACATGTCCTGGCTATGTACAAGCTTGCTTTCATGTACAGGGACGGACGCTATGTGGAGAAGGATTATGAGGAATGCAAGCGGCTCCTTCTGCAGGATTATTACGCAGTAACGGATGTGAGTGATTACTATCTGCCAACCATAGCCGAAGCCCTTCTGGAACTCTCCAGAGCCGGACAGGCCAGCGGCAACACAAAGGACGCCCTGAAAGCCGTCTCAATTATCGTGGACGGTCTGGAGCATGTATGGGCTCACGGGGCAACAGTTACGGAGACAGACATAAAATGCGTGGAGCAGATGTATGCCTTGAAACCCTTCGCAAAGTCCAAAAGGCGGCTCGCGGACCTGCTGCTCATTCTGCAGAAACCCGGAAAAGTTTCTTTCACGGTTCAAGGAAAGAAGCACACGGCGGAGACTGTGGAAAGAGACGGAGAGATTATAGTGGCATATGAAGGGCAGTATTACAGGGACCCTGCGGATTTCATGAACAGGGCGGAAATAGACGGGAAGCCCATGAGGGTTTATGCAAACGATATAAAACACATACATATGGAGGATGCAGCATCATGAAAAGAGAATTGGACATAGTCTACAATGATGAGATAGTGCCGGAGGAAGACGGCGCTTTGCAGGAGTCCGCAACGGACCAGTTCCGCACGCTGGTTCTGAAGAGAGACCGTCTTAGAAAGGAAGAGGAGCAGATACAGCTTGCCTACATACGGAAGTTCGGAGAGCTTATACAGGAGCGCTTCGCACTAAGGATAGAGTGCGTGAAGTATAAGAAATCCATAAGCTACTGCCAGGCCTGTCTCAACAGGAATGAGCCCATATATGCGGACCAGCTCGCGGCAAGCATAGAGGAAGAGATTAACGGATACTATGAGCAGCTGGAGAACATAAAGGCTGTCTCGGAGATGAAGACGGACACCATTCCTGAAGCGGACAGGCTCAAGGTGAAGCGCATATACAAGGAGATAGCCCTCATGATACATCCGGACATGCATCCCGGGCAGGAGTTCTCCAGGGCCATGAAAGATTTGTGGGAGCGCGCCAAGGACGCATACGAGAGAAATGACCTGGACGATATCATGGAGACCAAGGTCCTCGTTCTGGACCTTCTCAAGGAGGAGCCCACAAAGGACAAGGACATAGACGAGCAGTATCTTGCAGGCAAGATCAAGGCCCTGAAGGAAGAGATAGACTCAATCATAACCAGCAACCCGTACCGTTACAAGGACGTCCTGGACAGCGATGAGGCCATAGAGGACGCCACGGAGGAGTTCAAGGAAGAGATAGAGGACCTTAAGACATATCTTGAGACCCTCAAGGCCAGGTTCGCAGAATTTGAAATCACGGAGGTTTTGAACTGAAATGTCAAGCGATATCATACCTGTACCGGCCGGAACAATAGAGATTGCAACAGCCAAGGGCAAGGATGTGGATCTTCTGAAGCCCCTCAAAAAGGATGTGTATCTCAAGGACCTGTACCTGTACAATGTCGGCAAGCGAGCGGACGCAGCAGCCCTCGCATCCCTCAGGGAGGGAGACGAGGTTTCCCTCCGTCATGAAAAGGCTCTTTATGACGAGTTCATGACCATCTGCTGCACAAATTCCGGACTTCCACTGGGAGAAGTCGGCGAATTCGATGAGGAGATTTTCTCCCGCATCCTGGACGCCGGAAAGGAACTGTACTGCAAAGTTGTCCGCAAGGGCATGGCCCATGACGAGCCTTTTGTCCGCATTTCCGTGACAATGAAGGATTACTGATTCAATTATTCCGTGGCCGCCGGGTGTCATGACGGACATGCAGGCACTGCGCAAATAGCAAGCCACAGAACAGAAAGAGGCCGCACTATGGCTTAATCCGGCCCCTTTAAACGCTTGTATCATGATAGGCAAAGGAGATTTGATATGGAAGGCAAGAATATGCGTTTCACTGGCCGTGAAGAGATGCTTAAGGGAGTCAGGAAAGAATTGTGCAAAGGATTTGACTCCCCTGAGGCGGCATACGCCAATGCTTTGGAAGGCGCCAATGCCGGTATACCGGACAAGATTTGTTTCCTCGCGGAATGCTATCTGTACGGCATAGGCACGGACATAGACAATGATGAAGGGGTCAGGTGGCTTAGAAAGGCTGCGGAAGCAGGCAGCAATGCAGCGCAGTACAGTCTTGCCAGCATGTACATAGACGGCATATGCATTGAAAGAGACTATGACGAAGCCTTCAAATGGCTCACGAAGTCTGTGGAGGGCGGAGCCCCTCCGGCGTATTACACTCTTGGCACCATGTATGAGAACGGCATTGGATGCAAGCAGGATCTTGCCAAAGCTGCGGATCTGTATGCCAAAGCCGCTGAGCAGGGCTATCCGGATGCGGAGTTCAGCTTAGGCCAGATGTACTTCAACGGCAGCGGTGTTGCAAAAGACCAAAAGAAAGCTTTTGAACTGTACAGAAAAGCTGCGGAGAGCGGGGACAGCAGGGCCCAGAATGAGGTAGGGTACTGTTATGGCTCCGGACAGGGCACTGCGCAGGATTACGGCGAAGCTTTCAAATGGTTCAGCATGTCCGCGGAGCAGGGCAATGCTGTAGCCTTGTACAGCCTTGCTTCCTGTTACAGCGGCGGACTCGGAGTGGAACGGGATCCTGCCAAGGCCATTGAGTGCTGCACGAGGTCCGCTGACCTTGGATATCCTCCCGCGCAGTACAGCGCCGGCCTAAGCTATCTCAGAGGCGCCGGATGCGAAAGGAACCCCGGTGAGGCAGTACGCTACTTTGAGATGTCCGCAAAACAGGGTTTCCCTCCCGCCGAGAACTCCCTTGCCTTCTGCTATATGAGCGGAATTGGCGTACAGGCCGATGAGCGCATAGCTTTCAAATGGTTTGAAAGAGCCGCCCAGGCAGGCATTCCGGATGCCATGGCAGAGTACGGCTTCTATTTCATGCAGGGACAGATAGTGCCACGCAACCCGCAGGAAGGGGTGAAGTGGTTCAGCCGCGCCGCCGGCAAAGGCAACGCCGAAGGCCAGTACTACCTCGGCATGTGCTATGAGTCGGGTGACGGTGTGGAGCAGGACCTCAATGCCGCACTGCAGTACTACATGCGGGCCGCGCAGCAGGGCCATGCAAATGCCCAGAAGAGAGCAAAGATGCTCCAGCAGTGGATGAGCGGAAACAAGTGAAACGGCTGTTGCTTCACTCATATTAACGGAGCGTTAAGCTGTTATGATGATTACATCTGATCAGTATGTAGAGTGCTTTATTGACAGCAAAGATGAAGAGGGCGTTCTCAAGGCTATTAAAAACCTCCGCAGTCAAATATCCAGACTTAAGCATGTCATAAAGCATGGCGACGGTACAGGAATATTGAAGCAGACGCACCCGAGTCTCGAAACGCAATTGAGTTGCTCATGGGAGTATCTTGAAGCGTCAATCCAGGAATATCTGAGACGGTTTGGAGATGACGAGGAACACAGACGGAAGGTGTACACCAGATCGGATTGCCGTGATATGCAGTTTGTGTCCAATATAAGCAGGATCATGCGGATTACCTACACGAAGGAATACCGGAAAGACGGGGTTTTGAAGTCCTGCGAATATACGGCGGATTTCTCTGTTAATCCTTTGGTTACATTCCGGTTCGAGAGAAACGCCGGGGAAGTGACGCTGGATGATGAGCTCTTCCATTCATACCAGGCACTGCAGGACAAAGTGTCAACTATGCCGGCAGATGTGCAGCTGGAGAATCTGAAGACGCTCCGGAAAAAAATGCTCGAAACAAGGAAAGCCAGAGTTATAGGCGGAACTAAGTATTACGATGAGAGGTATCAGAGAGAGACCACACTGGAAGGCATGTCCGATATGGCAATTGGCAGGTGGAAAAAGTCATATTCAGCCAAACCAAGCCCGGAACTGGATGACACATTCGACCACTTTGATTCATTCAGCATGCACGGGGTCTTAAGCTGGTCACTCAAGGTGGACTACAGGAACGACATTCAGTATCTGGGAATCTTTGACGAGGAAGACAGCCGCAAAGACCCTGTCCAGCCTTTTGTCTCCGGCGGCACCAATGATGAGCCGTACAACATGGATGAACTCCGTGATCTGCTTGAGTTCACCGATGATGAAAGGTAAAGCTATGAAGTATATCTGACATGGTGCAGCATAACTTTCATACAAAAAACGCTTCCGTGCGGACAGGCACAGAGGCGTTTGTTTTTTGGATAGTTATGAGTATTTTGCGCTTAAGCGGCCTTGGTGCGGCGGCGCATGAAGTCCC
The DNA here is from genome assembly GCA_021204625.1 of Clostridia bacterium. Classification (GTDB taxonomy): domain Bacteria; phylum Bacillota; class Clostridia; order Christensenellales; family Borkfalkiaceae; genus Coproplasma. Next base: position 25,783 of record JAJPZA010000040.1, on the reverse strand, counting down.
TGTACCAGACGCTTATGTATTCGCGCAGGTCCTTTAAGGTGACGGAGGATGCTCCCCGGCAGTATTTGAAGTATTCGTAGATGAGGCCTTCGCAGAAGATGTTTATCTCAAGGTCCAGGAAAGTCTTGTCCGTGAGCTCCGGCGTTGTGTAGCAGATCTCAAGGAGCTTGTCTTCTGCCATGGCCGTGAGCTTGGTTGCAAAGGAGACGGATTCGTTGGAGGAGCAGAGCAGCTTGTACAATTTGTCATTCCGTTCCATGAATGCGAAGATGGCGTCCGCGAACTGCTCAAAGTCCGTGGTGATGAGCTCAAAACCGGAGAAGAACTTCTCAACGAGCTCGTCCTCGTAATCGGTCAGAACGGCATAGATGTCATCATAATGGGAATAGAAGGTGCCCCTGTTTATGTTGGCCCTTTTCACGAGCTCCGTGACCGTTATCTTGCTTATCTCGCCCTTTTCGCAGAGCATCTCGGCGAATGTCTTGCGGATAAGCTGGCGCGTCTTATAGGATGAGACGTTGAGATTACGTGCTTTCATATTATGCCTCTGTATGTATGTTTTGCCCTGCAGCTAAAAGACGCTGCGGGCTTTTTGTATAAGTTTCCCCAATTTGGGAGCGAGTGTTGATAAGTCAACAGCCGTGCGTTCATTTCCTTTTCTTTGGGAGCGGATTCATTATAATTGAACAGTGTTGAAAAGTCAACAGTGTTTAGAAAAAATTCGCAAAAGGAGTGAGATTGAGTATGGAAGTTATTAAAGTGGATCATCTCACAAAGGATTACGGCTCCGGGCGCGGAGTCTTTGACGTCTGTTTCCACGTGGACGAAGGAGAGGTCTTCGGATTCTTAGGCCCCAACGGCGCGGGAAAATCCACAACTATCCAGCATCTTCTGGGATTCTCCAGGCCGGGGAGCGGGCAGACGTGCATATTCGGCAAGCCGACGTTCGCAAGATATGACGAGATTCTTTCCCGTGTGGGATACATCCCCGGGTAAGTTGCCCTCACGCAGGCAGTATTCCTCATTGGCTCCCTGTTCGCCATGTTTCTTTGCACAACCATAACGGGCCTCATATGCCTGGCATGCATAGACGTGGAACTCACATACGGCCAGCTGCTCCTTTTGAACCTCGGAGCCTTCCTGGTTCTGTTCACCCTTTCCGGCCTGTGCTTTGCGACCTCATGCTTCTTTGACCGCTCCAAACGCTCTATGGCTGTTGGCGGAGGGCTTAGCATCTTCGCACTCGTGGCCGCCATGCTGGGACTGTTCGGCTCGCCTGTGATCCCGTCCATAATCCGGCTCACATCTCTGAACTTCTTCAACTACGTGTCTGTCATATCCCTTTTTGATGCGGTTTCCATCATAGATTTGGCAACAACTTTCATCTGGAAGATGACAATTCTTCTAATCATTGGTATAATAGGCTATATAGCAGGCTCCGTGCGCTTCGTAAAAAAAGACCTTCCGCTCTGACACGGACAAGGATGTGATCCGGCAGCAGTTTCCTGCGGACTTCATACAGGCCTATGCAAACTCATGCAGAATCACACAGACGCAGGCAGACCTGTTCCCGCAACATTCCCTCATGGCCTCCAACGGCCGCACAAGGGCTGTGCGCGGACATATGAGAAAGGCATACAAAACAGCCATACAAAGGGGGCAACATGATAAATCTCAATGATGTGACAGCGGAATATGACAGGCTGGACAAGTACGCAAGGGCCGATATCCTGGACACGGCGGACGATGTGATGGAGAAGATAAATGAGCTTCCCGCAGGGTACAGTGCGCCGTATGTATTCTGCGAGTTTCTTATCGGCTCCTGCCTCACGAGGGAGATGGACTACCTTGTAATGCGTCCCATGCTGGAGCGTATCTTCGGCGAGGGCAACGACTACAACGCAGTTAAGGACAAGCTCCGCAAGGAGGGCAAAGATGGCCTGCGCAAGGTCTTCCGTGTCATGGGAGACATTCTTGAGGCCCTGGACGAACAGTCCGGGAAGAAGACACTCATGCTGGCCGTCTCCGTAATCTATGGCCAGTACAAATTCTCCATGGGAGGCCGCAAATATCTCAAGCGGTTTGCCAAGGAGCTTGCCTCCAGACAGTGATGCATCCCGTGCATCATAATACAAACACAGAATACAAACACAGACATAAAGAATGCGCCAGAGCAGCCGGGCTCCGGCGTCTTTCTATTTTGCCCTGCCGGGCATGAACAGACTCTCACGGATGAGCGGGATTTCCGGGGTGTTAAAGAAGATTTACATCCGATTCCGGGCACCTTGCGCGGGCGCCAAACAGGCTGTATAATATTGGCGCAAGAGAGAAAGGGAAAAGGAGAATGTATGGACCGGCAGAAGATAACGGACGATGTGTGGCAGGACTTTCACGACACTGCCTGGGAGTGCTGGTACAAGGATGCGCCTACGGATCTGTCCAGGTGGTTCCTGGTGCTCAAGCTGTATGTGGACGCCTTTGAGACCACGGAGAAAGAGACGGCGGAATGCATGGCCGAGATATATGACATCTGCGGCAGGATGTCTCTGGAAGACTGGAAGTTTGTGTACAGGCACTACGACCAGGTTCTGAATTTGGATCTTAGGGAAGAGGCGAAATACCAGATCAAGCTTAAGGAGAGAGGAGAGCTTAGCTCGGGGGACTGGTTCCATCTGTTTTTAAGCCTGGATGATGAAGACCCATTCCGCAATGTTTGCATGAAAAAGATATTTGAGCTCAGCCGGAAAAACCAGTCCGCAGACGGCGGCACAGGGGCATGATGCAAAGGAGTGATTTATGGACGGAGATTACGAGAGCTACAGCAGCCAGGAAGAGATGTTCAAGGGCATAAGGGAGTCATTATGCAAGGGATATGCATCTCCGGAGGATGCATATGAGGACGCGCTGAAGGGCGCAAATGACGGGGACCCGGACAAGATGTGCTTCCTTGCGGAATGCCATCTGTACGGAGTAGGAACAGGCGTCAACAACAGGGAAGGATGCAAGTGGCTAAAAAAGGCCGCGGAGGCCGGCAGCCATGCCGCCCAGTACAGCCTTGCCGGCATGTACATAGACGGGAACTATCTGCAAAGGAATTATGACGAGGCCTTCAGGTGGCTTTCCATGTCTGTGGAGGGAGGAGAGCCTCCTGCGCAGGACATGCTTGGCTTAATGTATGAGAACGGGCTGGGATGCAGGCAAGACTGCGCCGCAGCCGCACGGTGGTATGCCAAATCCGCGGAGCAGGGGTATCCGGACGCGCAGTACAACCTCGCGCAGCTGTATTTCAACGGAAAGGGAGTTGAGAAAGACCAGGAGAAGGCCGTGGACCTTTTCCGCCAGGCTGCTTTGAGCGGAGACCAGAGGGCGCAGAACGAGCTGGGATACTGCCTCAGCACCGGACAGGGAACAGTGCAGGACTATGAGGAATCCGTGAAGTGGTACACCCTTTCCGCGGAGCAGGGAAACGCAGTGGCAATGTACTGCCTTGCGACATGTTACGGCAGCGGATACGGAGTTGAAAAAGACCTTTCCAAAGCCTTTGAGTACAGCAAAAAATCCGCAGACCTCGGACTGGCCCAGTCTCAGTACAGGGCCGGCACGTGCCTTATGACCGGCAACGGATGCGAGATAAACGAAAAGGAGGCCGTCCGCTACTTTGAGATGTCCGCAAAACAAGGTTTCCCGCCGGCCGAGTATTCCCTTGGCCTTTGCTATATGAGCGGCATAGGAGTAAAAAAGAGCGAGCCCGTGGCCTTCAGATGGTTTGAAAAGGCCGCCAAGGCCGGCATCCCGGACGCCATGGCGGAGTACGGCTTCTATTTCATGCAGGGAAGGCTTATGCCGCGCAATCCGGAGGAGGGTGTGAAGTGGTTCAAGGAGGCCGCCCGCAGGGGAAGCGCTGAAGGGCAGTACTATCTGGGCCTTTGCTACGAGACCGGAGACGGCGTGGAGGAAGACCTTGACACTGCCATGCATTTCTACATCCAGGCAGCCAACCAAGGCCATGAGAAGGCTCTGGAAAGAGCCAGGAAAATCCAGTACATGATGGACGAGAACAAGTGAAAATTGGTAGAAAAAATTGCATGCGATATTTTGCGCTTATAATTTGATTTCAATATTGAGCCATGTTATAATCAAAGAAGCGGCAGAAGCAGCTGCAGATATCAGGTAGCAACATGAATCCGGTTATAAAATACAGGGGCGGAAAGTCCAAGGAAATACCCCAGTTCCAGAAATATTTTCCTGCAGATTACTCAAGATACATTGAACCTTTCTTGGGCGGCGGCGCCGTATATTTTTATCTTGAGCCAAAGAATGCTGTAATAAATGATCTCAACAGCAAGCTGATGACATTTTACATGCAGCTGCGGGACAGCTATCCTTTGATGAGGAAGCAGCTGGATGACCTGGAAGCATTGTATGAAGCCAATCAGGCGGAGTATCTGGCGGCGAAACTCAATAATCCTGACGGCTATGTCATAAACAGGAACGAAGAGCTCTACTACCAGGTGAGGGACCGTTTCAATCATCCTGACAGCTCTATGCTGGAAGGCGTCTCATACTTCTTTATCAACAAGACCTCATATTCGGGCATGATCAGATATAACAGCAAGGGAGAGTATAACGTTCCATACGGACGGTATGCTCATTTCAACACGCATCTCATAACCGATGCCCACAGCCGGCTTCTCCAGAACGCAGAGATATACTGCAAGGATTACAGTGAGGTTTTCAGCATGGCAAAGGAAGATGATTTCATGTTCCTGGACCCTCCGTATGACTGCATATTCAATGATTACGGCAATACTGAGACTGAGGATGGCTTCAATGAAAGAGAACACAGGCGCCTTGCTGAGGCTTTCAGAAATCTGTCATGCCGCGCCTTGATGGTCATAGGCAAGACAGACCTGACAATGGAACTGTACGGCAAGTATGTAGTTGATGAATACTACAAGAATTACGCTGTCAATATCAAGAACCGCTTCAACAACGGGAAGATGCATATTGTGGTTAAAAATTTTTGAGGAATAAGATTGCATGGCGAAACTGCGCAGCAAAATGCTGTTCTTTACAACTTCACCCCGCACGCCTGACAAGATGATTCCGGAAATCAAGCTTCTTGCAGAGAATTTTACGGGATGCGTTTGGGACAGAGCCACACAGGCAAAATTTACAGACTGTCTTGCGCAGTCTGATTTTTATCATGGCGAAGGATCCCTGCAAAATATGGAGTTCAGCGCCAGGGACAGAATCAACCGCGCGCCTAAGGCGCTCGGTTTCGTAGACCTGTCCCCATGCGTCAAACTGACAGCAGCAGGGGAGGTCTTTACAAGCGAAAAGCATCCGCAGGATGTATTCACTAGGCAGTTGCTCAAGTTCCAGCTGCCGTCTCCATATCATATTGAAAATAAGGACATTAAAGGCACCTTCTGGATAAAGCCTTATCTGGAAATCATCAGGCTGGTCCGTGACCTGAAGACACTGTCCTTTGATGAGCTGATGGTTTTTGGCATGACCATGACCGATTACCGGGACTACGAGAAAGTCAAGCAGGAGATAATTGATTTCAGAAATGAAAAGGAGACATTCAAAGACAGGGGCGGCTATAAAAAATGTTTGGATTCAAAGTGGAGCGAAATCATCAAGGAAAGTTATTTAGAGGATATCCAGGGGGGAAAGATTAAGACCCGGGAATCCAAGGTGACCAGTCTCAAAAAATTTCTCGACACTAAGAAAAGAAATGCCAGAGATTATACGGATGCCTGTTTCAGGTATCTCAGGTATACGGGCCTGATAGCCATATCCAGCATGGGGCGCCGTCTTTCTGTTGTGAAGGAGAAAGCCGACGAGGTTGATTACATTCTTTCAACAGTTCAGCGGGATCCCGTGCATGTGGACAGCACGGATGATTACAAGGCATATCTTTTCGATGCTTCCATCCCTGTCCTGTACAATGATGACAGAAATAATCTCATACGCTCTATAGTAAAAACAAGCAATTATACAGAAGAAGATTTGTCTCAGAACACTGACAGCGAGCTGAAAGACATACAGTCCGCCATCACGTCAGAGGTGATACAGTCCATAAGAGAAAGCGAGGAGGCAAAGCTCAAGGACAAGAGCGCGCTGACTGACATCAGGAATGCATATGTCAGCATCAGGGAGAAGACATGTTTTGACGCTCCGACTTTGATGGAATACAACACCTGGCGCGCTATGAAGATAATCGATGGCGGGTATATAACAGGCAATTACCAGACGGACGATTACGGGAATCCGGTTTATACCGCTTTGGGCAACAGGCCTGACATAGAATGCGAGTACAAGGATTTCAATTTAATCGTTGAGGTGACGCTGCAATCCGGAAAGACCCAGTTCCAGAATGAAACAGATTCTGTTTCAAGACATTTCGGGGAATACAAGGAAAAGCATCCGAAGGAACTTTTCTGCCTGTTCATCGCTCCCAAAATCAGCGAATCCTGCATTGCTTATTTCTATGGATGCAATCAGATCAACATCGCATACTATGGCGGATATGCGCGAATAATACCATTGACCCTTGACCAGTTCGAATTAATGGTGGGCAGATCCGCAAAATGCCGCCGCGAGGTTGTGTCCAGCGATATCCACGCATTGCTTACGGATATCATAAATTTTCTGCCGTGTTCCAAAGATGAGAAGGAATGGGCAACGCACATAGACGAGGCTGTCAGGAACTGGCTGAAGGATGAGCAGACTCATTGATTCCATAGCATTGAAGTGAGTGCAGCAAAGGCCGGGGCCTTCCGGGGCGGCCGGCCTTTGCAATGGTTTTGCTCGCTTTAGCGCACTAATGTGATAAAGCAGAAACAAATGTTTGTAAGCAGGACCGTTCAGTCCGGACGGGAAGGCCGAAAAAACAGACATCCGCCCGCGCGGTGTCGGAGACGGGAAGCGCCGTGTATGAAAATTGAGGGAAAATTGCGGCAAATGACGGGCATATGGTTTTGCAATCCGTCCGGTTTATGTTATAATGTCCGGTAAGAAAATTTCGCGCAAGAGTATGTCATGTCCAAGTTGATGGGTATAGATGTCGGATCGACAACCGTCAAGGTCTCGGTTGTGGACGACCAGAACAACATTTTGTACAAGTCCTATGTAAGGCATTACGCCAAGGTCAAGGAGACCGTCCTTTCGGAGCTGCGCAATGTGAGGGAGCAGTTCGGCGAAGAGGAGTACAGGGCTTCCATAGCCGGCAGCGCGGGGCTTGGCCTTTCGCAGAGAAGCGGGGTGAATTTCGTACAGGAAGTGCAGGCCGCCTTTATCGCCATACGCCAGTTCTTTCCGGACACGGACGTGGCCATAGAGCTCGGCGGCGAGGACGCGAAGATCATCTTCGTCACCGGCGGAACGGAGCAGAGGATGAACGGCAGCTGCGCCGGAGGCACAGGAGCCTTCATAGACCAGATGGCCACCCTTCTGGACATCACCGTGCAGGAGATGGACGAGTACGCTTTGAAGGCCAAGAAGGTGTATCCAATAGCTTCCAGATGCGGCGTGTTTGCAAAATCGGACATCCAGCCCCTCTTGAACCAGGGCGCTGCAAAAGAGGACATCTCGGCTTCCATATTCCAGGCCGTCGTGGATCAGACGGTGTCCGGCCTTGCGCAGGGCAGAAGGATAAAGGGCAAAGTGCTCTTTTTGGGCGGGCCGCTGTATTTCCTCAAGGGCCTTCGCAAGGCTTTCAAGGAAACGCTCAAGCTTTCGGACGAGAACGCCGTCTTCCCGGATCTTGCCCCGTACCTCATGTCCGTGGGCGCCGCCCTCCACTCCGTGGGCGTCCAGCCGGAGAGCATAGACAGGATAATAGAGAGAATAGAGAACGCCAAGGGCGCGGATGACATCATAGTCGGCAAGCCTCTTTTTGAGAGCAAGGAAGAGTATGCGGAGTTCGTGAAGCGCCACAGGGCAACGGACCTCAAGTTCGCGGACATCGCGACATACGAGGGTGACGTGTATCTCGGCGTGGACTCAGGGTCCACCACCACGAAGCTCATCATGATAACCCCGGACTGCAGGATACTGTGGTCCCATTACCAGTCCAACAACGGGCAGCCGCTGGACATAGTCATAGACAAGCTCAAGGAATTCTACTCCATCGTCGGGGACAGGGTCCGTATCCGCGCCAGCGCCACAACGGGATACGGCGAGGACCTTATAAAGGCCGCCATCAAGGCGGATTTCGGCATCGTGGAGACGGTGGCCCATTTCAAGGCCGCAATGCACTTCAACCCCAAGGTGGACTTCATAATAGACATCGGCGGGCAGGACATAAAGTGCTTCAAGATAAAGAACGGGGCCATAGACTCCATAATGCTCAACGAGGCCTGCTCCTCGGGCTGCGGCTCATTTATTCAGACGTTCGCAAAGGCCATGGGCATGGAGATAGACAAGTTCGCGGAAAAGGGCCTTTATGCAAAGAAGCCTGTGGAGCTCGGCTCCCGGTGCACCGTCTTCATGAACAGCTCCGTAAAGCAGGCGCAGAAAGAGGGAGCCAGCGTGGAGGACATATCCGCCGGCCTTTCCTCCAGCATAGTGAAGAACGCCCTTTACAAGGTCATACGTGTCAATTCCGCGGATGACCTCGGGGACAACATAGTGGTGCAGGGAGGGACCTTCTTAAATGACGCGGTTCTCCGTGCCTTTGAGATGGAGACAGGAAAGAAGGTCATCCGTCCGGGAGTCGCAGGCCTCATGGGCGCTTTCGGAGCGGCCCTTCACGCCATGGAGAACCAGAACGAGACAACCACGACAATCTCGCGGGAAGATTTGCAGAACTTCTCATACAAGTCCACGTCCACGAACTGCCACGGATGCACGTCCAACTGCAACATCAACATAATCCGTTTCGGAGACGGCCGCAGGTTCGTTTCCGGCAACAAGTGCGAGAGGGGAGCCGGCATGAAGCCGGCCTCCACGGAGCTGGACATATACGCGTACAAGCAGGAGCGCATCCAGCAGTGCGTGGCCGGAACGAAGGGGACTATGGGGAAAGTAGGCATCCCGTTCCAGCTCGGAATGTACGAGCAGCTTCCCGTCTGGGCAGGCTTTTTCGAGACTCTCGGATTTGAGATAGTCCTTTCGGACAAGTCATCCAGAGAGCTGTATTTCAAGGGCCAGCACACCATCCCTTCGGACACCGCATGCTATCCCGCAAAGCTCATGCACGGTCACATAGAGTCCCTTTTGGACAAGGACGTGGATTTCATCTTCCTGCCCTGCGAGAGCTACAATCTGGACGAGCATGATTCCACGAACCATTACAACTGCCCTGTTGTGGCGTACTATCCGGAGCTTCTGAAGGCCAACAACGAGCGCCTCACCGAAAAGAACTTCATGATGCCGTATCTGGACCTCAACATGCGCAAAAGTACGGTCCACACCCTTCATGAGACATTGAAGGCGCACGGGTACAAGTTCTCCAAAGGGCAGATAGACAAGGCCCTGGACGCAGGTTTCGCCCGCCTGGATTCATACCATGCGGACGTGCGCGCCAAGGCAGACGAGATCCTTCAAAAGGCCGCGCAGGAAGGCAAGCAGACCATAGTGCTTGTGGGCCGCCCGTACCATCTGGACGCGGAGATAAACCACGGAGTGAACAAGCTCCTCACGTCCCTGGGCCTCGCAGTCCTTTCAGAGGATTCCGTCTTCAATAAGGGAGACCTCGTCACCGTCAACGTCCTCAACCAGTGGACGTATCATGCCAGGCTGTACAGGGCCGCGGACTTCGTCTGCCGCACCCCCAACGTCAACCTCGTGCAGCTCGTGTCCTTCGGCTGCGGGCTGGACGCCATAACCACGGACGAAGTGCGTCACATCATGGAGCAGAACGGCAAGCTGTACACGCAGATCAAGATAGACGAGATAAACAACCTCGGCGTGGTCAAAATCCGTCTCCGCAGCATGCTTGCCGCCATTGAGGAGAACAAGGCCAAGGAGGCCCGCGCAGCCAGGGAAGCCGCCCGCGCGGCAGATCTTGCCGCTTCCGGCGAAGCCTCTTCGCAGACCCAGGCATGACTTCGCAAAATCCGCATAATCCGGGCCGGTCCGCAAGCCCTCATACAGGCCCTCATACAGGCCCTCATATACAGCCATTCATGGCATAACGGCACATATCCTTAACCCAACGGCAGAACACCGCACGCAAAAGCATCTTCCCGGGCGCCTGAGAGAGCGCATTACACAAGCGAAAGCGATACATATGAAAGAGAAGAAGAACAAGAAAGCAGCTGAAGAAGAGCAGAAGGTCACAGACTACAAGGATGATTATCCCAGGTGGGACAACAAGACCATGAAGCACACGTACAAGATCCTGGCCCCGGACATGCTCCCGTGGCACTTCATGATAATTGAAGGAGTCATAAAGGCGGAGGGGTACGATCTTGAGATACTGCGCAATGACGGCCGCCAGGTGGTGGACGAGGGACTGAAGCACGTCCACAACGACACATGCTATCCCTGCCTGTGCGTGGTTGGTCAGTTCATAGACGCCCTTCACAGCGGCAAGTACGATCTGGACCACACCGCTCTTATGATAACCCAGACGGGCGGCGGATGCCGCGCATCCAACTATGTGCCGCTCATCCGCAAGGCCATAAAGAACGAGTTCCCCAACGTGCCCGTCGTGTCCATAAACTTCTCAGGGCTTGAGAGCGACAGTTCGTTCGAGTTCACCATAGGGCTCCTTTTAAAGGTTGCGTATGCCATAATGTACGGCGATTCCGTCATGTGGTGCTACAACCAGACCAAGCCGTACGAGGTCGAGGAAGGCGCCACGGACAAAGCCCGCGACGAGGCCGTGAAGTACGTCACGGACGTGTACAAGTCCCACAAGGGCTATTCTAAGTACAAGAAGATCAACCAGAAGATCATAGACATCTTCTCAGCCGTGAAGATCACCGGTGAGAAGAAGATAAAAGTCGGCATAGTGGGCGAGATATACGTGAAATACTCATACCTCGGCAACAACAACCTCGAGAAGTTCCTTCTCTCCGAAGGATGTGAGCCCGTGGTGCCCGCCCTGATGGATTTCGTGCTGTACTGCATTGTGAACACCGTCAACGACCACAAGCTGTACGGCCACAGCCGCGGCAAGGCCATCCTGTACAATCTCATCTACAAGTTTGTCCATCACATGCAGAAGAACATCATAAAGCAGTTCAAAAAGAGCCGCTACGCTCCGCTTCATGATTTCGACCATATCCGCGCCTGCGCGGACAAGGTCATAAACCAGGGCGTAAAGATGGGCGAGGGCTGGCTCATTCCGGCCGAAATGGCTGCCTGCGCCGAGACGGGCGTTCCCAACATAGTCTGCGCCCAGCCCTTCGGGTGCCTTCCGAACCATATAGCCGGCAAGGGAGCCATCCGCACGCTCAAGAACATGTACCAGGATGAGAACATCGTGGCCGTGGACTATGACCCTTCGGCCACACGTGTCAACCAGGAGAACCGCATAAAGCTCATGCTCGCCACGGCCCGCGAGAACTTCGCCCGCGAGCAGGCCGGGGAAGCCGTCCGGGAAGACGCTTCCAAGGCCGCAAAGTAACGGTCCCCGGTTCGCCCGCAAAAAAATTTTTGTTAAAAATTATCATAATGACAGCAAAGGCCTGCACCCAGGAGCGCAGGTCTTTTTCATTATCTTCTGTGGCCAAATTCGCATTATACTCGCACAAAACCGCAAAGAATATATTTGTTTAATGCTGCGCCCGGTCTTGATTTCAGCTCCCGCGCGCATGCGTGATTCTAAAATGTCTGCTATTGACATATGCAGCAGATTTTGTTAATATGTTAATTATTAACATGGCAAAATGTTAGAATTATGTACTCTTTGCACAAAAACAGGCAAAGTGCCGTATAAAAAGCAATGTCCGGGTTTCCGCCGGCCCGGAGAGCATGAATGCAAATCCGTGTGGGATCTATGAAAGACCAAAGGGGAGGCTGCCACAGGCGGGGCGGCAGGCAGGGAGAATATGATTAAAAGTTTAGTGTGGAAGATTTTTCTTCTGATGATCCTTGTGGCGTGCACAGTCACGGGGCTTGTTCTGCTGTTGCAAAACAGAACGGAAGGGGCTGTGACGGAGGCGCATGCTGCGGAGGCAACGGTTGTGCAGGACAATCTCTTGTACACTTTGTCCGATGACGGGCTGTATTACATTGTGAACGGCTTTGCAAGCGGCGTAACGTCTGCAGACAAGAACACCGTTGTGATAGCGGATGCCATAGGGGACATACCGGTGACTGAGGTCGTGGAAAAGGCGTTTAACGACCAGACAGACATAACCAGCATCACTATCGGCGCGAACGTTAAAACATACGGAGCGTACTGCTTTGGCTCGCTTACCAATCTGGAGTACCTGTATTATAACTGTACAGTTGAATTCAGCAGCTCAAATACAGGATCTGTTTCCGATTACCCGTTCATTCATGCAGGGCAGAACACTGAGAACGGCATGAAAATCACTGTTTCAGCGGATGCCTACGGCATCCCCGACGGCCTTTTCAAGAATAATACATCATCAAATATGAAGATATCGGATGTTGTGTTTGAAGACAACACCAATTTCAATTATTTTGGGAAGGAGGCGTTTAAATCTGGGGGCACTGATATTTTCGGCGGCGTGTACATCACCAACCTGGATGCCTGGTACAAGACAACATTCGCCGGTGAAGGCTCAAATCCTGTTGCCGAATGCGGAAGCTTGTATGTAAACAATGAAGTGCTTACGGATGTGGTCATCCCGGAAAGTATCACTTCCGTGAACAGCTACATTTTCGAGGGTGAAAACAACATTAAGACTGTATCCATCCATGAGAATGTCACAAGCATCGGGATTTATGCTTTTAAGGAATGCGGCAGCCTTGAAAACATCTATTTTAACGCGAAAAACTGCTCCGGAACGGGAAATCCATTCAGCTCAGCCGGCACAAACGGGAACGGAATTCATGTGCATATCGGCAGGAATGTCCAGGTCATAAACGGAAGTGTATTGGCCTCCATAAATTCTTCAACGGGAAACGACACCATTGCTTTTGAGGAAGGCAGCCGGCTTAAGACAATCGCGGCAGAGGCTTTTATATACTCCGGATTCTCCGCGATAACGATACCGGCCAGCGTCACAGAAATCGGGGGCAGCGCTTTTAAAGACACCAATATTTCGGAAGATACGTTTGTCCTGGAAAATCCGTATGACTGGTATACCGAGAAAGACCGAGTGATTCTCGATCCGGATGAAGCGGCAGCATCCGTTTTTGCAGACAATTACGGCGGCAGCGGCAGAAATACATATTCATATGCCGCTTACACCGCGGAAGTTTTGAGGGGCTTTGTGGACGAGACCTCAACAATCGAGGACTTCAGTGTGTCCCTCTGGTGGTACGAGCGTTATGAATGGACGGCCACAATATCCGGCACAACTCTCGGCGGCGCTGCCGTTTCCGGAAGCTATGCCAACGGCCAGGGCATCACTGAGCCCGGAGAGTATGCCATAACAATGGCCAGCTCGGACGCCTCCGAGACCCTCACATACTTCATCCACATCCAGGATGCCATAACCACACCTGCAACCTGCACCGAAGAAGGCCTGGAGCAGTATCTCGTCTCATACACCGTTAATGATGAGACCACAGAGATGGACCCCTGCAGCATAGTCCTTCCGGCCACCGGCCACACATACAGCACCACGCCCGTATGGACCTGGTCGGCAAGAGGCTCCAATTACACAGCAAAAGTTTCCTTTGCCTGCCTGGAGGGGGATCACACCGAGACTGAGACGGTCATCGCGTCCGTTTCGGACAACGGCACCACTTACACCGGCACGGTGTCTTTCGGAGGCACCCTCTACACGGACACATACCACGTCCATTCATACACATACACAACATATGACTGGTACAACAATCACACAACCTGCACCGTAACGCTCACATGCGCAGGCGCCTCCGGGGATGCCTGCACGGCGAAGACAATAGAAGAGGCCGCCGCGGTCTCAATCATAACGGACAACCCCACATGTGAGGATGCAGGCAAAATCACATACACGGCCACATACAACGGAATGACCCTGGACGTCTACACCGTGACCCTTTCCGCCACGGGGCACTCATACGGAGAGCCTTCCTGGAGCTGGTCCAATGACGGAGGCGTGTATTCCGCAACGGCCACCTTCGTGTGCACCGAGGGGGATGACGTCCGGACCGTAACGGACAGCAACCCCACATATGATCAAGAGAACCAGCGGTACAGCGCATCCGTGACAGGCCCGGACGGAAAGACATACACGGATACCCATGACCATGCCCACGTGTACAACGTATCCTGGGAATGGACGGCCACGGAAGACGGGTATTCCGTAACGCTTACCCTCACATGCCAGCAGGGGGACGAAGTCCTCACGCATATCCTGGATGCCGTTATAACGGCTCATGTGGACGCAGCCTGCGAAACGGGGGGATACACCACATATGAAGCTTCATACGGGGATTACAGGGATGTCCGCACGGACACAGAGCCCGCCCTGGAGCATGATTACGTTATAACAGTAACAAACCCTTCATGCACAACGGAAGGCTATACGCTCCATGTGTGCAGTCTTTGCGGGGACACCTTCAAAACGGATGAAACCGCGGCATACGGTCATGACTATGATTATGACGGAGCCGTCTGGATCTGGGCAGGCACAGGGTCCGCCGTCGGGATCATAACCTGCTCCAACTGCGGGGACCAGATTGTTACGGAATCCATACAGTCCTCATATATAATTGAGACAGAGGCATCCTGCGAGGAGGACGGCCATGGAATATATACCGTGACATACCAGTACGGGGAGACGGAAGAGGAAGTCATAACGGACAGCGTCCCCGAGGACATCCCGGCAACCGGCCACTCATACACAAGTGCGGAAGCCTTTGTCTGGACATCCGTTCTGGATGCAGATAACAATATAACAGGTTATACGGGAGCTTCATTGTCCTTCACATGTTCCAGCTGCGGGGACGTGCAGGAGATATCCGCGGACGTGGTTCTCGGGAACAACGGCACCACATATTATGCAACCGTAATATTTGAAGACCAGTCATATACGGACTCCCGGCATGTGCATGCATACGAGATAACGGCCAAGGACTGGAGCGAAGATTTCGGGTCCTGCGAAATAACCTGGACATGCAAGGGCGAGGCCTGCGAAGATTCTTACACTAAAGACGCGGACGTGTCCTCCGTAACGAAGAACGCCTCCTGCACAGAGGACGGATACACCGTATATACGGCGGCAATAGACGGGGAGACGGTGGATACCGTAACCGTCACAATCCCGGCTGCCGGACATTCATACGGCGAGCCCATCTGGAACTGGACAATGGGCGAGGACAACATACTCACGGCGGTTGCCACATTCTACTGCTCCGAGTGGGACTATGAGCTCATAATAGATGCAGAAATTACCACAACTCCCACACCGTTCGCCACAATATATACTGCAACCATTACAGGCCCGGACGGCGAGACGGAGTACACTTCAGAGGAGAGCGTGGCGCATCTGTTCAACATCTCCTGGGAATGGTCCCCTGTGGCAGAAGGTGGCTATACGGCTCAGATCACCCTAACCTGCCAGATCTGCGGAAGGTCATTCACATATGACGCAGCGGTCACCCAGGTGGCCCACAGGGATGCCGCCTGCGAAGTGGAAGGATATACGAGATATGAAGCTTCATACACCCACGGAGAAGGGGATGAGGCCATAACTTACACGGAAACCAGGACGGACACGGCGGAGGCGCTGGAGCATGATTACAAGGCCGAAGCGACCGCTCCCACATGCACGGCAGAAGGATATACCACATACACCTGCTCGCTCTGCGGAGACACCTACACGGATGATTACACAGCCGCCCTTGGCCACAGCTACAATTATGCGGAAGCAGTCTGGACCTGGGCCGGCACCGGCAGCGCGCAGGCCGTCATAACCTGCGATACCTGCGGAGACGTCCTCCGTACGGGATACATAGACAGCGAGTCTTCCGTAACAACAGCGGCCACTTGTGAGGAGGACGGACTTCTAACATACACCGTAACATATGTGTATGGCGAAGGAGAAACGGATTTCATATCGGCCAGCACAACCGAGGCCATTCCGGCCGCAGGCCATTCATATGCGGCAAATGAAGAGTCCGGCTGGACCTGGACTGAGATAACGGACAAAGACTGGAACGTAACAGGCTATTCCGCCGCAACGCTTGCCTTCATCTGCAGCGTCTGCCAGGATGAGCAGACAGCAGAGGCCACTATAATAGTCCGCGAGGACGATCCCACCACATATGTGGCCAGGGCTGTGTTTGAAGGCGAGATATACAGAGATTCCAAGCACGTGCACGTATATGCGATGTCCGGCACGGAATGGACCATGGACGGGGAGAATACATCCTGCACCGTAACTTTCACGTGCGTCGGCTCCGGGTGCGGTGATTCATACACAGCAGAGGCCGTTGTGACATCCTATACTAAAGATCCCACATGCACAGAGGCCGGATATATCCTGTATACTGCCGCATATGACGGAGAGACCGTAGATACCGAAACAGCAGTCATTGCAGCCATCGGCCACAGCTACAGCGAACCCAGCTGGAACTGGACTGAAGTAAAAGATGATAACGGCAACATGACCAACTACACGGTAACAGCCACCTTCACCTGCGACAACTGCGGAGACACGCAGACCATAGATGCAGATGTTACAAAAGAAACATCTGAATCCGAATCTGTATACCATGCAGCGACACAGGATCCCAACGGAAACACATACACCATAGATACAAACGTGCCTCACATATTCAGCGTGGACTGGACCTGGACTGAGACCAAAGATGCGGACGGAAATGTGACCGGATATACCGTACAGCTCACCCTTACCTGCCAGATCTGCAGCACGGTATTCACCCATTCCGGATCAACTGCGGAAGATTCAGCTGGTGATATAACCGTTTCAATTCTTGGCCAGAGGGATGCTGACTGCGAGGTCATGGGCTACACCAGATATGAGGCCGCATACATATACACTGCGGAAAGCGGAACAGAGGAAGACGCCGTTACGTATACGGATATAAAGATAGACACGGTAGCGGCCTTAGGGCATGATTATACTGCAGCTGTAACAGATCCAACCTGCACGGAGGGCGGATATACAACCCATACGTGCAGCAGGTGCGGCAACTCTTATACAGACACTTACACAGACGCCCTGGGCCATTCATACAATTATGACAATGCTGTCTGGAACTGGGCAGGCACAGACAGTGCGGAGGCCGTTATAACATGCTCCACATGCCAGTACGAATACCGCACCGGATATATCCAGAGCACATCCGCGTTAACCCAAGCGGCCACCTGCACAGAGGAAGGAACGCTCACATACACCGTAACATACCAGTACGGCGGGACAGAGAATGATGCTGTTTCCAACAGCATCACGAAATCCATTCCGGCCACCGGCCATACGCTCGCCGGGGAGTTCGCCTGGACAGAGTCGGATGAAGGCGGATATGCGGCCACATTGACCCTCACCTGCACAGTATGCAACAGCACGGTAGAAACAGTGTCCGCAACAGTTGTCCTCGGAGACAACGGCACCACATATTACGCATCTTATGTGTATGACGGCATACTGTATTCAGATTCATATCATGTGCATGCGTACGAGATAACGGGCACGGAGTGGAGTGAGGACAATGAGTTATGCGAGATAACCTTCACATGCAAAGGCGAAGGCTGCAATGATTCATATACAAGAGATGCTGAAGTAACCTCAACAAAGACAGACCCCACCTGCACGGAAGACGGCAGCATAGTATACATAGCAAGATATGACGGAACCTTCGTTGCAAGGGCCGTAACAGTCCTTGAGGCGACAGGCCACACGTACGGAGAGCCCACATGGAGCTGGGACAGGGATGAGGACGGAAACATTACGGCCACGGCTACATTCCAGTGCACGGCATGGGATGATGAGATCATAATAGACGCAGAGATCACGCCCACCCCCAATCCGTTCGCCACACTGTACACGGCCACGGTTACAGGTCCGGACGGAGAGGCATACTCCAAAGAGAGAAGCGTGGCCCATGTGTTCAACGTGGAGTGGACCTGGGTGGATGAAGATCACACGGCATCCGTCACCCTCACATGCCAGATCTGCGGAAGGTCCTTCACGTATGACGCGATTGTAACCGAGATGAACCACAGGGACGCAAGCTGCGAGCAGACCGGTTTTACTCTGTACGAGGCTATATATGTGCACGGCGAAGAGGATGAGGCTGTGGAGTATACAAACCTTTATGCGGACATCGAGGAAGCTCTCGGTCATGAGTACAGGGCCGTGATAACAGAGGCCACATGCACGGAGGACGGATACGTCACATACACCTGCGCAAGATGCGGGGACGTCATAACAGAAGAATACGGCGCAGCCACCGGGCACCATTATGATTACTCCGGGGCTGTATGGACATGGAACGGCACATATGCTGAAGTCACCGTATCCTGCACCGTCTGCGGAGAGCCTTTGAGCTCCGGATATATGGAGAGCGTGTATTCCGTTATAACTGAAGCAGCATGCGAGACGGCAGGCCTTGGAAGATACACCGCAACATTCAAAAACGGCGAAGACGGCAAGACAATCTCAGCTTATATAGAGGAAGAGATACCGGCCACAGGGCATTCATACAATGAAGAAACCGTATGGGCATGGGCAGAGGATTACAGCTCCGCGACCCTTGCATTCAAATGCGGCATCTGCGGCCACGAGCAGATTGAAAACGCGCAGGTATTCTTAAGAGACAACGGAACCACATACACGGCCGTCGTTTCCTTCAGCGGCGCAATGTACAGTGCCAGCGTCCATATCCATGTATACACGTCCGCAGCAGCCTGGAACGAGGATTACAGCGCATACACCATAACCTACACATGCGCAGGGAACGGCAGCGAAAACTGCGGCGAAAACGGCACCTATACAGAGTCTGCCAAAGTATCCGGCGCATACACGGCTCCCACATGCCTGCAGGACGGATACACAACCTACACGGCGACATATGACGGAGAGATTATAGCAACTGTCATCATAGTCTCAGAGGGCACGGCAACGGGCCACACATACGGCGAGCCGTACTGGAGCTGGAACATCACGGAAGACCGCATGACGGCCACGGCATACTTCGTCTGCAAGGACGGGGATGACATCCAGGAAGTTGATGCCGAGGACGCCGTATATGATACGGACAAAGGCGGATATACCGCAAGCGTCACCTTTAACGGAAAAGAATACACGGACACAGAGAACCATCCTCATTTATACAATGTGGTTTGGACCTGGGCAGAGGACTGCAGCTCCGCAACCCTCACACTCACATGCCTCACCGGCAATGAAGTGCTTACTTATACAGTATTCTCTGAGGTAACCGCCAATGTGGAAGCAACCTGCGAAGAAGACGGATATATAGTATATGAGGCTGTGTACGGGGATTATGCGGATGTCCGGAAGGAAGCCCTGGAGAAGACAGGCCACAGCTGGACAACGGAGACATACAGCGCAACATGCACGGAGGCCGGATATTTCGTATACATCTGCTCCAACTGCCATGAGGCTCACAAAGCAGAGAATACAGAAGATCCCGCAAAAGGCCATGCATATACGGAAAGCAGCATACAGTGGATATGGTACGGCACCAGCGGAGCGGAGCTCATTATAACCTGTGACACCTGCGGAGATACATACTTAATCCAGATAATCTCCTCCACAGATGAAATCACAAAAGACCCCGCCTGCACAGCAGAGGGCGAGAAGACCTTTACCGTAACATATGAGTACGAGGATGCAGAAGGGAACGGGAAGTCCATCTCATCCACCACAACTGAAGCCATTCCGGCAACAGGCCATACATACGGAGAGCCTGCCTGGACCTGGACAGAAGATGAAAAGAACGGCGGATATACTGCAACTGCCACCTTCACCTGCAGCGCCTGCAACAATACAGAGACGGCGGAGGCAGAGGTAATCCTCGGAGACAACGGCACCACTTATACGGCTACCGTAACCTTTGAAGGTGAGACATATACAAGCACAAAGCACATCCACGTTTATGAGGTAACGGATGTGGAGTGGAGCGAAGATCACACATCCTGCACGGTAACCCTCACATGCGTTGGAGAGGCCTGCGATGATTCCAAGACGGATTCTGCTGAAGTCTCTTCCAAGACCGCAGATCCTTCCTGCACGGAAGACGGCGAGACGGTTTACACGGCCACATATAAAGGCGTGGCTGTTTCCACGGTGTCCGTTGCAATCCCGGCAACAGGCCATGCATACGGATCTCCGGTCTGGAGCTGGAGCAAAGCTGAAGACGGCACATACAGTGCATCGGCAATCTTTGTCTGCAATGCAGGGGATTATGAAATCCAGATGGATGCAGCCGTAACCTCTGAAGAAAAGGACGGCACAGTCATCTATACAGCCACAGTAACCGGTCCGGACGGAGAGACTTATACAGACACATCAGAGCATGACCATCTGTACTCCATAACCTGGACATGGGCAGAGGATTACAGCAGTGCAAGCATAACATTCACATGCGTGGACGGAGACGATACCAGTACATACAGCGCAGCTGTTGAGCAGATTGCCCATGAGGCGGCAGGATGCGAGGCAGACGGATACACCACATGCGAAGCCACATATACCAAAGACGGCACGACATATGCGGATGTTATAACCATAACTCTTGATGCCCACGGGCACAGCTATGAAAAGATAGTACACGAGCCCACATGCGTGGATGACGGCTACATCCTCTACAGCTGCCGCCTGTGCGGAGACATGTATACAGAGGAAGGGGATCCTGCAACCGGAGAGCATGAGATAGATGAGGATACTATAGAATGGCTCTGGGTTTCCGGAGATGACGGGACGTATACCGTATACGCCGTATTCGCCTGCGTGACGGAAGGAACGAGCGAGCACACGGCTCAATACCAGGCAACTATAAGTTATGAAGTGCAGGTTGCAGCGACCTGCACCACGGAAGGAACCGTTCTTATGACAGCTTACTACGGGCGTCATGCAGACTTCATGATTGCAACCGTATCAGCCACAGGAATCCACACCGGAGTGCTTGAGATAATTGAAGTGGATGAGGATGCGATGACAATTTCCGCTTCATACATCTGCACCGGATGCGGGGAGGATTTCATAGACGAGTGCTGCATCATCGTGACGGATTATTACGGGGAAGAGCATACCATAGCGTTCGTGAACGGAATTGCGGATTACTCTTCAGTAACTTATCCCGCAAGCATCTCCGTGGCCGGATCCGACAGAACAGAGATCGGAACAGTTGACATAACCGCCATAGAGCCCGAGACTCCTGCGGAGCCTGAACCCGACGAGCCGGCCGAGCCGACAGAGCCGGCCGAGCCGACAGAGCCGGACGAGCCCACGGAGCCCGATGAGCCCACAGAGCCCACAGAGCCGGACGAGCCCACAGAGCCGGACGAGCCTTCTCCTGAGCCTGTACCCGTTCCTGAAGAGCCCTCCGGAACAAGCAGTTCAGACAAATACAAGGGAAATGCCATAGCGTTCATAACACTTGCGTGCGCCGCTGTGGTTTGCGCAATCGTGCTCATAATAGTGAACGCTGTCCTTGGCAAAAAGCTGAAGGACAAAGAAGCCGGCAAAAAGTAATTACAGCTAACAACCCACACGGTCTGCCGAAATAAGGCAAGCAAGAGCCTGCGCTTGGTCACGCAGGCTCTTGTCTTGTCATGTGGCTGTAATGCACAATCTTATATCTATATGCTGTATGTTACCAGTTGTATTACATCTATGCTGAAGCCACTTTGTGTTATAAAAAATCAAAATATGTTAATAATTCACAAAACAAAAAAAAAAAAATAACAAAATTAACAATTGAAAAGATATACTGCCACTATTTATATTTTGACTAAAATTACTTATTTTATTCACTTCGGAGGTTTATGCGAATGAAGAGAATTAGTATAGCAGCATGTGCCGTTTCTTTAGGCATGGCTCTTTGTGTTTGCGCAGGTACTGTAGCAGCACTTGCCGGGTCTGTCACATCTGCCTGGGCTGATGATGATACTGACTCAACGACTTACATAATCGATGATGAAGATGAGTTTTCTACACTTGCAACAGCTGTTAATGGCGGGCAGTCATGCGAAGGACTTACCTTTAAACTTGGGGGTGATATTGTTCTCAGCAAGACTTGGACTCCAATTGGCACAACAGATGCTCCTTTCAGCGGTACATTCGACGGGAATGGATATACTATAAGCAATCTTAAATATTCAAGTTCATCCCAGGATTATGTTGGGTTGTTCGGATACATCAACACAGCTGTAATAGAGAATGTCACTATTGAGAATGTTATACTGACAGGAGCTGAGGGTGTTGGCGCAGTTGTCGGATGGGCAGATCTTGCGAGCGAATCACTAGAGCATTATTCTGTTATAAAAGGCTGCACAGTCAAAGGCTCGATACAGATTTCTGGCACATATGGAGTCGGCGGAATACTGGGTTGCGGGGAGAAGACTGTGATTGAGGATTGCGTTGTCGAAGCGACAGAAGACAGCGGCAGCGTTATTTATGCAAGAAACGCTCTTGTACTTGGCGAGGATGTCGGAGGAATTGCAGGCTTTATAGGAGTCACGCAGAACACCGATTTGATTTCCCATATTTATAACGTTTCAGTTAGCAATCTGGATATATACGGCGGCTATAAAGTCGGCGGAATTCTGGGATATACGGATGTTATGGGAACAACGGGAAATCCTTTCAAGATTTCCACAACAGGGTCATATATTAACACTGTTACCAATTGCAATATATACATCAAAACTGGCCTGCTTATGGGGCTTTACAAAACATACAT
The DNA here is from genome assembly GCA_021204625.1 of Clostridia bacterium. Taxonomy (GTDB): domain Bacteria; phylum Bacillota; class Clostridia; order Christensenellales; family Borkfalkiaceae; genus Coproplasma. Next base: position 2,806 of record JAJPZA010000040.1, on the reverse strand, counting down.
TGGAGCTGTTCTTGGGGCAACTTATTACAGCATGACCATAGAGAATTGCGCAATAGACGAGGTAGATCTCGGCTGGTATGACTTGGATTGCGTCTATGCGGGCTGGGAGAATGATTTAGGTGAACTTGAGAATGTCGGCTATTATGGTGGCATAAACAAGAACACGGATGAAAACGCTACCATTACACTTACTAACTGCACTGGTTCCGCTGATTTATACAAAGTTTAACAGGACAGGACAGATGGAATTCAAGGAGGAATAATTGATGACTAAAAGAAGAATAGCAGTCTGTGTATTTGCTGTAGCGGTGGCCCTTTGTCTTGGGGTCAGCTTTACGGCATGCACAGTAGAGAATGTAGTGCATGAGCATGCTTGGGGGGATTGGGAAACAACCTGTGAGGCCACCTGCACGTCAGACGGACTTAAAACACGCACATGTACAGAATGCGGGGAAACAGAAACGGAGACCATTCCAGCAACCGGTCATGATTACCAGGAAACAGAAGTGCCCGCAACATGCACGACTTCAGGATATACTGCAAGCATTTGCTCCAAGTGCAATGCACTGGAATCAACAGGCGTTAGCATAATTGAGGCCACCGGCCACAGCTGGGATGAAGGAACAGTTACCACTGAAGCCACATGCACAGAAGCCGGCGTAATGACCTACACATGTGAAGCATGCGGCGCAACCAAGGAAGAGACAACAGATGCTCTAGGCCACAGCTGGGATTCAGGCGAGATTACAACTGCTGCCACTTGCACAACAGATGGAGTGAAGACCTACACCTGCACCAGGAACGGATGTAATGAAACCAAGACGGAAACCATCGCCGCCACCGGCCATAATTATGAGATAACAAGCACAACTGCTACATGTACAGAAGACGGGGAAGTCACATATCGCTGCACCAACAGCGGGTGCGATGCTACAGACACGGTTATAGTACCCAAACTTGGCCACAGCTGGGATTCAGGCGAGATTACAACTGCTGCCACTTGCACAACAGATGGGGTGAAGACCTACACCTGCACCAGGGACGGATGCGGTGAAACATATACCGAGACAATAGATAAGCTTGGTCATGACTGGGCAGAGGATGAAGAAGATACAACGGTATCCTGCACTGAGGCCGGTAAAATAGTCTATAAGTGTTCCAGATGCGACGAAACTTATGAAGTTGAGTCTGAGGCACTTGGACATGATTGGACGGAGACCATTACAAAAGAACCGACCTGCACTACGAGAGGTATAGTTCATTATGAGTGCTCCAGGTGCGGTCTTTCCACCAATGACGCTTCTGGTTCAGATAATCTTAGCCCTAGAATAGATGCTCTCGGGCACAAGTATGTAGAGACATACACGGAAGCTACATGCTCTGAAGCAGGATATACCACATATGTATGCTCAAGATGCGGCGATACATACACAGAAGAAGATGAAAGTAATCCTGCTCTTGGCCATCAGTGGGTTGCCGGTTCTTCAACTACTGTAGATGGTATTACAACGACAGAATATACATGCTCCTGGTGCGGAGGCACATACACTGAAAAGACCGGAATAGACGGCTATAAGGTAAGTGAGTGGGATGGAACCACCGTAGATACAACAAGCTGGCTTGAAAAAGACAGTGATGAGAATCCGACATATGAAATAAGCAATGCCGCCCAGTTTGCCGGACTGGCCGAATATGTCAACGAAGGGAATGATCTTTCAGGTTGCACAGTAAAGCTTACTGTCAACATCGACCTTGGTGAGGATTCTGAATGGACTCCGATTGGCACCGACCTTCTGAGGAGTTCATCAGAAACTCCGTTCAGCGGAACTTTTGAAGGACAGGGCCACACTGTCTACAATGTAAATGTAAGCACTGAAAGTGATGAGGGCGGATTATTCGGATATATTTTGCAATCCACAATTAAAGATGTGAACGTATATAACGTATCAATTACAGAAGTGCATTACGCAGGAGCAATTGTCGGAGAAGCTGATGATGGTTCTACTTCAAATAATATCTATTCAACTATATCAGGCTGCAATGTAAGCGGAGACATTAAGATTTCCGGATCTGAAGCCGCTGGCGGAATTATAGGTGAGGCAAACAAAACCGTCATTGAATCCTGCTCAGTTGAAGCAACAGCTGACGGCGGATATATTAATTCTTCTGGAGAAATGGGCTTGGCTGGCGGCATCGCAGGCAGCATAGCAACAGATGCGACATCCAGTGGAACTGTCACAGCCAGTCAATCACATATATATGATGTGTCTGTAAGCGGCTTGACAATATCATCTTCCTATTATGTTGGCGGATTTGTTGGATTGATACTTGATTCTTATATTTCAGCTTCTTATTCAATTTCTTCCGCAGATGCAACAAAAGAGGGAAGCGGTAACAGCATTTCAAATTGCACAATACTTCTGACTGCAATTACGGATTCCTATGCAGGTGCAATATTTGGAGTATCATACTATGGAGTTTCCGTTGAACATGTGACCATTTCAAGTGTTACAGTAAAGTATTACGGTACAAGCAATATAAATGCAGCAACCGGAGATACTGCAGGATATTACGGATATTGTCTTTTAGATGCACTTGGAGTTTCTGGAAGTGTAACTATCAGCAGTTGCAACGGATCAGTCACGCTTACCCAGATAAGCAACTGAGTGCCTTAACAGGGATATTTCAATTCATACAAAAACGGCGGTTTGCCCGCCGTTTTTATTTTAAGGTGTGCCCGGCGGGCGCACATTCTAACGGGTGAAAGTCCCGAATCCACCTGGTAGCGGGAAGGATACAGCTTAAG
>JAJPZA010000215.1 GCA_021204625.1 Clostridia bacterium | reverse complement strand
CAAAGACACGGCACCATGGAAATCCATGGTGCCGCTTCTTTCCTTTGCAGTATGTCACAATGATTAAGTTCACGTTTACGGGGGTTATGCCATGGCAAGGACAATCAAGTATTTCCTTATGGATGATGATGTCACCGGCAGGATTAAGTGCTCGCTCGCCAACTGGACGGGTATCGCATATAAGATTCCAAGGACAATGTTCAGCCAGTGCGACAGCATTGATAGTCTGAACAACTCAGGAATATACTTTCTGTTCGGGACGTGCGAAGACGGCACGCCGTTCATCTATGTGGGCCAGGCGGTAGAACGCAAGAACCGCAAAGGGATGCTCAACAGGATACTTGAGCCCCACAGCAACCGGAACAATGAGAAGTTCGATGACTGGACAGAGGCGATTATGATCACCACCACTGGCAACATTCTTGGACACACGGATGTGTGCTACCTTGAGAACCGTTTCTGCAATCTTGCAAAAGCCGCCAAGCGTTATAAGATCATAAACGGCAATGAGCCAAACCCCGGCAACATCACGGAAGAAACCAAGGCGGACCTTGAGGAGTTTATAGAGTATGCGAAGCTTGTAACCGGCGTCCTCGGCCACAAGGTGTTTGAGCCCGTGGCACACACAGTACAGCCTGCCTCCGGCACATCTGAAAATCTTCTGCACATGACAAACCGAGGCAGCGATGCTACGGGCCAGCGCGTCAGTGACGGATTCGTTGTTTTCGCGGGCAGCGTCATTGCCCCCACTCTTACCAATTCCTGCCCTGACTTCGTTCAGGAACAGCGTCGGAAATATGCAGACAAAATAGATCAGGCAACCAATGCGCTTACCTCGGATATTCTATTCTCAAGCCCCAGTGCAGCGGCATGCTTTGTTGGTGGAGCCTCCCTTAACGGCAATTCGCAGTGGCTCAACTCCGTGGGCAAATCATTAAAGGATTTGGAGATGCCGGAAACGACGTAATCGCTGTCTGAAATTAATTGCATCATAATTCTGATCTTAAAGGCAAGCAGACGAGGCAGTAAATGCTGCCTCATCTTTCATATCTTAGAAAACACGCCAGCATGGCAGGATGTAATATAACCGGAGGATGACAGTATGGCAGACTTGAACAGATTCTTGGTTGCTCAAGCTTACTCATATGACGAGGCTCTGGCCGAGATTAAGGCCGGAGGCAAGCAGTCCCATTGGATATGGTACATATTCCCGCAGATTACAGGGCTTGGCATGTCCGGCATGGCGGAATATTACGCCATAGAAGACATTGAAGAAGCAAAGGCATATCTGGCGGATGAAACGCTCCGCTCCAGGCTTGTGGAAATATCCACGGCACTGCTGGGGCTTGCAAGCAATGATCCTCTGAAAGTCATGGGCTGGCCGGACAATCTGAAGTTGCGTTCATGCATGACCCTGTTCCGTGAGGCAGACCCCTCCATTGATGTCTTCCAGAAGGTTCTGGACAAGTATTACGGCGGAGAGCCGGACCAGAAAACTCTTGCCATCCTTGAACAGCAGGCAAAATAGAGCACGCCGTTACCGTGCGCGGGCATATTCACCTATATTTCCTCTATATGCAAAAAAGGTCTCCATGGCCGTCATGGAGATCTTCTTTTATTATTCAGTTGTAATGTCCGCAGTGGACAGCATTGATACGTGTGAATAATACAAGGATGAACAAGTCAGCTGTTGTTTGTTTCCTGCAGATGGTGTCTTCTGCCTGTTATATTTGCATTCCCGCATCACGCATGCATCAATTAATCAGTATGAAGATACTATGCAGCAGCAAGGACCTTCTCGTAGATACCCTTCATGTCGCGCTTGGGACAATTCGGGAGCCTGCACTGGATCATGCTCTCCAGTGCGTCCTTGTCATATTCCTTGCCGGAATACTTGTTGTACAGAATCCCCCATGGAATCCCCTTCATGAGAGACCTGTAAACAGGGAAGGTCTTCTTCACCCATCCGATGACCTGCATGAAGTAATCCCAGAGCTCGGCGGAGTTGGAATCGTTCCTGTGTGCGGACATATAGTCCTCCACGCTGCATCCTTCCCTGTCGGCAATCCAGGTCAGTGCAGTCTGAAGATAGTCACCGTTGACGGGACTGCCGGCAAGATATTCTCTTGCATCGTTCCATGCCATACAGCGATCCATGCTGAAGCGCCTTACAGCATCCGTAACCCAGTTCCCTGAGTACAGCCTGTTGCGGATTTCCTGTGCAGAGTGCTTGATGCCGGAGATGTTGGAAGAGCTGAGCCAGTCCAGGACTTCCTTGGCTTCACCGATGCAGACATATGCCCTGAGCTTGTAGTTCAGAATCTTCTCCTGTTCGTCCTTCCTGAGGTTGTAAAAGATCTTACTGTCAATGGAGAACTCTCCATCAACATAAGTGCAGATGCTCATGACAACCTTCTGTCCGGTCACAAGCTCGAGCGTTCCGTTTTCACCCTCCACGCAGTACATTTCCGGTAACGGGTATCCCTTCATCACGGCGCGAACGATATCATCCCTCTCGTTGCGATTGCCACTCATGATAGCATCACAAGTGTATGCTGATGCGATGTGCAACTTCCCGCCAAGGCCTGAAATCTCATCAGTAGCGAAAGCATCGAAGCCATCGCAGAGTTCCTTAACAGAAAACTCAATGTTAGTAATAGTCATAGCAAAATCCTCTCTAATATTATGATTTTTATACCCGTCTAACCGGCCCTACAGACACCATGTTATAACCGTCACCAGGGCTACATTATGTATATAAACTCTTTTAACCCATATTTAAACAAGTTTTGAAATCTGAACAGGTAAATATGCATATATTCCAGCATTTTACCTGTGATAACCATGTGAAATCTACTTCATTCATCTTTCATATGACTTTTACTGTAAAGATGTGTAAAGGCTTCTTTAAATCTCCAGGCCAGACCTCTCACAAGCCGTGTGGCCTTTACTGTAAAGATGTGTAAAGGCTTCTGTAAACCTCCCGGCCAGATTCCAAACCAGCCGTCTGGCCTTTACTGTAAAGATCTGTAAAGTCTTCTGTAAACCTCCCGGTCAGGCTCCTCACCCGCCATATGGCCTTTACTGTAAAGATCTGTAAGTCTTCTGTAAACCTCCCGGCCAGGCTCCTCACCCGCCA
>JAJPZA010000209.1 GCA_021204625.1 Clostridia bacterium | reverse complement strand
GAGATTTCATGTTTTTTGGACAGACTAGACGACCTTATCACCCTTCATCAGCGTGATTTATATATATTTTCGGAGGATTAAAATGGCAAAAGATTCCAAAAAGGACGAGTTATTCAGCGATTATTTGGAACGCTGGATTAAGGTGTACAAGGAGGGCGCTGTCAGAAAGGTGACTTTGGACAAGTACCTCCTTGCGTTGAGCTGGGTCAAGAAGCTTGTGCCCACGGTGACTATCGGAGAGCTGGACAGGGTCACGTATCAGAAGCTGATCAATGACTATGCCAAGTCTCATGAAAGGCAGACAACCATGGATTTTCATCACCAGATAAAGGGATCCATCCTGGATGCTGTGGATGAGGGGCTTATACCGAGGGATCCCACAAGAAAGGTCATTATCAAGGGGAAGACTCCCAGGGATAAGAAGCCTAAGTATCTGAGTCAGTTTGAACTGCACTCATTGCTTCGCACACTGGATTTGGACACGGAAGTGAACTGGGACTGGCTCATTCTGCTGGTGGCTAAAACCGGAATGAGATTCTCAGAGGCCCTGGCGGTCACGCCAAAGGACTTCGATTTTTCTCGGCAGACCCTGTCGGTTGACAAGACCTGGAATTACAAGGGTGAGGGAGGGTTCCTTCCTACAAAGAATAAGTCTTCCGTCAGGAAGATACAGCTGGATTGGCAGACTATTGTCCAGTTCTCGGAGCTCATTAAGGGCAAGCCCGAGAATGAGCCTCTCTTCGTCTGCTGCAAGGTGTACAACTCTACAGTGAACGATGTGCTGAAGAGAAGATGCAAGCAGGCCGGCGTGCCTGTGATTTCCATACACGGACTCCGTCATACTCATGCATCCCTTTTGCTGTTTGCGGGCGTTTCCATCGCCAGCGTGGCAATGAGGCTGGGGCATGCAAGCATGACAACCACACAGAAGACATATCTTCATATCATCCACGAACTTGAGAACAAGGACGTGGACACGATTATGAGGACATTGTCCAGTCTGTAACATGATGCAGGATGAAGGGCAGATAAGGGAAGGGCTCACTATGGGTGAGCCCTTCAATATTTCTCCCAAAAGCCAAGAGCTTCCTTTATGGGAACCGTCATTCCAGCATATGCCGGCTTTAATGGAGGTCTGCAGGACACCGGCAATACTGCAAGACTGGAAAAGCATGAGCAGTGTTTTTGTCCTTTACAGCTACCGCCCGGATATGGTATAATTTATGGCAATGACACAAGGAGCGAATTGTATGTTAGAGAAGTATATAAAGGCCGCAAGGCGCGAGACTAAAGCAGACCTTGTTCTCAAGAATGCAAGCTACGTGGATGTCTTCTGGGGAGACGTGAAGAAGGGAGACATTGCCATCGTGGATGAGAAGATTGTGGGCGTAGGGGAGTATGAAGGAAAGGAAGAGATAGACTGCACGGGTCTTGTCATAACCCCCGGATACATCAACGGCCATGTTCATATAGAGAGCTCCCAGCTCTCGCCGGAGGAATTCGCCTCATTGGTTGTGCCGCACGGCACGACAACGGTCATAGCAGACCCGCATGAGATCACGAACGTCTGCGGGATGGCCGGCGCGGAGTATATAGCGAAGGCGGCTGCGAATGTTCCTCTGGACGTGAAGGTCATGCTGCCGTCATGCGTTCCGGCCACGCCGTTTGAGAACGCCGGAGCAGTCCTGGACGGGAAGGACATAGAGGACAACATAGGCAATGATTACATATACGGCCTCGCGGAGTTCATGAATTATCCCGGAGTGTATACCGCAGACCCGGACGTCATCCGCAAGCTGGAGGCGGCGCACAAGGCCGGGAAAATGATAGACGGCCACGCTCCGTCTCTTAGAGGATATGATCTGAACGCATATATCTGCGGGGGAATCTCAACGGACCATGAGTGCGTATCCAAGGAAGAGATAGAGGAGAAGGTCTCCAAGGGCCAGTATGTGCATATCCGCCACGGATCCTCCACGCAGAATCTCGGGAACGCCATGTACATGAACGAGCACAATTACAGGCGCTTCATCCTCTGCACGGATGACAGGCATTCCGTGACGCTCAAGGAGCAGGGGGATCTGGATGACGCTCTCCGCAAGCTGGTTGCCATGGGCATAGATCCCATAATGGCCGTGACATGCGCCACGCTCAACGGATGCGAGGCGTACGGCCTCAAGTACAGGGGAGGCATAGCTCCCTTCTGGCAGGCAGACCTGGTGGCCGTGGACAATTTGAAGGACTTCAACGTGAAGTACGTCTTCAAGTGCGGCAAGCTTGTGGCAAAGGACAACAAGCCTCTTTTTGACACTTCCAGGAGATATCTCCCGGACAATGTGCTCAACACCGTGCACCTGCGTGAGATGAAGGCGGAGGACTTCGTCCTTCCGCTTCGCGGGAAGAAGGCTCTGGCCATGACCATCCTGCCCGGAGGAGTTGTAACGGACAAGGAAGTGGTTGAGGTTGAGAGCAAGGACGGAGACGTGGTATTGGAAGGCACGGACCTCCTCAAGCTCGCGGTTGTGGAGCGCCATCATTATACCGGAAACATCGGCAAGGGCCTTTTCAAGGGATACGGATTCAAGGGCGGATGCTTAGGGATTACCATAGCCCATGATTCCCATAACATCATCCTCATGGGAGATGACAATGAGTGCATGGCAAGGGCTGCCAACAAGCTCAAGGAAATCGGCGGAGGAATGGTCATAGCCGTGAAGGGCGGGGACACATATTCCCTTACCTTGGACATCGGCGGGCTCATGTCCTCCAAGGATGCGGACACCTTGAAGGATGAGAGCAAGGAGCTTCTGGAAAGGGCTTATTCCATGGGAGTGAAGAGGGAGTATGAGGCCTTCATGTCCCTTGCCTTTTTGTCCCTGTCCGTGATACCCAAGCTCAAGCTCCTGGACACAGGCCTATTTGACGTGGAGAAGTTCGGCTTCACGGACGTGAACGTGGACTGATCTGTTTCAATGCGCCCGCCAGGCGGCAGGATTTCCGTCGTGCGGGAATTTCATGCTCCCGCGCAAACGGAGGGCCGCTCCGGCGCTTGCGCCGATATTTATGATGCATATGCCGCCCTGGATGGATTCCCGGGCGGCCTGTTTCAGTACGCCCGGCGGGCGCACGTTCTAACGGGTGAAAGTCCCGAATCCACCTGGTAGCGG
>JAJPZA010000140.1 GCA_021204625.1 Clostridia bacterium | reverse complement strand
CCATTAGTATGCCGTTTTCGGCAGGTTTTACCGAGGTTTTTCGACCGTCCTAAGTGATTAAATAATATAAATCTAATAAATACGTTTAAATAGGAGAAAAGAGACAGCTCCCCCTCTCTATCTCTTGTGCTTAGGAAAAAGAAGAATAGAAGTCAGGACTTGTTCCTCAAGGAAAAAGGCTTACAAAAGGAATCAAGCATATACGAAAGGGAGAGTTGATCACAACATACGGCAGAAAAGAATTTTTCAGACCAAAGGATTAGTGTCAGTTTAAATCAGTGACTGGCCTGACGGGGGACGCAGAAAATAGAAGAGACTATTTCTATATGAGAAGGCCTCCCCCTGTGCAGAATGTTTCCGAAATATTTTATCCTTCAAAAATGATCGGGGTTTCAATCGGAACGGCACCCGTCAGACGGACTTTGGTGCTTCATAAAGTTTTCTATTGCGTTTTTGGTAGCACCTGGACGCCGTTTTAGTGCCATTTCCGGTAACAGCTTAACTTATCCGGCAAAGCAGACGAAGGCTGAATTGTTTTGTGTAAACAGTCTTCGCTGCTCAAAATATTCCGGCGATATCAGGTGACAAAAAGACCGGGCTGCTCGGGATTGTCTGTCATTTTCTCCTGCAGATATTTCTGCTCCGCGGGGTCAAGCAGACGGTCAATCAGATCCAGGTCTTCCGGTGTCACGTCGTCAACATCAGGATCCCCGAACATGTCCGTGGGATGCAGGCGAATGAAGACAACATCGCCGTGGATCGCCTGAACGGGCCAGTAAGGGCTGTTTGTGGGAATGTAGAAATTGATTGGGAGATCTTTTCCGATTCCGGCTTCGTCCGCGTACATGCAGAAATTTTGGGACATTATTACGCGGTCAAACTGGACATCCGGATCGAAAAACTGAGATCGGATGTTATAAAGTCCCGTGTGTTTTGCATCAACTACTTGCATCGGTTCATTAACGCGTTTGAGAATTACTTTCATATCATACCTCCCCCTTGTTGTGCACTGCCTGTAAGAAGCTCCTATACAGTATATGGTAGCACAGTTCCCGGTCTTTTACATCATGAATGATATGGACGATTTTGACATCTTTTATATGGATGATTTTGACTTTTCGTATGGCCGGTTGATTTCGGGGTTCGACTTTTTGTATACGTTTCAGCACTTTAATATTTGCCGCAGGCATCTTCATGGACAATTGTCCTCGGAAGGGTCAGAAATCAGATCTTTTGCAGGAGCCAGTCGATCACATTGATGATTTTGATTCCGTCGTATGACGAGGAAAAGTTCCGGTCCATGGTCAGGACGATCTTCTCGTAATTGTCGCGTACAGCCCGGAGAGAACGAAGTTCGCGGTCCCGCGTTTCTTCTGTCAGCATGCTTTCCGTGACCTGGATGTACATCCTGGTGCCGGGTTTTTCGGCGACAAAATCAATTTCAAGATTTCCGATCTTGCCGATGTAGACATGCCAGTCACGGCGTTTGAGTTCCAGAAAGACGATATTTTCCAGGATGTGTCCGGTGTCTGCGTCGCGGTATCCGAGGAGCATGTTCCGTATGCCCAGATCGACGATATAGTTTTTGTTCAGTGTACGGAGAAGCTGTTTTCCTTTCACGTCATACCGTTCGACTGGGTAGAATACGAACGCATTGTTCAGCATTTCAATGTATTTTCCGACTGTACGTCCGGCCACGGCGTTTTTTCCGGATTCAGAGAGTTCGCCTTCGGAGGAGAGAACGTTGCCGATCCGGTTCGGCGACGTGACGGTTCCGATGGATGAGCAGAGAAACAGCACGATTTTCCGGAGGGCGTTCTGGTCGATGACATGGTTCCGCTGCAGAACATCGCGCAGGACGACCGTGGAGTAAATGCCTTCCAGAGCCTGGTAGGATCTCTGTTCGTTGAAATGATATTCCCGCAGGACAGGCATTCCGCCGAACCGCATGTATTTCCGAAATTTTTCTTCGAGGGATTCCGAGGGGTCAAAGTCATGAAACGTCAGAAATTCCTGAAAGGACAACGGCAGCATGGGGACTTCCACGTACCGTCCGGAAAGAAGGGTCGAGAAGTCCGTGGAGAGCATGTAGGCATTGGATCCGGTCAGACAGATGTCGACGTCATAGTCGAGACGGAAAGACTCGACTGCCTTTTCCCAGTGCTCGACGGCCTGAATTTCGTCGAACATCAGATATGTCCGTCCGAACGGCGCGATGCGGGAACTTACGTAATCGTAAAGGGCGAGAAAGTCGCCCAGATCGCGGTATTTCAGGGATTCCAGGTTCATGTGGATGATATGATCCTCATCGATTCCGCTGTCAAGGAGATACTGATGATACAGTTCCATCAGAGAAGATTTTCCGCATCTTCTGACACCGGTGATGATTTTGACCAGGTCGACATCTTTGTGCTGGATGAGCTGGCTGAGATATTCCGGACGGTTGATTAGCTGCGGCATGGTACACCTCCTGCTTTTGGAATTCTGATGACAGTATACAAGAAAACCAGAACATTGTCAACTTTCTGATTTTAATCTCAAAAAAACATATTTATTTTATAGTTTCTGATTTAAAGTTCAAATAGATATGTTTTTCGGACGCATGATATGCATGCATCGGTGTCAGCGAAACTGAGTGCCGGGCGAGAAAGGTATCACAAAAATGTGAAACCCTTTTACAATATGTAAGATAGTCTAGCCGAACATGTCAGATAAGAGAAACAAACAAAGGCCAACGGAAAAAAATATTTTATGTAGGGGCCTCCAATGTGATTCTCATAGAAAGTCGCTTGAAAAAGTTTTGATTTTCTTAAAAAGTCCATTGAAAAAAATGAGGGGGCTGTTATGCTGAGGAAAAATGGAATCAGAGAAGGGATCGAAAAATGGGATACTGCGATTTTGCTTCCATCATGGCAATTATCCGGGAGTATATCGGTGACGGATGGGAAATGACGCAGCCGAAGCTGACCAATATGATTTTTGGGAACTTTTTCGAGCATGTGGACTACGCCATGGACAATACACAGGTGAACAGGTGGTACACGGGGAGTGCGCAGATTAATTCGAGCATAAAAGAATATTACCAGGGATGCAAACACAGAAAAGAATTGGAAAAAGACATTAATAAAAATATCCTGCCGATGCTGTCGGACAGCGCAATGGTGGTTGAAAAGCTCAATGATCTGGTCTGGAATGATG
>JAJPZA010000228.1 GCA_021204625.1 Clostridia bacterium | reverse complement strand
TTATCGCTGAAGGCATATTCTTTTTTTATGCCCTGAAATCTGCGGTTACAGCGGTTTAAAGGCGGTTGGCCTCACGACGGGCAGGCGAAAAAGAGTTGACTTCTCCGGCCGGATGACGTACATTACAGATGAAAAGGATGCGCACGGCTTCTGCCGTGTCTCGCACGATGCTCTATCACTTCATGTGAAAAGACGAGGCGCTACATCCTTTTTTTTGTGCCGTAAAATTCTCAGATGAGAAGAGGGAGGGCATCAAAAAATGATGGACATCCCTGGCACGGCCTGTTATGATGCAGGCATTGAGGCGAGATATTTTTATGCCATAGCATGAGAAAACAGGCGGACCAGTCTGGCGGATTCATTGCAGAGGAAACAGAGCGGTGCCGGTGTCCGGAAAGTCAAGAGCAGTGACGTGATAAGCCACTGCATTTTTTATGCCCATTTTCCGGATATCTGTCGGAAGATTTCCGGAAGGGTAAAAAGTCCGTCGGATTTGCATAGCCGGGGAGATGTTGGCGCACGAATTGTAATGTACAAGCGAGGGGAGGACGGATAAGATGTAACGGACTGCCGGCGAGGGGCCGGCGGGAGATACTGTTTTCAGGAGGCAGATATGCTCAACGAACCATTAAGAGTAGGAGAGATTACGCTCAAGAACAGAGTTGTGTTCCCGCCGCTCACAACAGGATATGAGGAAAAAGACGGCAGCATAGGGGATAGAAGCTTCAACTTCTACAGGCGCATAGCGCAGGGAGGAGCGGGGTATATAATCCTCGGGGACGTGGCTCCCATCAGCACGGCCTCCCCTACGCCGAAGCTTGCAACGGACGCCCAGATCCCTTCTTTCAAGGCTTTGGCGGACGCATGCCATGAATACGGCGCGAAGCTCGGGATCCAGCTTTTCCATCCGGAATATGACGCCGCCGGCGTCGGGGCTCTCATTATAAAGTGCAGGACGCTGGACATGCAGGGCAAACATGAGGAGTCGGAGAAGGTCTCGGAGGAGGCGTATGCCAAGCTTCATTATGACATGGAGCATTTCGTGAACGAGGCCACAGAGGACCAGCTCCGGCAGATAATAGATATAATGGTGGCCTGCGCGAAGAGGGCCCAGACAGCCGGCGTGGACATCATACAGGTTCACGGAGACAGGCTTGTGGGCTCACTGTGCTCGCCTGTGCTTAACAAGAGAACGGATGAATACGGCGGGGACCTTTCCGGCCGCTCCCGTTTTGCGGTGCAGCTTGTAAAGGCTTTGAGGGCGGCTCTGCCCCATATGCCGATAGATTTCAAGCTTCCCATCATAACCCAGGAGAAGGGCACAATGAGAGGCAGGGGAGGCCTTCCCCTTGAAGAGGCTGTCCAACTTGCCAAACTTCTTGAGATGGCAGGGGCAAGCATGTTCCATGTGGCCCAGGCAAATCATACCGGAAACATGAATGACACCATCCCTGCAATGGGAACCCGCCCGTACGGCTTCACCGTATACTGCGCGGAAGAAATCCGCCGGAATGTGTACGTTCCTGTCTGCACTGTGGGCAGGATTGTATGCGAGACGGATGCGGAGGCCATCCTTTCTGCCGGCAAGGCGGATTTGATCGGCCTTGGCCGCGAGCTCATCTGCGATCCGGACTTCCCAAACAAGGCGGCTGCCGGAGAGCCCATCCGCCATTGCATAATGTGCAACAAGGGCTGCACGGACGCCATCCTTGGCAGAACCATCTGCCAGTGCGTCCTCAACGCAGAGAACGGGCAGGAATACAACCGGACCATATCAAAGACCTCATCCCCTAAAAAGGTGGCAGTTGTAGGCGCCGGCATTGCCGGCCTGGAGGCTGCCAGAGTGGCGGCCGCAAAAGGGCACTGCGTCACCTTGTATGAAAAGACGTACAAGCTCGGCGGGCAGCTCAACCTCGCATGCGTTCCTCCCAGAAAGCATGAGATGCTCCGCGCCATCTGGTACTACACTGAAGCCCTTCCCGCTCTTGGCGTGCAGATACGCATGGGAACGGAGCCTTCCGTTGAAGAGCTCAATACATATAATGACGTCATAATAGCCACAGGAGCAAAGAACCTTATGCTGAATGTGCCGGGAGCCGCGGATCCCTGCGTGATTTCCGCATGGGACGTCCTTTCCGGCAAGACGGCGCCGTTTGGCAGGGTGTCCGTAATAGGCGGAGGGCTGGTAGGAGCCGAGACAGCGGAATATCTGGCCAGTCTCGGCTGCGACGTTTCCATCATAGAGATGCTCCCGAAGATTGCTCAGGGCGAGTCCTCAACCGTCCTGCCGTTCATGATGGAGGATCTCACATCCCACGGCGTCAAGATTTATACCAACACCACGCTCCAGTGCATCTGCCCCGGATTCATCTCCTGCGCAGCCGGAGAGCACAACGTGCAGATTCTTACAGATTTCGTGGTCATGGCCGTAGGCGCAAGGCCCAATCCCTTATCCGCAGAAGGCCTCACGGCCAATGTGCATTTCGCAGGGGACTGCGTCAAAGTCGCGGACATCTCATCCGCCGTCCGCGCCGCATACGACACTGCCAACTCCATCCGGTAATTCCATCCGGCACAATATATCATAGCATACAACATCTCCAAGTTTCCGTAGGAAAGGATTGAACAGGAAGAGCCCGCCCCATTGCAGGGGCGGGCTCTTTCCTTCTGTCAGAGAAGTTTGATCCGATAATTAAAAAGTCGTTATATTTCCGAGGAAATGATTAAAAAATCATTAAAATCCGGGAGAAATCGTTAAAAAGTCGTTAATTCTTCATTAAAATTGTTGTTTCAGTGTTGAAACTCAAGAGAGAGTGTTGAAAAATCGTTAAAACTTCTGTGGTGTTGTTGCTTTGTGTTAAAATTTCAACAAAAGTGTCATTTCAGTGTTCAAACTCAAGAGAGAATGTTGAATGTTACCCAACCAGCCTAGGCTTTAGCAAAAAAGTATCTCTTTGTACGTAAATGGGGGAATAAGGTGACTGTTATCTACAATGAGGATGCCTGTGCTGAAGCAAACAAGTATCACGGTTTCCTGGTACTTCTGGCTGACAAAGAAAAAGACACTTTTGAGTGTCTTAGAAAATACAGAAATCGTGAACATATAGAAGCATTTTTTGAGCAATACAAGGACAAGGCCGATGGCAGCTGTTAGTGATGTATCAGTTTATCGTTAGTTGGACGAGTGATTGTGTCTTCAGA
>JAJPZA010000046.1 GCA_021204625.1 Clostridia bacterium | reverse complement strand
AAACATCGGCGGGGCTTTTTTGTTGGGGTTTCCCCCCGAGCGGAAACGACCAGCCGCCGACTAACCATCGGTGACCCCCGTCAGATGGGAGAGGGAAACGTGCGCCCCGTGGTGGGGATCGGCGCGGTGCGGTCGCCGCGCTCGGTTGAGACACGCACGAACAGACTGGGCGGATGCCGTGCGCACCAGCAAGCCCGAGGGCGCGGTGAGGGCTGATTCGTTTCCACGAGAATCAAGTTTGCTGGCGCGGGAAGTCAACTCAACTTTCCTTGCTTAACCGAGACAAAGGGAAGTGCGCCCTCACGAGCGCGAAGCGCGAGAAGGGCTGTCGGAAAGTGTGAAACTCGCGTCAGCGAGTTTTGCACTTTTCGATAGCCCTATTATTCCCGCCATCCAAAGCAAACAAATCGTCTTGAGCCGCAACCCCGTTGCCGCTTCGCGCGGCGCGGGCGTGAGCGTCAAAGCGAACGGCGCCGCGAGGTTGAGCCGCAAGCCCAATGCCCCCCTATGCCCTGCGGGCGGCTGGCGGCTCCCACTCCGCGCCTTCGCGCGGGGCGGCTCCCCCTTCGCCGCGACCGCAGAATCACAGTGAAGCGAAAGGCGTTTGGGGCTCTTTGCCCCCAAAACCTTTTTGTCGGTTTTTGGTGGCGAGGGTCGCCCGTTGCCGAGGACGGCAACGGCTGGGTGCCGCGCCTGCGGCTTCCCCTTCGCCGCGAGGTCGCGGCGAACGCAAGGACGCACGGAGTGCGGACGCGCAGCGCAACGGGGGTTGCGCGGAGTTCCCCCGTGCGCTAGCATGGGGGCAGGTGTAAAAACGCAGTTTTTACTAACCTGCTATAAAAGACAAGCTTTTAGGGCGAGAGGACTCGACCATGCACGTTAAGACTTTCTCGAAGAAGGACGCTGGACGCATCATTTCTCATGACGAGCGCAACATCGGAGACAGAGAACACATCGACCGCGAGGGCGAGGTCTACTATCTTCACGACACCGAACACGGCACGCCGTCGGAGCGCTTCGAGCGGCTCTGCGACGGCTTGAAGGTCACTGGCAAGTCGAAGCCGCTGGCTTCGCTCGTCTGCACGATGCCAAAGAACTGCAAGATTCCAGAGCGCGACTTCTTCCGCGCAGCATATGCCGCGCTCTGCAAGCTGGTACCGCCCGATCAGATCGTCATGGCGGCGGTTCACCTTGACGAGCCGAAGGCGCAGCCGCACTTGCACCTGCTCTGGGTTCCGATCACGACGAAGCAGAGGACGACGGACGATAAGAGCCAACCCGTCCTCTACACGAAGGCAGACGAGAAGAAGAACCCGAAGCACAAGGCGGGTGAGCAGAAGCGGCAGAGCAACGGCGCTCTGCGGTGGAAGCGCGTGCCGATGGTTGACGAGGAAGGAAAGCCCGTCATGGTTCGCACGGCTTGCCTTAGCAACGAGTGGAGCAAGGATGACATGCGCGATCTGCACCCGCGCATCGAGCGCGACATGTGCGCGACCCTCGGCGTGGCGCATGTCGGGCTTATCCTCGAAGATGCGGACGAGCGCAAGGAGTTGAGCAAGCTAGCGCCAACAGCCTACCGCCGAGTGACGGCAACGATTGCCGATCAGGATGCTGCAATCGCCATCAACGCAGAGCAGATCGAGAACCAGAGAGAGGAAATCACCGAAGCCGAGCAACGATTGGAGTTACTTCGGCAAAGAGAGAACGAGACTCGCAGCGCGATTGCAGACCTTGAAGAGCAATGCGCCGAAGCCGAAGCGCAACCGCTACCCGTCACAAAGAAAGAGCATCGAGCAGAAGAAGCAGAGAGTGCGGGACTTGACGAGCGAATACAACAGCTTGAACGAGACTGCGAACCAGTGCGAAGCAGAGTTGGCGAACTGCGAAGCAGACTTGCAGATGTTGCGGGACGCGTTGCAGACTTGCGAGCTAGAGTTGCGGAGCTAGCGCCGCGCCTGATCGGTCGCGCGGTCGAGTGCGTCAGCGCCGCCGAAGCAAAGTTCCTGCGCACCTTCGGGCTTGACGCTCGGTTCGAGCGATACGACCCCGCGCGGAACACCGTCCACGAGGTCGCAACGCCGCTTCGCGTCCGTCAGGCTGGCGCGGCGGCGGCGGCGGCTAGCATCGAGCGCGCGAAGCGCGAGGCTGGATGGGCATCGCAGAACACCCCGCGTCATGATCGCGGGGCTTCGCGTTAGCCTGGCTAAGAAACTGCATTGAGATCTAAAAACACCAGGAGTGATTTTATAACAAAAGTGTTGCACTATAGATATATAAGTGCTATACTAAAACTGTCAGTTGAAAGGGGGTTTGATGGAGCATGATCAGCGAATCGAAGGAGCGAATCATGGTCACGGTTCCGCGCAAGCTTTTGAACCAGATAGACATTGAGCGCGGAAGGCGAGGGCTGACGCGCTCGGCTGTGATTGCCGACGCGCTCACGGACTGGCTCGACAAGAAGGCAAGGCAAGGAGGTTGGCAGTGATGGAAATATCAGAGCACGAGAACGAACGCAACGAATATCTGAAACCGCACGGCGTGGGCGTGGTCGCTAGCCTTGATCAGCTACAACCAGACCCAGAAGCGCACGGATCGAGCGATGAGAGAATGTTGAGGTTCGATGCGGTGAACGTCTACGGCACGGAATTCGGCTACATGACAGCCTATCCCGCGAAAGACTGCACGATAAAGGTCAGGCAATTCGACCCGAAGGGCGAGTTGTTCCTAGACATCGAGGACAAGCACGGCTCTCTGGTGGCAACCGTCTTGTTCCACTCCGACGAACTCACTGCGAGGATCATACGCGACATGCAAGGATAGGGGGTGTCATGGAGAAGCAGAAGGAGAAGGCGGCACGCGCACGCGCCGAGGGCGCGAAGTGCGCCGCCGCGTCGGCTCAGATTGAAGCCGAGCGAAGGCAGAAGCGCTCCTACTACAAGAAGAAGAAGCGCACTGGTCAGCGGTAGGCGCGTAAACGATCGCTTACACCTGCGCCATAAAACGACCGAGATAGAGGAAATATCTCACATTTGGGGGCTAAAGTTTCCTAACCACGACAATGTTTTGAATTAACCGTGATATAGTCCCCATTAATGACGAAAGCCCAACGGCTGCAACCATCGGGCTTTCTGAATTGCAGACGATGCCCGTCCGCTCTTCGTAGAGATCATCTTAGTAAACGAAGCCCCGACGGTCAAACATCGTCG
>JAJPZA010000123.1:642-3254 GCA_021204625.1 Clostridia bacterium | reverse complement strand
CCTGTCCGTTGTTCCTTCATGCCCTCCGGCCCGATCAGTCCCTGGTAGCCCCCGCCGTCCGCCACCGGGGCCGGGGAGGCCGCCAGCAGAAGGCCGGGCCGTCTCTCCCCGTCCACGGTCACCTCGTCCGGACGCAGGGCCAGCAGCAGCCCGTCCGGAAGTCCCACCGTGCGGTAGGAGAGCAGCCGCACCTGCCCGGGCTCCAGAAATTCCGCCAGCCGCTGAAACCCCAGAGCCGGGGTGCGCACTTCCCTCTCCCGCAGCGCCGCCCCCGGCGGCAGCAGCCGGGACACCACCTGCCAGTCCGCCACGATGACCCCGCGGTTGTTCCGGTCTGTGAGGGTGTTGCCGGTGTCCACCAGGGCCAGAAAAGCCGTCTTCCGGCCGTTCAGTTCTGCCCCGATCTCCGCGTACTTCTGCCGGCCCAGGCCGGGTCCCCGCCGGCGAACCGCCAGGCAGAGTCCGGCAAGTCCCACGCCTCCCGCGATCAGCACCGCCGCCAGATCTGCGCCGGTGGCGGCCACACCTTTGTAGAAGGTGGCGCTTCCCAGACCGGTGAGGGCCAGCACGCCGCCCCCCAGGGCCGCAGTGCAGGCGGCGAAGACCAGCAGGATGTACCCCAGCCGCCGCTCTCCCCCGTAGGCGATCATCACCATGACCAGGCCTGCGGCCAGGCGGATGGGCCAGGCGGACAGGAAGGCGCAGCCGGGCAGGAACACCGCCAGGGCGTAGCCCGCCCCGAACACCGCACCTCCCAGCAGCCGCAGCCGCACAAAGGGGCAGGCCGCGATGCGGGCGGTGACCAGCAGCAGGGCGTAGTCGAGCGCAAGATTGAGCACAAACAGCACATCCCCGTATACCACCATGTCTCAGGCCTCCTCCCCGGGGAACGGCCTGCGGAATCCGGCGGATGCTCCGCCCGGCAGTTCCGCCGGCCCAAACTCCAGTATAGGCACACCGGGGTGAAAAAGGGGTCGCAGGAGGGATGTCCGGGAAACTTCTTTTGGGGACATGCCTGGTCCCGGAACGGTGTTATGTTAACCGTATGGGCATAAAAACAGCCCGGCTGGCCGCCGGGCTGAGAGCAATCGGTATGGGATCATAGCACGCCCCGCAGGGAGACCACGCCCCGCAGGTCGGCGCCGCTGAGGCACAGAAACCGCACCAGATCTGCCATGGCCCGCTTGCCGGAGTGGTGAATCCGCTCCGCCAGCACCACGGGGCCGCTCTGTACCTGGAGCATGGCCTCTGCGCTGGCCATGGGGTTGCCCAGGGGCACCAGGGTGCATCCGTTCTCCGGCAGGTGCTCCTGCACCCCCTGACAGAAGGCCTCCAGGGTGGCAGAGTCCAGCGTGCCCGCCACCAGGATCCGATCCTTGTCCGGGAAAAGCACCTGCACCATGGCGGCGGCCAGTTCGTACTGTCCCTCCGGCGGGATGTCGCTGTAGTCCCCCGCCGCCCGGTCCAGCCACCGGTCCACGCACCAGCGCTTCTTCCCCTTCTTCACGGGGAAGCGGAGGGTGCTCAGCAGGTTCAGCCCCAGCTGGTCGGTGAAGTACTCCTCACTGCGCACGCTCTTGTCCGCGCAGTACCGGATGAGGAGATACACGGCCGCCAGCAAAATACCCCCGACGAAGCCGTACACGGCCCGGCGCACCACCCCGGAGCGCAGGGAAATCCGCTGCATCCCGTTGATCTGTTCCGTCAGCTCAGCGATCTCCTCCGTCAGCGTGTCGATCTCCATCTGCCCCTTCTCCATGGTGGCCTCTCTGGAGGCGATGGTGGAACGGGAGGTGGTGATGGCGTCCGTAAGAGAGATGATGTCCGCCACCGTGGTTTCCGTCATCTCGCCGCTCTCCACCTGCTCCAGGAGTGCCTCATAGCGCTCCACGGCGGCGTACAGGTCATCCACCTGGGACTGGTAGGACGCCATGTTCACCTGGTCGCTGGCAATGGTGGCCTCGTCATCCGCAATGGTCTCCTGGGCCGACTCCAGCGCGCTGCCCGTCAGGGCCGCCTGATGGCCCCGGGTCGCATTCACCGCAAGTTTCGCCCCGCCCAGCAGCAGGGCGCACACCACGGCCAGCACAATTACGATGCGCCACCGGCGCAGGGCAAAGAGGAAAAAGTCCATGAAGTCAATGGTGACTCTCTCCTGCTGAATTTTGTTCTCGTCTGTCATCTCAACCACTCCATCGCCTGTGATCTTCATTCTTTGCCCAGGTTTGCCCTACCTTTCGAAGCCGGGCCTCCCCCCGCCGCATCCTTCCAAACTGGAACTATCCTATCACATTCCGCGGAAATACGCAACTGACTTTCCCATTTCCCGACCGATTCGTTTCGGACCTCTCTCTTGGAGGATGCCACCGGAAAGCCCGTTGTAAACGGAGGGCCCGCCGGATGGGACGGTTTCGAGGGGAGCAGTTGCGGAATGATCTCTTCCGTCCGGACACAGTGTCCCCCGCTGCGGGGGTATGGCAGGACGGCGGAGCTCCGGCCCCGCCGTCCTGCATTCTGCTTTTTCTCTTTTACCCGTTCCGGCGCTGAAGTTCTACTTTGGGAATCCTCAGCTGAAGAAACTGTTCACCGTGATCGTCCGGGTGGAGCCGTAC
>JAJPZA010000123.1:0-632 GCA_021204625.1 Clostridia bacterium | reverse complement strand
CAGTTGGAGGCCGGGCTGTACATCTCCCGGAGATTGTCGATGGTCAGCACTGCGCCTGCGGCATTCACCGATTTGAAGACGCTGGCGGAGTTGATGTTGAGTGTCTTGCCGGAGCCAGCCACCTGGACGCTGAATCCAATGGACTCGTAGTCCAGACCGTCCACGGTGGAGATAAACCGGACGTCCGTGGAGGCAGAGGAGGCGGTGGTTCCGGACAGGATCTGAGCCTTCACCTGAAGGACGTCCGCGTCCACGAACTTGGCGATGCAGGCGTCCTCACTGTTGGAGGCCGTCGCCGCCGTGTAGGTTCCGTTGTCCTCTGTATACCATCCGGCGAACAGGTACCCGTCCAGGGTGGGATAGTTGTCTGTGGTGTAGAGAGCCCGGTCTCCGTAGTAGACGTCCACGTATTTCGCGGTGCCGTCGTCGTAGAGCAGGGCGCTGGTGACCGTCCCGTCTGCGGCGACGCTGCCGTCACTGCTGCCCAGTTTCACCGCATCCTTCACTGCCACGCTCAGGGAGTAGGATTTCCCGTCCAGCAGGGCGGTCAGGGC
Source organism: Clostridia bacterium (assembly GCA_021204625.1). Lineage (GTDB taxonomy): Bacteria > Bacillota > Clostridia > Christensenellales > Borkfalkiaceae > Coproplasma. The sequence continues at coordinate 78 of JAJPZA010000123.1, read as the reverse complement.
GGTGCTTCCCGGCTTCACGCCGGTGACCAACTCATCGTAGCTGACCAGTGCAATGTCCGGATTGGCGCTGGTCCAGCT
>JAJPZA010000064.1:4788-13553 GCA_021204625.1 Clostridia bacterium | reverse complement strand
AATTATGCCTTCTACAACTGCACTGCTTTGACAGAAATCAATTACAATGCCGAAAAGTGTGCAGACCTTGCATCAAGAAACTTTGTATTCAACATAGCCGGACAAAGTGGGAGCGGCATAACCGTCAATATCGGTTCCAATGTTACAAAGATACCTGCTTATCTGTTCTGCCCGTATACATATTCTTCATATTCATCTCCTTCATATGCTCCCAATATAATATCTGTTGTGTTTAATGAAGCCAGTTCATGTAAGAGCATAGGCTCATATGCATTCTGTAATTGCATTTCCCTCACCAGCATAACAATCCCGGATAGCGTGACATCCATAGGCTCTAATGCATTTGATGACTGCTATAAACTGCTTGAAGTATATAATTTCTCAAGTCTAAGCATCAAGCAACGGATATGTGGCGTATTATGCTAAGAATGTATATACCTCTGCAGATTCAGAGAGCTGTTATAGCACAGATGATAGCGGATATGTTTTCTTTAATGACAACGGCACATATTATCTAGTAGGATATACAGGAACAGACACATCCTTGGAATTGCCGGATCATCCTTGTGACTCAAAAGACGCAACCTATACGATATATCAGTATGCCTTCTGTAATAATATAGTCATTACAAGCATAACGATACCGGACAGCGTGACATCAATAGGCAATTATGCGTTCAATAACTGCACATCCCTTACAAGTATAACGATACCGGACAGCGTGACATCAATAGGTAAATATGCATTTGAGGACTGTACATCCCTCACATCCGTTACCTTCTCAAACGCAAGTGGATGGTATATCTCAACATCATCCAGTGCCACTTCAGGAACAGACCTGTATTCCTCAGATTTGAGTAATACCAGCATAGCTGCTACGTATCTAAAAACCACATACTACGATTACTACTGGTACAGAAAATAATCAAGTGCAGTTATGCCATTTGACACAGGGAAGCAAGGGCAGACTGGAAAGCACAATTATTCCGCCCATGACACCATGGTCATAGGGCGGCTCCATAAATGATTGGAATACCCTTATGACCAATAGCGGCAATCCTTCCCTTGGCACAGATGCCACAATCTACTATTACTGTGACTCCGCTCCAGAGGACACTTCAGACGGCAATTCATACTGGCACTATGTAGATGGCGCAGCAACCGTCTGGGAGTAATATCCACAGGCAAAAGACACGGTATATAACTAAAGCAAAGAGGTTTCCGTTTCCGGAAACCTCTTTTTGCTTGGTACGTCCTTGCAGGAATTTGTGCCATATGGTATGGATTATATATGGCCTGGAATTATCACACGTCATCATCCTCGTCATCCGGATCTGCCATGCGCTTCTTGGCGTCAGCCTGGATGGCCTTGTCCCAGGCCACGTCATCCAGGGAGATGTCTTCACAGCAGCATTTCAGGCAGCAATCCACGGCCTCATAGGCCGCACGTATTCCGGAGGAGTCTGCGTAGGTGTTGGCCGCGCGGCTTGCACGGATGCCTATCTGGGATGCACTGGCTATAGCGTCTATGTTGGCTCCCAGGAACAGGAACTCCCAGCCGTGCTTCTCCTGCTCACGGGTTATAAGCGAACGAACCTCGTTGAAGGTGTAACGGTGGCTGGCGTTCTCCATGCCGTCTGTGTTGATTACCACAAGCGTGTGGCCGGGAACGTTCTTGCCGTCTTCCTTGTGGACCTTTCTCAAGGCGTCCACCGTGATGCCAACGGCGTCCAGCAGGGCCGTGCAGCCGCGCACGTAATACTGGGAGGATGTGAGAGGACGTACCTTTTCAATGGGAACCCTCTCAAAAAGAACCTCGTACTGGTCATCAAAGAGTATGGTTGTTACGAGCACCTTCCCCTCGTACTTCTTCTGCTTCTGTATAAGGGAGTTGAACGCCCCTATGGTGTCCCTCTCCTTGCCGCCCATGGACCCGCTCCTGTCCAGGATGAAAATTACTTCAGTAAGATCTTTCTGCATCTTAATGCCTCCTTCTTCTCTTTCATTGCACCTGCATTATAATTCCGGGGCGCAGCCCTGTGGTCTCCTGCCAGGCGACATTTTCCCTCTGCCCCTGGGGCATGCATGCCCTGCCTATATCCCTGGCCCTTTCATATGATCATGTCCCCTTGTGTGCATATACGGACCCTTGCTTCGCATGCACTCCCGTATGCTTGCTGCCAGAAATGGATATACTTGCCATATGCCCCTTTGCATCCAAAAAACAGCCCACGCAAAAAGACCGCCAGCGGCGGCCTTTTTTAGCGTGTTTTATTCATATTCCCACAGGAATCCGTTATAGATGCACAGCAGCAATCATATATGCCAGCATCCGCATCCGTGCCTTGGAATAATCCGTGCCCGGCATATGCTCCCGGAATCCACCATGATATGCGGGTATGGATTATGCTCCAAGGGTGTGCCGGAATGATGCGGGTATGGATATGGATACGGGTCTTGGATTAGACTCCAAGGGGCTGCTGGTCATAGTCAAAGAGAGCGGAGTTTATGATATAAATGTCATAATTCCCCTGGGATATGAAATACTCTATGATTATGTCCGAGACGGAGTTGTATGTTACGGCGTACCCTGCGGACTGCAGGAGCTTGCGCGTGTCCGTGATGGAAAGATGAAGGGCTATGGCGAATGCATACACGGTGCTTTTTGACGGCTTGTATCCGCTGTCCGAGCGTATCTTGGAGAAATGCCTTCTGTCTATGTTGGCCCTTTTGTAGCATTCCGCGTCCGTCATGCCGCTCTCGTCTATAAGCCGCAGCAGCATCTCGGAGAAGGTCTCGCAAGACTGCTGCTTGCTTCGTATGTATCCCCGCAGGTCTCTCTCATCCTGCTCCTGCCGGATAACCGGCATAATCTCGCAGGCAGACACACGCTCTTCCAGATAATCTGTTTCCGCGTACAGGCGTTTAGGCCTGCGTGAGTATTTCCTAAGCGGCGGCGCCTGCTCCGGGGCAGGCGCCGGCTCTTCGCCGGCCTCCGGCTCTTCCTCTTCTTCCTGCTCTTCTTCCTGCTCTTCCTCCTGCTCTTCTTCCTCCTCTTCCGCAGGAGCCTCTTCCAGGAGTTCCTCCAGGAACTCCACATCTTCGTTCATGTCCGCATCCGCAAGGATTTCCTCTTCCGGGACGGTCTGGATCTTCTCCAGCTCTTTTTTAAGGGCCTCTTTTGCGTATGAATCCAGCTCTTCGCCGTAATCCGCGCCAACCACGTACGCCCTGTCCCAGAACTCGTTTATGTCCTCTTTGGTGTATCCCGCGCGGATAGGCTCCTTGGAGTATATGAAGACCGTGAGGTCTTCTTCCGTATCCAGAGCCTCATATGCCCTGGATATGGCCTGGCAGGCAATGCCCTTGGGAATCCGGATCTTGTCATATTCCTCCAGGGATGCAATTACCCATTTGCATCCGAGGGATGCAGCCTTGCGGAAGGCAGCCAAGTAGCTTGCCGTTATCTGCTCCGGGTCCCCCTTTGTCTTCCTGTATGCCAGGCATGCGTGTATCTTGTATCCGTTCCTCTTGCTCCTTGCGCTACAGACAGTGGCTCCTTCCTTGCTGCGTTTTTTAACGGGCAGAATAATGGCGTCTGCCGCCAGGCCGTATCCTGCCGGCGAACCCGTGTATTCATATTGCGGCAGAGCCTTTGTGTCCTTTGTGTACAGTAATGCCATATGCTGTTGTATATCCTCCAAGCCGCCTCGCCGCCCCTCATATACGGGGCTTATGCATGGCCGTATGATCTTTCATTTGAATGTATACTATGATACAGGGAATAAAGGGATTCGTCAAGGGCCGGGTGTTCAGAAAACCTTCCGCCCTTTAAAGCCGTATCATTAAAAACAATGCGCATATGCCCCTTCCAAAGCCCTCTGCGGGCTTTTTTGTTTTCCCGCAATTCTCCCTTGCGTGGGCATAAAGCTCCTGAGACAAATCATGAGCTCCTGTGCGGGAGTCCTCCTGCCTCCTCTCCATGCCTGTATAATGCGTCCTTGTCCATGCGCGCGGGCGCAGGCAATGCAATACAGGATAATACAGGCGCCTGCAAGGCAGCCGGCATTGCAGAAAATCCATAATACAGGCGCCTGCAAGGCAGCCGGCATTGCAGAAAATCCCGGATGAAATATGAGGCCGTGCAAAGAGCCGTAAAAGGCAGATTGCAATATGGTTTGCAAAAGATTGCAGAACGAGCGGGATATTGCCAATATGATTTTTTCAAAAGTCAAAAACGATTTTGTCAATTCAGTTGAAACAAGCCCCTATGATAATATGCCGCCGTTTAAGGTGTGCGGAGCAAGAATCCGTGCACCCTTGCTGTTTTTGCTCTCCGCAGCGGATTTGCGGGGGCAAAGCATTGCATGCATCCTGTCTGCATATTTCCGGACGGGCCGGCTCCTGGGGATGAGCCGGCTTGTTAGGCGGAAAGCCCGGAAGGGAACAGTTTGTGGCCTGTGTGGTGTGACGGGCCGGTCCGGAGGGCGGACGCCATGGGATATGAAGATGCCTTGCGTGCGGCAGTAATTAAGGAGGAAAGATGCAAAAATTTCTCAGCTTCATGAAGAAGCACATGGGCCTGTGGCGCATACTCGCAATAGTGTTTGCGCTGATCATGATGCTCGGCATCGTAATCGGCGCGCTGCTCGAGGACAACAAAGCACAGGTTAACCGCAAGCTCGGAACACAGACAGAAGAATACACTGTTCCAGAGGATTCCGGCGAAGAGCTCTATACGGTATACCAGCCCGATTCCAAATACTGGGACTCAGAAAACGGTGTAACTGGCGGCACTACGGCTCTCCTTGCAGACCACAAAGACTATGGCACGCAGCTCAGCGAGGAAGGCTCCGTTCTTCTTAAAAACGAGAACGACACACTTCCCCTTGCAACAACTGATGATGATATCAAAAACCTGAAGATTACACTCTTCGGAGTAGGCAGCTCCTTCTCCGGCGCCCAGTACGGCATGGCCATGGGCGGCATCGTTGAGCCTTCCCAGAGCATTTCATTATGCGATGCACTGGAGGCTGATGGCGCAGATGTGAATGAAGACATGGAAGCTTACTATGACGGAGAAGCTTCAGCCGCTCTTGATAAAGGATACAACACAGTATCCACATCCCTCACTGACTACCCCAGCGCAAAGCAGTACACGGTATATGAGGCTGAAACGAACTCTGATCTGATGACCGGATACAAGTCAACTGATGTCGGCGAAGGCAAGACTTCCGTGGGCATCGTGGTTCTTTCCAGACCCTCCACTGAGTCCGGCGACTACTATCCCGGCTCAATGGGCATTGACCAGAACCTGGGCGCAAGGAACGTTCTCGCTCCTACAACCGCAGAGCTCAATGAGATAAAGTTCGCAAAGAACAACTGCGACAAGGTAGTGGTTCTCATCAACTCTTCCAACCCCATGGAGCTTGGCGATCTGCAGTATGGCGACGCAGCCGTGGACGCAATCATGTGGATAGGCCTTCCCGGAAACTATGGCATGTGCGGTGTTGCAAACATTCTGCTTGGAAAGGCTAACCCTTCCGGACATCTCGCAGACACATTCGCATACAACACTGTTTCCTCTCCTGCCATGCAGAACTTTGGCATTTACGAGTATACCAACGCTCCCAACTACACATATGCGGCTTCCTACTATGTCGTTGAGGCAGAGGGAATCTATGTAGGATACAAGTATTACGAGACAAGATACGAGGACTCCGTCCTTGGCAAAGGCAACGCTACATCATCAGACGGCGCATTTGACTCTCAGGCCAGCGTATCCTGGAACACAGACAATGCAAGCACCTGGAATTATGATGAGGAAGTTGCATATTCATTCGGATACGGCAAATCCTACACAACATTTGAACAGAAAATCAACAGTGTAGATTTCAAAGAGGATTCTGATGGCAACAAGGATTACAGAACCTTGACCGTTAATTACACCGTTACAAATACCGGTGATGTTGCAGGCAGCAGCGTTGTGCAGATATACGGACAGTCCCCGTATTATCTTGAAGACAACAAGACCAGCAATGTTGATAAGGCTTCCGTACAGCTCCTTGATTATGACAGGACGCCTGTCCTGGATGCAAAAGGCGGCGAGAATGATTCATACACAAGCAGCATAGATATAGACCTGGACCTCCTTGCATCATATGACAGCAGTGTGGACAACGGAGACGGAACATACGGCACATACATCATGGATCCCGGCACATACTACATTGCTCTCGGCAACAACGAGGATGCAGACGGCGCACATGCTGCCATAAACAACATTCTTGCAAAGAAGGACGATACTCTTACCTCTTCACTGGATCAGACTCCTAACACATCTGCAGTTGCTTCATTCGAGTGGAAGAGTGAGTATGGTGATCCGTTCTCAACCTCAAAGGAAGGCGTTGAGGTAAGCAACCAGCTTGATACCGCAGACCTCAACTACTACGAGCCCGGCACTGTAACATATCTTTCCAGATCAGACTGGTCCTGGAAGGTAGACGGCACAAGCTCCTGGAACACAAGTTCCACGGCCTGGGACGGAAAGACTGTCACAGATTATACAGGCGCTTCAAATACAGTCTCCAACATAGGTTATATGGGCGTTTCCGTGGAAGACGGAAGCGAGCTGCAGAAACAGCTTATGAACGAGACATATGGCGATAGTAGTATAAACACCCACACCTATACTTACGATACGGACACAACGTTCAACGCAGACAACGGTGTCACATTCTATGATGTGCTCAACTTTGACGAAGATGGCAACGTAACTGTTGCGGATTATGATGACGAAGTCTGGACAAAGCTTATGGAAGAGCTTGACCTCCAGGAAGGACTCATCTTCATAGCACAGGGCAACCGTTCATACTCCGAACTCACCGGCATCAACTTCCTCGGCGGCACACTTACAGAGAACGGCCCCGTAGGACTTGACGTCACACTCGGCGGCGTTGCCACTCCCTGGGCGGACAACGACAACAACGGATACCATCTCGGCGATGTCGGATGCGCAACCCTCCAGGCAGCCACATTTGACAAGACTCTCCTTGAGAGCATAGGCGAGATGTGGGGCAATGACTCACTGTACGCTCAGATTCCTGTACTCTGGGCTCCCAGCCTCAACATCCACAGGACACCGTACAACGGACGTTCCGCAGAATATTATTCAGAGGATGCATGCGTTTCCGGAAACTCCGCACTCAGCATCGTAAACGGACTCAACGAACACGGATTCTTAGGCACAATCAAGCACTTCGCTCTCAACGACCAGGAGTCCAACCGTAACGGACTGTCTGTATTCGCTACAGAGCAGCAGATCCGTGAGAACGAACTGCGCGGATTCCAGATCGGATTCGAAGGCGGCGCTCTCGCTACGATGACTTCTTTCAACCGTATCGGTGCCACATATTCCGGAGCATCCGGAGCCATGAGCGGAATTCTACGCGGCGAGTGGCAGTACAAGGGATATGCCGTATCAGACTACTGGTTCTGGCCCCTTTACATGAGAATCCCCGAGTCCGTACTTGCCGGCACGACAAACTTCGATGCCCTTGATTACACGAAGTGGGACAGCCAGACACTTGCAAGCACATATGCAAATGATACAACAATGAAGCAGGCCGTAAAGACAGCCGTTCATGAGGCTCTGTATGCATTCGCACACAGCAACATGGTGAACTACATGACTCCTCACGCATATGTCTTGAAACTCAACAACTGGTGGCGTTCAACATATACTGCACTTGAGATTATCGGTGGAATAGTTGCGGGACTCGCAGTTGTCGCATTCATAATCGGCGCTGTTGACAAGGCCGTTACCAAAAAGGAGGACTAAGCAGCCATGAAGAATTATTTCGCTAAGAAGTCCTGGGCTTCATACTTAATGATCGGCGTATTACTGTTTGCAATCCTCACTCTTGTATTCAGTGTCATGAGCAACAAACAGGGAAATCTGGCCGGCTCATACGGCGTTGACCACATGAGCGCGGTCATAGCTTATGACGTGGTTGCCATGGTTCTCGCCCTTGCCGTGTTCGCAGTGGACGGCCTCTACATCAACGATTTCATCAACAAGCTAATATCCATCGTTGTGGATGTGGTAAGATTCCTGATTGCGCTGTTCATTATTCTGGCCATGGCTGAAATGATTTCCTCACGCGGCACCCTCATGGGCTTCGTATGGTTCTCATCCCTTGCCAGCGGCAGCGAGCAGGCAGTGGCAGCACTCAATGATGCCGTTGTTTCATGGGTAATGTCCGTTCTCGGACTTATATGCCTCATGGTATCCTGCGGATACAATCTCTGCGAGAAGAAGGCTGCAAAAGCCACGGCATAAACCTAGCCCTAAGCGGCATGCAGCGGAAAACAGCATAGACGCCTTCCCGGCCGGGCTTTTCACGGCCCGGCCCGCGGAAGAGACTGATCTAAGGCTGTGTTCACTGAGCCGGAAAGTCTGAAAGTGTTAGGAAACTGAAATTACAAAGACGGTGCCCGAGGCCCGGCCCCGGCATCCCGGACTCTATATGGCTCTGACGCATGCAGCTTACGACACCCCCAGCCAGCCAATATAGAGCATCTCTCCATTCTCCCCGAATGGACAGCCATGCGAATCACACCATACGAATATGGGAGAGCATCCCCGCTCTCCCATATCTTGTTGTTATGAGGAGGGCCGCTCTCCCATATCTTTTAGTTTAATATGTGAGAGGGCCGCTCTCCCATATCTTTTAGTTTAATATGTGAGAGGGCCGCTCTCCCAT
>JAJPZA010000064.1:0-4688 GCA_021204625.1 Clostridia bacterium | reverse complement strand
ATCTTCTATTGTTATGAGGGAGACAGCCTCCCATACCTTGTATTATGTGTGGGAGCCGCTCATCCAGCTCCCATAGATTTTCCTTTATCCGGCTTTTGTCCGGACACATTAAAGGACGGCATGCCCTGCGGCTGCCGCCCTTGTCTTTTGTCCTTTTTTTGCGCGTCATTTGCCCTGGGAGCCTGTAGGGGGCGTTCCCTTTACGGACACGTAAGCTTTGTAGAATGAGGAGTAATCCGTATAGCTCAGCGATTTGGCGACATCAGACGCCTTGGCGCCGTTTGCCAGCAGAAACTCAGCAAGGTCCATCTTCCTTTTCCGCACATAAGTCATTATGCGCTCCCCCGTGCTCCTGTAGAACTGCTTCTCTATGTATGACGGCGAACGGTGGAACCTGCCGCACAGGGTCTTCATCGTAATCTTTGCAGACAGGTTGTCATCCACGAATTTCTTGATTTCCGTCACAAGGACATCCTCCGTCTCCGGAACATCACACTGCACATCCTTCCTGCAGAGGAAGATAAGCATTGCGGTCATCCAGGCCCCCAGGCCGAGGTACACCATTTCATCGCTGTCTCCTTCAGCCCGGTACGTCTCATAGAACTCGTCCATGAAATTCAGGAAAACAACATTCTCCGGCCATTTGAAAAACGGCCCCTGCCCCTTGAGCCTGTCCGCAATAAGGTCTGATATGAATGCGGACGGCAGTTTGAAGCTCATGAATTCATACGGAACGTCATCCAGTATCTCAACCCGGTGCATGGCGTACGGCATTATGACTGCAAGATCCCCTCTTTCCAGGACCTTCTGCCGGTTCTCCACAACCATCTTTGCGGACCCGCCAAGGAAAGCGTATATCTCAATGCACTTCTCATGGCAATGGTCCTCATGCCATTCTGCGCCCGCTTCCATCGGCCTGTCCAAAAGATTATGGGACACGTCCATCCCAAGGTATTTGAAAGAGAACATCCCTTTTCCCCGCCAGTCTCCATGCGCCACTGCGGCGCCTGTCCGCGCCGCTGAGCCCATTTCCGGTCCTGCAGGCCTTTTCCGGCTTTATTTGAAAAGGCTTATAAGGGAATATGCACGGGCTACGTCAGTAGTCCGTGCCAAAGGGGGTACCCCCTTTGCAAGACATGCAGATTTATTGTGACAGCCGCCGTGCTCCGTCCACCCGCCTCCTGGACTCAGCATGCCGCTTTCACGGCATATTTATATCACTTTGCGCAGGTTATGTCAATATTAGGCAGACTTGCGTCATGACTCGTCCTACGGGAAATATCCGCATATATATGAGGTTTTTGAACAATATTCAAGGTTTAGGCAAAATCCGCGGAATGCGTGCCGGTACTGCATACGGCGCAGCCATGCTTGTTTTATCCTGTAATTACGGATTTTGCCGCTGCATCCTTCTTTTGATACGTTTTGCGCCCTCCGGGCGGCATTGCGCGCAAAAAATTCTGTCCGCAAATCCGAGCGACGGACCCTTTCCGCCCGGTCCGTCTGCCATAACCGCAGCGCCCGCGCAAATATGGCCGGAAGCGGACAACAGGACGGCGCGCAGGCGTCCGGAGACAATCCCGCTGCGGGAAAGCATTATTGACAATACTGATTTTACAAAGTTCAAAAACTGTCTTTACAATTTACATAAAAAAAATGTTGGGCTAATATATCCCGCGTGATTCATGCACCGTTGTTTTTGCTTTCAGCGTATTTCCGCGCAAAGCAGGCATGGCATGCATTGCGTCCGCAGGCGTCCTTTGCGGACGGCTCCGGGGGAAGAGCCGTCCTGCGGGAAAACAAATGCGGCCCGGTCTGGGAAAGCCTGTTTGGTGTGGCAGGCTCGCGGGCCGTGAGTGTATTCCGGGGACATGCGGCCACGGTGCACGCAAGCGGTATTTAAGGAGGAATGATGCAAAAATTTTTCGGATACCTCAAGAAGCACATCGGCTTATGGCGCATGCTGGCGATAATCTTCGTTATCGTCTTCGTGCTCGGATATGTCGTAGGCGCTCTTCTTGAGGCAAACGCAGCGCAGGTCAACCGTGTGCTGAAGACAACAACATCGAGGGTTGAGGCGGACGAGGAACTGTATGCTACATACACCCCTGATGACGCATATGTAACGTATGATGAAGACGGCAACATCATCGCCGGAGACACTGAGGCTCTTGTACAGGCCCACAAGGACCTCGGAGAGAAGCTCAGCGAAGAGGGCTCCGTCCTTCTCAAGAACGACAGCGCTCTGCCTTTAACGGCAAGCTCGGCGAAGGTCACTCTGTTCGGCCGCGCCAGCGCACCCAGCGGTTCATATTACGGAATGAACATCGGCGGCACTGTGGAGTCTTCGCAGAACGTCTCCCTCTATGACGCGCTCGTAACCAGAGGCGTGGACGTCAACTCTGCAATGACAGACTACTACGAAGCCAATGCCTCCCAGTCCGGCACGAACACGCTTCCCATGGGCTTCACGACAATAACCACAGAGCAGGCATTCACGCCGTATGAAGCCTCCGTTCCGGAAAACATCAGCAACCTGATGAACGGATACAGCAAGACTGACGCAAGCGGCAATTCCGTGGGCATCGTGGTAATCGGCAGGCCTTCTTCCGAGGCAGGCGACTACTATCCCGGATCAATCGGCGTAAGCGACTCTGAGCTTATGGATACTTCTGTCACCACCGGCAACATCCTGGGCCTCACCAAAGCTGAGCTTGCGACAATCAAGGCCGCAAAAGCTCAGTGCGACAAAATCGTAGTGCTCATAAATACGTCCAACCCCATGGAGCTCGGACCCCTCATGTCCGGAGATTATGAAGCGGACGCCATCATGTGGATAGGCTTCCCGGGCAACTACGGATTCAACGGCGTTGCGGACATACTTGTCGGCAACAGCAACCCTTCCGGACGCCTTGCGGACACATTCGCAATGGATTCCACTTCCTCTCCCGCTATGCAGAACTTCGGCCTTTACAAGTTCACAAACGGGGATGAAATAGACGCCAATGACTGCGGCAGCTACTACGTAGTAGAAGCCGAGAGCATCTACACCGGATACAAGTATTACGAGACCCGTTACGAGGACAGCGTCCTTGGACAGGGCAATGCATCAGACAAGGCCGGCGCATTTGCTTCCAGCGCAACAAGCTGGGTATATGGCGACGAAGTTGCATACTCCTTCGGCTCCGGCATGTCATATACAACATTCACGCAGGAAATAGACACCACACAGGGGAATAACGGCTACTCCCTCAGCGGCACAACCTTAACCATATATTACAAGGTTACTAATACCGGAGACAAGGCAGGCCAGACCGTTGTGCAGGTATACGGCCAGAGCCCCTATACTGAATATGACAAGACATACGGCGTAGAGAAGGCATCTGTTGAGCTCCTGAACTATGCCAAGACCCCGGTAATCAGTGCAAACAACGGAACATATGAAAGCAGCATTGACATAGACCTCACGCTCCTCGCTTCATATGACGAGACATCGAACACCAATGAAGGCGGCGGATATATTCTGGAAAACGGCACATATTACTTCGCCCTCGGCAACAACGAAGATGCAGACGGCGCTCATGCAGCCATAAACAACATCCTCGGAGTAAAGGACAGCACCGCTACTCTGGACCAGACAGCCAACACAGATGCAGTTGCAACGGTTGAAATCACCTCAGACAACAACGCATTCGTAAACACAGCTTCCAACCAGCTGCAGGATGCAGACCTCAACAGCTCTACATGGAACTGCGCCACAACAGTTACATACCTCTCAAGGTCCAACTGGAAGTGGGAAGATTCCAACGGCACAAGCCTCTGGGATACAAGCGTATGGACCGGCACAACGGATGATTCCGGCAATGTTACAGCCAGCAAGGGATATACCGGCGTTACGGCAACAAGCTCAATGCTTACACAGCTGGACAACAGCACATACACCGTAAAGACTACGGATGACACGTCCAAGATTCTCTGGAACCAGGACAACGGACTCAAGTTCGCTGACATGATTGATACAGAGGGCAACGTAAAGGATTATGATGACGAAGCCTGGACAAAGCTTATTCAGGAGCTGGATCCCGCCGAGGCCATACTGTTTATTGCTCAGGGCAACCGTACGTACACACAGCTCACAGGACCCAACTTCCTCTCCGGAATTTATACAGAGAACGGCCCGGTAGGACTTAACATGTCACTGCCTTCAGATGATTTCGGCGCTCCGTGGTATGATGACACCGAAGCCGGATATACACTCAGCGATATGGGTTGCGCAACGCTTCAGGCGGCTGCGTTTGACCAGGATCTGCAGCTGGAGATAGGAGAGCTCTGGGGCAATGACTCACTGTTCGGAAACCTTCCCGTTCTGTGGGCTCCCAGCCTTAACGTGCACCGCACTCCTTATAACGGACGTTCCGCCGAGTACTACTCAGAGGACGCCATCCTGTCCGGATATTCCGCAGCAGGCGTTGTAAAGGGATCCAGAGAGTACGGGCTTATCGTAACCCTGAAGCACTTTGCAATGAACGACCAGGAGTCCAACCGCCGCGGCGTTGCGGTATTCGCAACAGAGCAGCAGATGCGCGAGAATGAGCTCCGCGGATTCCAGATCGCATTCGCAGCCGGCGCATTAGGCACCATGACTTCCTTCAACAGAATAGGATGCACGTACTCAAGTGCAGACCAGG
>JAJPZA010000066.1 GCA_021204625.1 Clostridia bacterium | reverse complement strand
TATCGCCTGTGCCAACAATGTGGGGATAAAGCCGTTCATCATCGACGGCAGGGAGCTGAAGGCCCTGAATCAGTGGTACAACAAGCGCAGAGCCAGGCTGATGTCTGACCTGACCTCAGGGTACGACCCAAAGCATTCCCGGAAACAGTCGAAACAGCTGGAGTCCCTGAACAGAAGCCGCTCTGACAAGATACGTGACCTGTTCTATAAGGTGTCCCATTATATCTGCCGTCAGGCAGTGCTGTACCGGATCGACGCCATAATCGTCGGGCATAACGAAGGACAGAAGAACGGCGTCGGGATGGGTAAGAAGAACAACCAGACCTTCGTGAGCATCCCGTACGCGGAGTTCATCGGCATTCTGAAATGGGTGGCAGGGAAGTACGGCATTCCTGTAATCGTACGTGAAGAGAGCTATACATCCCAGGCTGACCTGTCCTGCCTTGATCCGATTCCGACATTCGACCCTGCCTATAAGGGAAAGTATCAGTTCTCCGGCAGACGCTTGCATAGAGGATTGTACAGATGGAAAGACGGCACGATCCTGAACGCTGATATCAATGGTGCGGCGAACATTCTGCGCAAGGAGTATCCCCATGCTTTCGACGGAATGAATGTAAAGTATCTGACTTCCGTGACCATGGTGCGTTGGGAAGATTTGAAGCCCAACAAGAAGAAGCCTCCGGAGAAAGCCAGCAAGGACGAAAACGCGAAGAATGCTTCCGACAAGGGCAAGAAGAACCGCAAATCAGACGGAGCAAAGGTCGCCCATCGGGAACGGAAGACAAAGTACAGACAGTACAAGGTGATCTTCAAGGCAAAGAAAAAGGGCCGTAAGAAGCACGGCCCGGAAACGGAGACGAAAGCCTCCGGTACTGCCGAAACGGCAGCTTAAATGTAGTCCCGTAACAGGGAGTAGAGGGCATGTGACTGTCCCTCGAGGCTGGTTTCGTCAGGGACCAAATGGCCTCGTAAAGAAGCCCATTCCTACCTTGGTAGGCTTGGGAGGTTCACTGCAAGATCTGCGGAATCAGCGGAGAATCCGGCTCTGTCTATCCGGAGTTGAAAAAGGTTTTACAGTCGCTACGGGATAAATCCATGTGGATCACCAACGCGGACGGCAGTGAAAGCACGGTTGCCTGGCTGTCAAGCGTGACAATGAGCAAAAAAAACGGGACCGTCATCTGCAAAATTGACCCCAAAATGGCGCCTTACCTATATGATCTACGCGACCGGTTTACCCAGTACGACCTGTTTGAAATCCTGGCAATGAAGTCAACGTATTCCATCCGGATTTTCGAGCTGCTCCGGTCCTACGCCTGGCAGAAGAAGGTTCAGTTCCAAATTGACGATTTCCGCCGTCTGCTGATGATTGACAACATCAAAAGCTACACCAACAATTTCAAAGCCCTCCGGGAAAAAGTGATCGAACCCGCTATCAAGGAAATCAACGAATACACTTTTCTGCATGTGGAGTATTCGACAAAGGTTCAAAATCGTAAGGTCACAGATCTCATCTTTACGATTAGCGAGAAGCCGGATGTCAACAGGAAAGACCCGAACAACAGCAGACTGGTAACAATCAGCAGAGTTAACATGCAGCTGGACGGAGAATAGCACACCGGAGAACCATTCTCCAGCGCCATATGAAAAAAGCAGAGTCCCAACCGATCACGGTTCGGATATCCACCTGGGACTCTACTATTGCCCTCCAACCTCAGATTTCTTCCCCCGCTTCAAACTTTTTCTTGAGTTCTTCCCAACGATCTCCGTTCTTACCCCATGCTCTTCTTCGCAGTTCTCTGTCGATGATACTATGTGCTTCCCGCGGCGAATCTGCATCGACGACAAGATGTCCGTCTTTCCAATATGGTTTTTTCTCCGGATGCCAGTCCCACCATTTACGCAAGGTGACCTGACTGATTCCCGTCTCCCGCTGGCAGTCTATCTTGCGCCCTGTCGGATTCTCCATCCGCCATTCGTATACTTCATTCTGTCGTTTTGGTCTCCCCTCTTTGTTCCGCCAGGTTCCTTCTGGATCATCGTAGTTCTGAATCATCCTCGCAATAGCCAGATGATCTTTCTGCTTTCTGCCGTTGCGCTTATTTATCGGCATGCTCAATCCAGATAATTTCGCAATGTCATCCCGCGGAAACGTAACATAGTCTTCGTTGTACGCCTCCAGGGCACACATGACATCGTGTTCGGTGAAACGATTCGATTCATCCACACTCAGGCTGTCATACCGGCGCATTAGAGCAAACGCATCCTTCTGCAGTTCTTCTTCATCAATGTTGCACTTTTTCGCGTAGATTGCGAGCGTCATGATGCCGAAATACCGGTGTCTTACTCCAATTTCCATAGAGATCCTACGCAGCCACCAGTCATAAAGATCTCTCTTGACGACCCACCGTCCCTTCGGCTCCTGGCGAACAACTCTCTTATCATACCACTCCGGATACTTCTTTTTTGCTTCCTCCAGCGACAATCGGCCTTTCTGCATCAGTTCTTCAATACGAGGACGATCCCCATTGGTGTCAGGGACATATTCCAACAATTCCTCCACCGTCGTCCGTTCGCCGAGCCAGTATGCCGTTACCGGAAATCCCTGTCCAAGTTTTGACGCTGATCCAACAACTCGATATCCCTGTAAAATTCCCTGCATCTGAGGCTCTCTGATTGTGGACGTATATATATTCCAGATCTGCTTGATCAACGCATACTTAAGCTCCCTCAGCCATTTCTGATTGTTCGGGTACATCGGAATCGGTTCTTCCAGAAGGTAATACAAGTGAAGTCCCGTTCCACTGTTCACTATAAATGTCGCCGTCGGCAAAAAGTCATAGTCCATCTGATGCAGCACATCCTTAAGCTGCGGCAATTCGACGCCGTCCAAATCAAAGACGAAAGCATACAGATACCGGGCGTTCCTTCCGCTTCGCTCTTTTCCAAAATAAGACACTGGAGATATGATTGAAAAATCCGTCCCGATCAAATCCATCAGATTATCCAGCTCATCTGTCACCGTATACCGCCTCACATCTTCAACCCCCACAAGCTGCAGGGCAATCCCATTTCCCTTCTGATCCTCCGGATGCCCTCGCCGTTCAAAAGATTCATCTGGAAAAATCTCGCGATAAAAATCATATGTATCTATCGACCGAAGGCGAGCTTTTAAATACGCCTCTTTCTGCCGATATGATTCTTCCCTTGCTGCCTTAACAGTCTCTGCTGACGTCATCAACACTTCTCTCCTCCCACAACTCCCGGCCAACCCATCAGG
>JAJPZA010000002.1 GCA_021204625.1 Clostridia bacterium | reverse complement strand
GAAACGTCCGGAGAGAGCTTGTAGGAACTCCCCTCGATGGTCTGCATCGCCCCGGTCTGCTTGCGGAATTCGGTCACCTCGACCTCCTGCAGCTCCTTGACGTTGCGCTGCATCCCGATGTTGAGGGTAACATCCTCGGAGGCGTCTATCAGCTGGCGCTTCACCTCCTTGAAGCCGATGCAGGTGAAGATCACCTCTATGGTGTCCTGCTCGGCCGTCGAAAGGGAATAGCTCCCGTCCAAGCCGGAATTGGTGGCGATGGCCGTTCCCCCGATGCGGACGGTAACGAACTCGACCGGCTCGTTTTCCGGATCGGTGATCTTGCCATGGATGGTCACCTTGGCATAGGCCGTTGAAACGGCGAACAAAACCGCCGTCGCCGTCAAGAGGTATTTTCTTTTCATCGTCATCGGAGCAATTCTTTAAAAGAACGTAAAAAAACCGTTTTCAGTATGTCAACTGCGGATTTACCCGCCATTTTCGAGAGATTTTCCCCGGCCGGGGAAGAATTTTCCGGCAAAAGGGCTAAATTTGCAATGCATTACCTTCAGGATTATGAAAGAGAGGATCAAGCTGTCGATCAACCACATGGGCGGAAGCGAAAGGAAACGGGTCGAAAAGGTTTTCGACTCCAACTGGATCGTGCCTCTGGGTCCCGAGGTCGACGAGTTCGAGCGCCGGCTGGAAGGGTTCCTCGGCGCCGGCAAGGTTGTGGCGCTCAGCGCCGGGACCGCCGCGATCCATCTTGGCCTGGTGATGCTGGGAGTCTCCAAGGGGGACGAGGTCATCTGCCAGTCGTTCACCTTTTCGGCCAGCGCGAATCCCATCATATACCAAGGGGCGAACCCCGTGTTCGTCGACAGCGAGCATCAGACCTGGGACATCTCCCCCGAACTGTTGGAAGAGGCAATCCTGGATAGAATGAAAGCGACGGGACGATATCCCAAGGCGATAATACCTGTTCACTTGTACGGGATGCCGGCGAAGATGGAAGAGATACTCTCAATAGCCGAAAAATACTCCATTCCGGTGCTCGAGGACTCGGCCGAAGCAATGGGCTCCAGATACAAGGGGAAGATGTGCGGCACCCTGGGCAGGTACGGGGTATTGAGTTTCAACGGCAACAAGATGATAACCACCTCGGGAGGAGGAGCGCTAATATGCCCCGACGAAGAAGCGGCCAAGAGGGCGAAATTCTACGCCACCCAGGCCCGTGAAAGCCTTCCGTACTACTATCACAAGGAGATAGGGTTCAATTACCGCCTTAGCAACGTCAGCGCAGCCATCGGCTGCGGGCAGATGGAGGTGGTAGACGAGCATATCTCCCGGCGCCGGCAAATCCGCCGGCTTTACGCCCAAGGGCTTTCCGGAATCGAAGGAATCAAGGTTATGGACAACCCGGGCGAGGATTTCGATTCCAATTTCTGGCTTACCACCATCCTGATCGATCCATCGACCGGCAAGACTCCAGACGAGGTGCGCTTGGCATTGGATGCAGAAAACATAGAAAGCCGCCTGTTGTGGAGGCCCATGCACATGCAGCCCGTTTTCAGCGACGCCCCCTACTACGGGAGAAACGTTGCCGAGGATTTGTTCTCCAAGGGATTGTGCCTGCCAAGCGGCTCGAGCCTATCGGACAACGACATCGGAAGGGTCGTCGATTGCATCCGCGTCATTTTCAAGAAATAAAGGTTTAATGGCGGAATAAGATCAGCCTATGACCTGCATGCCAAAGGATTCGAATAACAAAAAGAAACCATTCCAGTCAAAGTTGAAGCTATTATTTGGGCTCAAAAACAACGTGTAAGGTCAAGCATGAATTTGCTTAAAACTGGATAGTTATCAAATAGTCCAAGAGAATCCGTCCAGTTTCCAAAACCGGATTTGTCAACCATTATTATTGGAGCGGAAACGGCATATGTCCGTATTTCATTTTTCATTCTGGCAAAAAGGACTTTCTCAATTGCTATACATTATATTGCGCTCGCTAGCTAATTCCATAGGTCAGAAATAAAACATCTATTTTTTGTACATTTTATGAAAACTTCCTAATTTTGTAAACGGATTGAGGAAACTCGTTCCAAAAAACATATTAAGAAGCGTTATGCTTTTCTTGTTGTCGAGAACCTGAGAAATTTAAGACAAGTATTCAAGGATTAGCATAGTGGTTCTCACGTTAAACGTGGGCTGCTAACTACTACTGAATACTTGGTTTTCTCAGGACCTTCGACAACAGTGTAGCACTGCAGTTCCACGCTTTTGCTATTTATAACAGCCTATATGGAAACTGGTGGGCAAACAAAATCGAAAAGTATGAAAAAGGTTATCTGTGCTTTATTATTAATCTTATCTGTTGCCACCTACGCTTTTGGAGAAATAAAAACTGACACTTTGTACTATGACGGCAAATGGAAAGGCGTAGAAACCCCGGCTTTTGCCACATATATGAGAGTAATGTCAGTTCCAAATAGCAGCAATTTCCTAAGATACAGAGATTATTATATTACCGGAGAACTAGAAGGTGAAGGCAATTATATCTCTATCGATAAGAATGACGACAGCAAATCAATCCTTGATGGAGAGTATGAAATTTATTATAAATCAGGGGAATTAAAGGAAAAAGGGAAGAGAATAGACGGAAAGATGGATGGAGAATTCACTAGTTACGACACCAATGGACTAATCTTATGCCATTCCTATTATAAAGACGGCCAGTTAAACGGAATTTTTACAGAATTCATAGATAACGGAAATACTTGCATCCAAACTGAATACGAAAATGGCGTTCCGCTTTATGATTACTACACGGTATCAAACCAAAACGGAGATCGTGGCAAAATAAGATTGTCAGATAACAGACCGATATATGAAAGTCCATCGCCAGATGAAAAGATAGAATTTTATAATGACGGATACACTTGGCAAGCATACAGGAAAAATGGCATTGTAGTCGGAATGACGAATTCTACAATCAAAGATTATGGAAAGTATTACCAAATTACGGTAGTGATCACTAACAATTCCATGTCGCCCATTATTTTCGACACCGACAATATAGAAGCTTTCCTTGCCAAAAAAATCAATAAATACGACAAAAAGATGAAAGTTTTATCCGCTGACGATTATATGACAAAAGTCAAGCACAAACAAAGATGGAATATGTTTTTAAATGAGTTTGCCGAAGGTTTGGCAGCGGCAAGTGCCGGCTTTTCAAGTTCCACGACATATTCGTCATTCAGCGGAAGCGCAGGCGGACAAAGATACCATGGAAGCGTTCATTCCACCTC
>JAJPZA010000146.1:12176-13677 GCA_021204625.1 Clostridia bacterium | reverse complement strand
TGAAGACACAATCACTCGTCCAACTAACGATAAACTGATACATCACTAACAACTGCTTACCGAGCGATGTAAAATTCTGCTTACCGAGGCATGCAAAAACTGCTTACCGTGCGATGTAAAATCTCATTACCGTCCACGATAAGCAGATATATCCGCAGGTTCAGAATACCAGCAGGTCCTTGGTGCGGAGATCCATGTTGCTTGCAAACATGCCATTGCGGTCCGTGATGACGGAAAAGACCTTGCTTGCGGCGGCGGAGGCATCCTTGCCGTATGCCGCGCTGAAGGCGGCCATATAACGGTTGAGATACTTGGTTGCAACTCCATGGGAGATGGCGTTTACACGCATGCGCATATACCCGTGAAGCCCTGAGACCTTCTCCACTTCCGCCACTCTGGAAACCACGCAGTACTTCTGCAGGAAGGCATATCTCTCATCCAGGCAAAGCAGGACGGCATCCTTAGAGAGCCTGCCGCCGTACACCTTCTCCAGGTCTGACTCCGTGGGGATTGCCTTGTTTACGGATGCAGCATAGCACCTGTTCTCTTCTCCTATTACGGCGCACACGCAGACATCTTCCGCAGATACCAGCCTCTTGCCATTAGTTCCGCGCTTTCTGGGAGCCCTCTTCATGGCAGTGTCCAGCCTGGTGCCCTTGAAGCTTTCCAGGAAGTATGTCTCTGCCGTCTCATTTGAGCCTTTGAATGATATTCCGGTGTCCATGGCATTCCTCTGGATGGCGTGCATGACCTTGTGGCGCATGGAAAGAGCAGTGTTTACTGACACGCCTATGGCGCTTGCCGTATCCGAAAGCGTGGCTCCAGCAAACGTATCCTTGATTACCCTTTTCCATGCATGCAGGCTCTGGTGCGAGTACATGATGACGGAGCCCGTAGTCTCCGTGAAGGACTTCCCGCACTCCCTGCAAAGGAACCTCTGTCTTCCGTTCCTGGACTTTCCGTTCTTAACGACGCGCATGCCGCCGCAGCAGACGCATGAGACGGCCTGCTCCCGCTCTTCATTCATATTCTGTATTGCCTGCATGATTGCTGTATACGATACCATATTTAACCCTCTGAAATCCGGGGATTTTACCCCTCTACTATATATATAAACTGTTTGGCGGACATTTAAACAGTTATATGGTCATTTCTGGAAAAGGGGCACATATACCGGCAAAATTAACTTTGAAGAGCAAAAAAATCCGAGAGTGCCGCTCCCCGCTCCGGGTGTCCGGAGACCCTTCCGGATCTTGGGAATTCATCCACTCTCTTCTTTGAAATAGCCTCATGTTCGGAGGCAGGCCAGGGGCCTATTCCTGAGTACCGGAGTCATCCACTCTTCTCTTTGAAATTGCCTCATGCCTGGAGGCAGCAGGCAGGGGCCTATCCCTGGGTACCGGGATTCATCCACTCTCATTTTTGAAATAGCCTCATGTCTAGAGACAGACCGGAGCTCTGCCGGGGTGTATCTGGGTTCATCAACTGCAATTTGCGAAAT
>JAJPZA010000146.1:0-12076 GCA_021204625.1 Clostridia bacterium | reverse complement strand
ATCTTTGAAATAGCCTCATGTCTAGAGGCAGACCGGAGCTCTGCCGGGGTGTATCTGGGTTCATCAACTGCAATTTGCGAAATAGCGCCATGTCCGGAGCTGGCCGGGGGCTCTCCCGAGGTATCGGACTTCATCCACTCTTATCTTTGAAATAGCCTCATGTCTAGAGGCAGACCGGAGCTCTGCCGGGGTGTATCCGGGTCATCAACTGCAATTTGCGAAATAGCGTCCAGCAGAAAAGCCACAGGAATATCCTGTGGCTTTCGGCATATCTTTGGTTGTTGCTGTGGGCGTCTGTATTTGCTCCCAGATGGATTGTGCAGGCCGGAATCAGGGCATGCAGGGGATTAGAAAAGGGACTGGAAATCCAGGGAGAATGAGCTCTCAAAGGTCATCTTGTTGAGATATGAGAGTTCTCCGGACAGGGAGAAGATGATCTTTTTTGAAACCATCTGCTGCTCGTCTATGTCGTACTTCTCGTTGATGTCGTCATCGCCGTACTTCTCGTCGCCAAGGATTGGGCAGCCTATGTATGCCATGTGGGCGCGGATCTGGTGGACTTTGTCTGTGTGCAGCGTTATCTGCACGAGGGCCAGGTCCTTTTTGCGCTCCAGGACGGAATAGACCGTCACTATGCGCTCGCTGCCGTCAGCCTTCTTCGGGAAGACATCGGAAAGGCCCGTGTCCGGGTTCTTGCGGATGTAGGCGTAGAGCTTGTCCTCGTCCTGCTTGAATTCGTCCACGCATATGGCCTCGTAAATCTTCTCCACGAGCAGCCCTTTGGCGTCATGAAGCTGGCGCACGGCTTTCGGGGATTTGGCGAAGATTATGAGCCCCTGGGTGTACTTGTCCAGGCGGTTTACGCCCTTGTACGGGCCGGATTTTTTGTAGCCGTTCAGCTCAAAAAGGAGGCCCGCGGAGGCTACGCCCGCATATTTGTCGCATATGAGGATGTTGTCGTCCTCGTACACAACGTCATGGGTCTTCTCGGCTTCCTGCTCCTCGTCCGTGTCGTATATGACCTCATCCCCCGGATGAAGATCCTCGTTCTCGTCTGTCCTCTCGCCGTTGATCTTGATGTCCCTGTGCTTTAACAGCTGTGAAAAGGCCAGTCCCGCCTGCGGGAACACGTTGTCAGTGAATCGTTTCAGGGATATGTCTTCATCTGCTTTGAATGTTTTCATAAGTGGTTTTGAGCCTGCCCCTGCATGGGGCGAAGCCCGCCATTGTATGTCTCCTTCCAAGACCGGCGCCAAAATCGCCGGCTCCTGTATGCGCGTATTGTTCTGCTTGGTTTAAGTATACACCCGCAATGGGGGATTTGTACAGCCCCGAGATTTGCGGCATGGTGAAATTAGGCTGAATTTATTGTGAAGTCCGTATATTGCCGTATATTATCTGGCCTTGCGGATGAGGGAAAGGGTTGCCTTGTCCCCGTTCACGTTCTGCTCGCGGGTGAAAGCGCCCTCGGGCGCGGGGCCCTGGGTTATGGAATCCGCAAGGACGTCTCCTGCGAACTCTCCCTTTGCAAGGACGTCACCGGCAAGGCCTTCGGCGGTGTAGTATATCTCTATGCGGTCCGTGACTTCAAAGCCGGCCTCTTTTCTCATGTTCTGGATCTTGGACACGAGCTCGCGCTGCGTGCCTTCCTCTATGAGCTCATCTGTGAGCCGGATGTCCAGGGCCACGGTAATTCCTTTGTCCGCAGCGGCCACGTAGCCCTCTGCGCTCTCCGTGAAGATCTGCAGGTCTTCCTGCTTCAGGGTGACGTCTTCGCCCTCTATTGTGTACTCGCCTCCGTTCTTCACGGCAGCCACAACCTTTGAGGCATCGCAGCTGCCCAGGAACTTGGTTATCATGCCAAGCTTCTTGCCGTACTTGGGGCCGAGAGTCTTGAGTTGCGGCTTGAGACGGTATCTAAGGTACTTCTCTGCATCCGTGCCGTATGAGAGCTTCTTTACGTTGAGCTCGTCCAAGATTATGCTCTTCTCCTCTTCGGAAAGATTGAGGGGCTTGTCTGAGACCACAACCATCTCGGCAAGCGGCTGGCGGTTCTTTATGTTGCCGGCGTTGCGGGCAGCGCGGCCGGAGTTGACTATGTTCTGCACTACGTCCATTCCCCTCTCCAGCTCATGGTCTATGTAAGAGGCGTCGCATTCAGGGAATGAGCAGAGATGAACGGATTCCGGAGCGTCCGGGTAGAAATTGGGCACCAGGTTGGAGTATATCATCTCGGCAATGAACGGGGTGAACGGAGCCGTTACCTTTGCAAGGGTGACGAGAACGTTGTACAGCACGGTGTATGCCGCTGCCTTGTCCTCCGTCATCTCGGGGCCCCAGTATCTCTCGCGTCCGCGGCGGACGTACCAGTTGGAAAGGTCGTCCGTGAATTCCTGGATGGCTCTGGCGCTGTCGCAGATTTCGTAATTGTCCAATCCCTTGTCCACTTCGTCCACGAGGGTGTTGAGCTTGGAAAGAATCCACTTGTCCATGAGGGACAGCCTGCACTTACTGAGATCGAACTTGGAAGGGTCATAGCCGTCTATCTCGGCGTACAGCACGAAGAATGCATATGTATTCCACAGCGTCCCGAGATATTTGCGCTGGGACTCGGAGACCGCCTCTTCGTAGAATCTGGAAGGAAGCCACGGAGCGGAGGAAGAGTAGAAATACCAGCGCACGGCGTCCGCGCCCTGCTTGTCCAGGACGGACCAGGGATCCACTACGTTCCCCTTGTGCTTGGACATCTTTATGCCGTTCTTGTCGTTCACGTGCCCGAGGACTATGCAGTTCTTGAAGGGCGCCCTGCCGAAAAGAATGGTGTTTACAACCAGGAGGGTGTAGAACCAGCCGCGTGTCTGGTCCACGGCCTCTGAGATGAAGTCTGCCGGGAAGGTCTCGTTGAAGAGGTCCGCGTTCTCAAACGGATAATGGTACTGCGCGAAAGGCATTGAGCCGGAATCAAACCAGCAGTCTATGACCTCCGGCGTCCTCTTCATCTTGCCGCCGCACTTGGGGCATGTGCATGTGAGGTTGTCCAGATACGGCCTGTGGAGCTCAATGTCTCCCTCCACGCCGCACTTCTCCTTGAGCTCCGCCTTGGAGCCTATGACCTCTATCTCTCCGCAGTCCTGGCAGATCCAGACGGGGAGCGGCGTGCCCCAGTAACGGTCTCTGGAAAGGCCCCAGTCTATGACGTTTTCCAGGAAGTTGCCCATGCGGCCTTCCTTGATGTTGTCCGGCATCCAGTTCACGGACCTGTTTGCCGCGATTATCTGGTCCTTGACCTTCGTGACTTCTATGAACCAGCTGGAGCGGGCATAGTACAGAAGCGGCGTGTCGCATCTCCAGCAGTATGGATAATCATGCTCGAACGGAACCACGCGGAAGAGAAGCTTCTTTTTCTCCAGCATGTCCAGTATCATCTTGTCCGCTTTCTTGGCAAACACTCCGTCCAGTGCCGGGAAACGGCCGTCAAAGCATCCGCGGTCATTCACAAGCTGCACGACGGGAAGGCCGTACTTCTTGCCGACCTTGTAGTCATCCTCGCCGAACGCCGGGGCGATGTGCACGACGCCCGTGCCGTCGCTCATGGTAACGTATCCGTCGCAAACCACATAGTGGGCTTTGGCCGGCGCGTTTGCGGGAGAGATGCGGGCTATCTCCTCCTTGGTCTCGTCAAAGAGAGGCTCATATTCAAGGCCCTCCCACTCGGACCCCTTCTTCCTGTCAATGACTGTATAGTCCTCAAAGAAGTTTCCCGCGAGAGCCTCGGCTAAGATGTACCTGGAGCCGCCCTTTTCTATCTCCACATAGGATTCGTCCGGGTTCATGCAGAGAGCCACGTTCGAGGGAAGAGTCCAGGGGGTTGTGGTCCAGGCGAGGATGTATCTGTCCTCGCAGCCCTTTACCTTGAAGCGCGCCACTACGGAGTTCTCCTTCACTGTCTTGTAGCCCTGGGCCACTTCGTGCGAGGAAAGAGCCGTGCCGCAGCGCGGGCAGTACGGAACGATTTTGAAGCCCTTGTAAAGGAGCCCCTTCTTGTGCATCTCCTTGAGGGCCCACCACTCGGATTCTATATATGTGTCCGCGTATGTGACGTACGGGTTGTCCATGTCCGCCCAGTATCCCACGCGGTCTGACATGAGCTCCCACTCGTGCTTGTACTTCCAGACGGATTCCTTGCACTTCTTGATGAAGGGCTCTATGCCGTAATCCTCTATCTGCGGCTTGCCGTCCAGCCCCAGGGATTTCTCAACCTCAAGCTCCACGGGAAGGCCGTGCGTGTCCCAGCCGGCTTTCCTTAAGACATGCTTTCCCTTCATGGTCTGGTACCTGGGGATTATGTCCTTCATGCACCTGGTTAAGATGTGGCCGATGTGCGGCTTGCCGTTTGCCGTAGGGGGGCCGTCATAGAATGAGAACTCCTGGTTCCCCTCGTTCTTCTTCACGGACTTTTCAAAGATGTCGTTGTCCTTCCAGAACCTGATTACTCCCTTCTCCCTGTCCACGAAGTTGAGTGACGTGTCCACCTTCTTGTATAAAGCCATATTGCACTCCTTGCCGCCGGAGCCTGAAGCTCCTGCCGCCTTGGATTTGGCGGCCCTGCGGCCTGTATAGGTCTGTATATGATAATATTGCTGCGCGGATTTGCCCGCGGATATGCGCTAAACTCCCCTGTTTTTCCGGCCGCTTTTCCCGGGGTTTCCCCTTCGTGAGGGGTCTGCGCATGAAAAAAGCATCCGTGTTGTCCGGACGCTCCAAGCGCTTGTAAACCACCAAAACAAACAGCCATTTGTCATGATTTGTAACGGATCATGACCCCGTGCCTCGCTAATCGTTCCCTTTCACAAGACAAGCTGGAAGGGGATATCCCTGCATACTCCCTGCGCCCTCGCACCAAGCGGGCGCTCTCTGAAAGCCTCATATGCAGGACGTTGTCCTTCGTCATCGCCTTTATATGTGTTCTTTTCTTCAATTATATAAAACGCCGTGCAAAGTGTCAAGCAAACAACGCCCCTTTTGCACTCCTATGGCATTCTCTCCAATCCTCTCCATACGCCATTCTGCCGCTCTTATTAGAGCCTTTGCCAAGGCTTCACAGAGCCTTTATAGAGCGCGCATGGCATTGCTGTGGGATTTCCAGGACGGTCTGGAGCAGGCCTGTGATTAACGGAACAGAATCACAGGGGTATCTGCGCCCTGGCGTTCACGTCCATGGAGGAGAAGTTTCCGTGCCTGTACTGCGTGTATCCTTCCTCCGCTATCATGGCCGCATTGTCCGTGCAGAACTTCTTTTCCGGCAGTATGAGACGGAGATTGTTTGCATTGCAGAGACTGGAAAGCTGCGAGCGGAGATATCCGTTGGCCACCACTCCCCCGCCGGCCACTATGGTGCGGACGCCCAGCTTTTTGGCGCACCGGACGGCCTGCTCTGCAAGCGGGTCCACAGCCGCATGCTGGAAAGAGCACGCCACGTCCGCAAGGTTAATCTCCTCACCCCTCTGCTCCGCATTGTGCACATAGTTCAGCACGGCGGTCTTGAGCCCGCTGTATGAGAAGGCGAAGCCGCCGTCTCTGCGTATGAGCGGAGACGGGAATTTTATGCAGGGCCTGCCGGATCTCGCAAGCCGCTCTATGTTGACCCCTCCGGGATATTCCAGGCCCAAAGTGCGGGCAACCTTGTCAAAGGCCTCG
Source organism: Clostridia bacterium (assembly GCA_021204625.1). GTDB lineage: Bacteria > Bacillota > Clostridia > Christensenellales > Borkfalkiaceae > Coproplasma. The sequence continues at coordinate 6,379 of JAJPZA010000146.1, read as the reverse complement.
CCTGCGGCGTCATCGCAGGTGCCGCCAAGAACCGCGGAGTCAAGCTCCGTCTTCGTGTGCAGGATGGCCGTGTGGCCGCCGCTTGCCAGAAGCGTTATGTACGGGGGCCGGATTTCCGGGTCTGTGAGGTATGCCGCGGCCATGTGGCCGCGGATGTGGTTCACGGCGATGAGGGGCACGTTCAAGCTGTATGCAAGGGTCTTTGCAAATGAGAGGCCCACAAGCAGGGCCCCCAAAAGGCCGGCGCCGTATGTCACGGCAACGGCGTCCAGGTCCCGGACCGTCATATGGGCCGAGGATAAGGCCCGGCGGGTCACTTCGTCCACGGCGTCCGTGTGGGCTCTGGAAGCTATCTCGGGGACTACCCCGCCGAATTTCGCCTGCTCTGTGGCGGATGATATTATTTCACTGCATATAAGAGATCTGCCGCGGACAATAGCCGCAGCAGTTTCATCACAGCTGGATTCAAGCCCGAGTATCACGGGCTCGTTTTTTGTCTGGAAGTTTCCGTACATGAAAGCTCCGTATGGTAAAAAAGGACAGTACGCCCCGGGGAATTAGGGCGCATGAAATCTAAGCGGCATTGCCGCAAGGGTCCGGCGTAAAATTGTGCCAGAAAAGTGAATTATGCCTTCGGAGCGTTGGAAGCGTCCGCTGCGGCTGCGGCATAGTCGGGAGCGGGATTGGGCACGGGCGCCGGCTCCGGAACGGGAAGGGTCTGGTACTTGGGAATCGTGGAAAGGTCCACGGTGTCGTAGAAGCCGTCTTCGTCCTCTTCCATAAGAACCACGGGCGCGCCCGGCAGATCCTGAAGATACAGGAGCAGGTTGCGCTTAACGGCCCTGGCAAGGTCCACAAGGTCCTCTATGTCCCTCTGGCGGACTACGCCGAGCTTCACGAGCAGGAAGGCGAGATACATGGTCTTGTCCATGTACTCTATGCACTTCTGCGCGGCCGGCGTCCTGAGGCTTTCCGGAATCGTTACAAACGAGGTTATGTGCTGGCCGGCGTCTACGGCGGACTGCACGAACTGGTCCATGAGTACGTCTATGGACTGCCTGTAGTCTACCTGCCCGTAGATGTTGACGACTTCCGCGCAGAAATAGAAACCGGCGTCACTGTAATTAAACTCCTTCTTCTCTTCCTCGGCCTGAACCTGGGCCTTCTTCTTCTTTGCCATTTGTCTTCCCCCTTTTTTTTTAGCCCCGCCACTGAGGCGCCCCGTGTAAGTGAATTTAGGGCAGCTTCGTTTGAGTTAAGGCTGTACAGCCGCGGTGCGGGCACGTCATCCGCAGGGCGGCAATTGAGTTGTGATATGGTTGCGTCTGCTTCGCTCTTGCGGCCTTATGCACCGGGCCCTGTTTTCTTCCTGCCGGGGCCCCGGCCTGCGAGAGGCTTTATACAGTCTTTTTGAGATAGTCTATGATGAATCCCTGGATGTTTCCGTCCATGACCCCCTGCACGTCCGGAGTCTCGTATCCGGTGCGGTGGTCCTTCACCATGGTGTACGGGCAGAAGACGTAGGAGCGTATCTGGCTGCCCCACTCTATCTTCTTAATCTCGCCCTTTATGGCCGCCTCTTTCGCCTCGCGCTCCGCTATCTGGCGTTCCAGGAGCTTTGCGCGGAGATATTCAAAGGCCATCATCTTGTTCTGAAGCTGCGAGCGCTCGTTCTGGCACGTCACTACGATGCCTGTGGGGAAATGGGTTATGCGGATGGCCGTGTCCGTCTTGTTTACCTTCTGCCCGCCGCACCCGGAGGAGCGGAAGATGTCTATGCGGATGTCCTCGTCCTTTATCTCTATCTCCCCGTCATCCTCCACCTCGGGCATTACCTCGAGGGAAGCGAATGACGTGTGGCGCCTCTTGTTGGAATCGAAGGGCGATATGCGCACCAGGCGGTGCACGCCCTTCTCGGCTTTCAAAAAGCCGTACGCGTTGGGTCCGTCCACCTTGAAGGACACGGACTTGAGGCCGGCGGAATCGCCGTCTTCAGAGTCCAGCTCCGTAAGTTTGAACCCCTGCCTCTCACAGTAGCGGCAGTACATGCGGTACAGCATCTGGGTCCAGTCGCAGGCCTCGGTGCCGCCGGCTCCGGCATGAAGGGAAAGGATGGCGTTGTTGAAGTCATACTTGCCTTTAAGGAGCGCCTTAATGCGCATGTCCTCCATGTCGCTCTCAACCGTGGATATCATGGAATCCAGCTCCGGGACGAGGCTCTCGTCTCCGGCCTCCTCCACGAGGTCCACAAACGCGCTGGCGTCATCCAAGGCCTTGGCTCCCGTGTTGTATGAGCTGATCTTGTTCTCAATGGCCGCTATCTCCCGTCCGATGGCCGCGGACTTTTCCAGGTCCTGCCACACTTCCGGGTTTTCCCGCTCCTTTTTGAGCTCCGCCAGCTTCACATCCAGGCTGTCTATGTCCAGAGCGTATTTCGTTTCGGCCAGGGTTTCGCCCAGGGCCTTTATCTTCATTCTGTAATCGTCTGCCTTAAACATTCAAAGTCCTTGTGTCTCCGGCAAACATAGCATCGCTGCCGGTTCTTAGGGCCAGGCCTCTAATGGCATATGGCCGTATGTATTGTGTATTCTCACGCCTGGACCCTGTGATGTGAAGGGCGCCCGGCGTCATGGGCATTATATGACTGGCATATAACAGGCATATTGGGCCTGCATTGCCTGCGGCAAGTGATGCCGCACGGAACAGCATGCACGCATTACTGCGGCACGGGTTGCCGCAGTGACGGCTCATTACTTGTGGTCTTTCCAGTAGCAGCAGTTCTTGTACTTCTTTCCGGAACCGCAGGGGCAGGGATCGTTGCGGCCGACGTTCTTGTTGGCGTTCGTCTTGGGGATGGCCTTGCCTCCCTCCGTGTTGGCAACAAGTCCTGTGGGCGCCTGGGGAGCTCCTCCAACGTACGGGGCATTGGGATCCTGCTGTTTTGTGGCTCTCTGCACGAACACGTCCTGCGGATTGGCGGCCTTGGCTGCGGGAGCCGGCGCCGTTGTGGAAGAGGACGTTATTATGACATCTCCGGCATGAGCGGAAACGGTCTGGGTTGCAGGCGCCGTCTGCTGGGCTGTAGCGGGCTCTGCTTCTGCCGCGGGAGCAGCCTGAGGAGCAGGCTGTGCCTGTGCCTGTGCCTGCTGTGCAGGAGCTGCCTGTGTCTGGCTCTCTGCCTGCTGTGCAGGCTGTGCGGGCGCTGTCCGGGAAGGAGCTGCCTGCGCCTGTGCGGGCTGCGCCTGGGTCTGGCCCTGTGCAGCTGCAGCTGCGGAGGAACCGGTGAGAGTGGCTGCCGCGCCCTGGCCGCCGGCAGGGGCGGATGCAGAGCTGCGGGCCATGGGCATGGGCTCCATGGTGCGGATGGGAACCGGACGGGAGACTTTCACGATGCGGCCCTTGAGAAGGCGCGAGATGGTTGTCGTCTGGACGCGGTCTATCATCTCCTCGAACATGTCATAGCCTTCCTGCTTATAGGCTATGACGGGGTCCTGCTGCGCGTAGCCGCGGAGAACGATTCCCTTGCGGAGCTGGTCCATTGCGTCTATGTGGTCTATCCAGTTGCGGTCCACGGCCCTGAGGAGTTCGTTGCGCTCCACCTGGTGGTAATCCACCTGGCCCTCGGTCATTTCCTTTATGTTCTCTATCTTCTTTTCGTACGCTTCCGTGACTTCCTTCGTTATGCGCTTTATGGCCTTGTCATAGTCCCAGCGCTCCAGCATGTCGCGGGTTATTACGAAGTCGCACTCGTCCGGATACACCTTCTGCTTCAGAAGGGAGTTCAGATCGTCCTCGTTCCACTTCTCCGGCATGGCCTCGATGTTCACGGCCTCGGACACGATCTTTGCGACATAGTCCGGTATGTACTTCAAAATCTGGTCATGGACGTCCTCGCCGCGGAGGACTTTCATGCGCTCGCCGTAGATGGTCTTGCGCTGCTCGTTCATGACTTCGTCATATTCAAGGGTGTGCTTTCTTATTCCGAAGTTGCGGCCCTCTATGGCCTTCTGCGCGTTCTCTATGGAGCGGGAAAGCATCTTGGACTGCAGGCATGTGTCCTCGTCTATCTTGAAGACGTTGTACATCTTCTTCATCCTCTCGCCGCCGAAACGCATTGCGAGATCGTCCTCAAGGGATATGAAGAAGACGGAGTCTCCGGGGTCTCCCTGACGTCCGGAACGGCCGCGGAGCTGGTTGTCTATTCGCCTGGATTCATGCCTCTCCGTGCCTATGATGCAGAGGCCGCCTACGGCTATGACCTGCTTCTTCTCTTCGTCCGTCTCTTTCTTGTAGCCGTCATACAGCTCCTGGTAGCGGTTGCGGGCCACCATTTCCTCGTCCGAGAACTTTCTGTCCGCGTAAGAGGTTGCCACTTCAACCATGTCATGATCGAAGCCCTCCTCCCTCATGCGCTTCTTTGCAAGATACTCGGGGTTGCCGCCCAAAAGGATATCCGTGCCTCGGCCGGCCATGTTCGTGGAAATGGTCACGGCGCCGTAGCGTCCCGCCTGGGCAACTATCTCGGCCTCGCGCTCATGGTTCTTCGCGTTGAGGATGTTGTGCTTTATTCCGTTTCTGCGCAGGAGTCTGGATATCTCCTCCGACTTGTCTACCGTTACGGTGCCGATAAGTATCGGCTGGCCCTTGGCGTGGCGGTCTATGACCTCCTGCACGATGGCCTTGCGCTTGCCGTCCACGGTGGAGTAGATCATGTCCGGAAGGTCCGTCCTGCGGACGGGCATGTTCGTGGGGATGGGAACAACGTCCAGCGAATATATGGTCCTGAACTCGTCCTCTTCCGTCTTGGCCGTACCGGTCATGCCGGAGAGCTTCTTGTAAAGGCGGAAATAGTTCTGGAAGGTGACCGTGGCGTGGGTCTTGTTCTCGTCCTTGATCTTGACGTGCTCTTTGGCCTCTATCGCCTGGTGCAGGCCGTCCGAATAGCGGCGGCCTATGAGGATACGTCCGGTGAACTCATCCACGATGAGGATCTCGCCCTGCTCGGAGACAATGTATTCCTGGTCCCTCTGGAAGAGCTCATGGGCCTTCAAAGCCTGCTGGATATGATGGTTCAAATCCGCGTGCTCTATGTCTCCGAGGTTCTCAATGCCGAAGAACCTCTCGGCCTTTTCGGCGCCTTTCTCGGTTATGGTCACAGACTTGTCCTTGCGGTCTATGACGTAGTCCCAGTTCTCCATCTCCTCAAGGATGGCGGTGAGCTTGTCCTCGGCCTCCTGCTCCTTGTCCGTGAGGTCCTTCTTCTTTCTGGAGGGGGCGTTCTTCTCTGCCTCCTTCTTGTCATCGTCGAAGCCGCCGTTCAGAGTCCTTACGAACCTGTCCACCTGCTCGTACAGGGCGGAGCTTACGCCGCCGCGGCCGGATATGATGAGAGGCGTCCTGGCCTCATCTATGAGAATGGAGTCAACCTCGTCCACTATGCAGAAGTTCAGATCCCTCTGCACCATGGCGGGTATGGAAACCTTCAGGTTGTCACGCAGGTAATCGAATCCCAGCTCGTTGTTTGTGGCGTAAATGATGTCACAGTTGTACGCCTTCTTCTTGTCCGCGTCATCCATGCCGGGCACAACCACGCCTACGGTGAGCCCCATGAATTTATACACCTTGCCCATCCATTCGGCGTCTCGGCGGGCGAGGTAGTCATTGACCGTCACGATGTGCACTCCCTTTCCGGGAAGCGCGTTGAGGTATGCGGGAAGGGTTGCAACCAGCGTCTTGCCTTCGCCTGTCTTCATCTCGGCGATACGACCCTGGTGCAGGCATATGCCGCCCACGATCTGCACGTGGAAGTGCTTCATTTTAAGCACGCGCCAGCTTGCCTCTCTCACGGCAGCGAACGCGTCGTACAGAATATCGTCCAGCGTCTCGCCGTCCTCCAGCCTTTTCTTCAGAATCGCCGTCGTTCCCTTCAGCTCCTCATCCGTCATGGCCTGGTACTTGGGCTCCAGTTCCTCAACCATCTTGGCCTGCTTGTTCAGCTTCTTCAGGGCCCTGCGGCTGTCTGAATTGGCTATGTATTTAATAAGACCCATGCTTCTCCTTATCTTCCGGCCAGCCCCGCGCCCGTCTTTTTTTCACGGGCAGGCTCACTGGCCTTAAGCAACATGCTGCTCTTCAGGTGTATCCAATCACAATGCCCTCTCCCGTTCCTCCCGGACCGGTCCGTATGCTATGAGAGCATAGTTACGCATATTGCATTATACAATAAATTCCGGCGCATGTAAATTTATTTTTTAATAATTGCCAAAAAACGGCCAACATTTTAAGCCATTTTATGCCTGCGCCCCTTCCCTGCATCCCATTTCATAATCGGGTAGGAGGCGGTGATTAGCCGTCGTCCTCCCACACCACCGTACGTACG
>JAJPZA010000029.1 GCA_021204625.1 Clostridia bacterium | reverse complement strand
CTATATCTTCGATTATATGTCAATTGTATCCACACTGTGCAAAAGGGGGCTTATGTATTTCAGCACAGATGCAACATTTGTCTTGTATTCAGTTAAATCAATCCCAGTATAGCCCATTTATTATTCCTTGTATCGACCTTTCTACACTAGAGGTTCTATATGCATCCTAATGGCTTTTTTTGCATGGAATTAAGTCCCATGTATTCGCTTAATGCGGCTTCTTGGCCATCCTGCTCCTCTTGTGTTTCTGTATCCTGTTCACCCAGCCGGGACTGTTTCCCGGCCGGATGTGTATTTCATTGGTTTGTAGGCTGTTACAGCACTATGCCAATAAGATCCGAGAAGGTCTTCATGACATAGTCCCCTGCGCCGTGCTCTGCGGCGTAGCCTATGGAGGCTGTCTTGAACCCGCCGTTTGTTCCGGCCTCTATGCCGGCTAAAGCGTCCTCCACTACGAGGCAGTCCTCGGCGGGAAGGGAAAGCATCTCGGCGGCCTTGGTGAAGACCTCGGGGTCCGGCTTGGAGCGGGTGATGTTGTTGCCGTCCGAGATGGCGTCAAAATAGTCTCCTAAGCCTATGCGCCCGATGATGAACTTTGCGTTCTTGCTCGACGACCCTATGGCAAGCTTCACGCCGCCGGCGCGGAGGGCGTCCAGGGTGTTCTTAACTTCGTCGGAAAGGTCCGCGGGCGTCATCTGGGAAAGGAGTTCGCGGTAGTAGTTGTTCTTGCGGGTGGCAAGCTCCACCTTCTCCTCCTGCGTGTACTGGACAGTGGAACGCTCCAGAAGGATGTCCAGGCTCTCCATGCGGGAGACGCCGCGGAGGCGCGCGTTTATGGTTCTGTCGAAATAGACGCCTATCTCGTCCGCCAGGCGCTTCCAGCCCTGGTAATGGTATTCGTCAGTGGAGCAGATGACTCCGTCAAGATCGTATATTATTCCTTTGAACTTCATAACTCTTCTTTTTCAACCCCCTTGCGTGAGACTGTGTATCTGTATGTTCTGCCCTTGTCCGTAAGGCAGAAACGGATGGACTGTATGTCTTTGGGGAGATGCGGGTCCAGGGTTATTTCCGGGCCGCGCATGTTCACGCCCGCGAATCCGCAGATGGCCGTAAGCCAGGCCCCGCCGTTCGCTGCGGGATGGGTGCCTCCTATGTACAGGCCTCCGAGCCACTGCTTCGCGCTTCCGTTGAGGTCTATCTCCGCGGTGTTCAGGAACCACTTCCAGGCGTCATCCGGACGGCCAACCCAGCATGCGTCCATGGCGTACATGCAAGGGCTAAGCGATGAGCCGTGCTCCGTGTACTTGAGATAGAAGTCATAGTTGGCCTCAATAATTGCCGGCGAGAAGTATTCCGGGAACAGGGTCATGAGGACTATTACGTCTCCCTGCTTTATAACCCTTGTAGCCGTTGCAACGCCTGCGGAGCCTCCCCAGTATTCCCTGGGGTCTACGAGCCTCTTGCGGACATCGTCCACAAGGACGTCCTCTTCCTTGAAGTAGCCGTCATACTGCTCCACAACTCCGCTGCAATTCGGCTGTGGAAGATAAAGGCCTGCGGCGAATTTGGTGAGCTTTTCTATGAGCCCTTCCTTCACTGAATTCACGCACTCCGTGGCGTATTCCGGATTCTCCGCAAGGACCTGGTTGTAGTATGAGATGGCGCACTGGATTGTGGCGTATGCGGCGTAGTTGGTGTACGCGTTGTTGTTCACCCTCTCATGGTACTCGTCCGGGCCTATGACGTCCAGCAGTTCATAGCGGCCCTTGATGTAATTGTAATATCCGCGGCTGTAATAGAACAGCGCGCACTCCAGCATGGTTTTGAGGCCGCCCTCGTAGAGGACGCTGGTGTCTCCAGTGCGCTTGATGTATCCGTCTATTCCGTACACAACGTCCGCGCTTATATGGATCTGCTTGTCCTTGAAATACGTCTTCACGTCCCTGCCGGTGAACAGGTCCGTGATGTTGAAGTCGCTGCAGGCATCCTCGCCGTCCTGGCTCTCCCAGGCATAAAAGGCCCCTTCATATCCGTAATGCTCCGCCTTGCGCTTTGCCGCGTCCAGGGTCTCTATCCTGTACATGACAAGGTTCCTGGCAATCCTGTGGTCATTGGCAAGGAAGAACGGGAGCATGAAAACTTCCGTGTCCCAGAACACGGCTCCCTTGTATACCTGCGAGGACATGCCCCTCGCGCCTATGGACCCGTTCCTTCTGGGGGAAAGAATCATGAGCTGGTATATGCTGTACCGGAGAGCTAACTGGGCCCTGTCGCTTCCCTCTATCTCCACGTCATTGAGCTTCCACTGCTCTTCCCAGTAATCATAATGAGCCTGGAGAGCCGCCTTCATACCCTTGGCCTCAAGGCCCCGGGCTATTCCCTCCGCCTCTCCTGCCTCCGGGCCGTAGCATACGGCCACGTACCTTTCTATACGGCAGGCCTTTCCGGCCTTCAATGACACGGACGTTTTCATGATGCCGCCGCTGAATCCGTCCGCCTTTATGCCGTCCATAATGAGGGCCACGGACAGGGGCACGTGCTTTTCCTGCGCAAAGGACTCGCATATGATGCCGCCCTCTAATGCCTTGAAGCATATGCCTTCCAGATGGGGCCCGTTTATGTCCCAGACATCCGAATTTATTCCGCACACGATTTCAACGTCACAGTCCGTGTCGCTTGTAATCTCGAATGTGCTTAACGCTCCCCTGTATTCATCCCCGCAGAGAACCCTGCTGGAGCAAAGTGCGATCTTCTTGCCGTTCACGGCAAAGCTCGTGCATCTGGAAAACTCCACGCGCCGGAGGTCTAGCTTCTGCCTGTGGGATTCCGGCTCCGTGAACAGAGGGTCCAGAGGAATGCCGTCTGCATACACTTTGATATAGAACGGATCCGGAGCGTTGACCGTCTCGCCGTTCTTGCCCTTCACCTTGTCATAAAAGCCGGCCAGAGTGAATGCCGCGAGCTGGTCCTTGGTGAAACCGTCCAGCGTGCCGCGGTATCCCATGTACCCGTTGGCCAGAATGAACTTGTTGCCGTTGTTCGGAACCCCGTCCTTGGAGAACCCCTCCTCCGAGATTGAGAACAGATCTTCCCTGTATTCCATATCATCCACCTATTGCGCCCTGCGCCTAAGCCCCCCATGGGCTGCACTGTACGTTTCAGTATATACCCGTTTGGAATGAAAGTAAATAGTTATGTTTGCACATGACATTGCAACTTTGAATTGGGATTCATCCCATGCGGGTTACTATTCACAGGTTTCTGACCATGAGCAGCCGATATTAACACTCAAAATTGG
>JAJPZA010000193.1 GCA_021204625.1 Clostridia bacterium | reverse complement strand
CGTTTCGTCAGTCACAACGCCATTGCGATAATTGGAGCTGAGCTTGACACCTCGTTCCACACCGAGGCCAAGTTGCAGAGGGATAACATCCACAGGGCTCTTTCCATGCAGCTCCCCTCACTTGTCGCCTCTTACGACAGGCGTCAAGCCATAGTGGAGCCATCGTTTGTGTGTGAGATGCTGGGTCTGCAAGGGCGTATGGACTTTCTGCAATTGGACATGAGCTTAGTTATAGAGCAAAAGTCCGGCAAGGCGGAGTATGTGCCTTACGCTTCGCCCACCGCGCCTCCAAGGGCAAGGGAGGAGCATCGCGTGCAGATGCTGCTCTACATGGCTATACTGAAATACAATTATCATCGCCTGTTCATGGCTGGCACAAGCTGCCTTAACGCTTTCTTGCTCTACTCAAAATACCCGAATCCGCTTGTTTCCATGGACTTTTCGCCACAGCTTCTTCAGCGTGCCATTCGCTTGCGCAATCTCATCGCGGCTATGGACCTGCGCCTGTGCCGGGAGGGCTTCGGTGTTCTGGAGCGGCTCACTCCTGAGGACTTGAACGAGAAAGGTGTGTCGGGCAAGCTTTGGGACGCTTTCATCGAGCCACGGCTCAGCTCGGGGCTGCATCCTGTCAGGGAGGCGGTGCCCGTCGAGAGGCTTTATTATCTGCGAATGTTACGCTTCGTCGCCACGGAGCACGTGCTCTCCAAGTTAGGCGACCGTGCGAGGGAGGATTACGGACTGGCCTCTCTCTAGCGCGACACTTTAGAGGAGAAGCTCTCGGCTGGCAACATCTACTGCCGTCTCCGTCTGTTGTGGCCCACCGAGGCTGGCGATATGGTGTCGCACGTGGAGCTCGCATTCAGCGATGAAACGGTGTGCGACGTGTCTAATTTCCGTGTCGGTGACATTGTTATGCTTTACCCCTACGACGTGGACTCCGTGCCAGATGTGCGCAAGACCATGGTGTTCCGCGGCACGATAGCCGAGATAGGGGAGCGTCAGCTGCGGATAAGGCTGAGAAACGAGCAGACCGACTCCTTTGTCTTCACGCGTGACAAGGCGAGACTATGGGCGGTGGAGCACGATTTCATGGAGGCTTCCTTCACTTCGCTCTACTCTGGCTTGCAGGCTTTTCTTTCCGCGCCACAGGAGCGCAGAGACCTGCTCATGCTGCGCCGCTGTCCCGAGACAGACCCATCACGAAGGCTGTTGGGAGATTATGGCGACTTCAACGAACTGGTTTTGAGAGAGAAACAAGCCAAAGACCTGTTCCTTATAATAGGACCGCCAGGCACGGGAAAGACCTCTTTCGGCTTGCTCTACACGCTTAAAGAGGAACTGCTGGAGACTGACACTTCCATCCTGCTTATGGCATACACCAACCGTGCCGTCGACGAGATATGCGGCAAATTGTGCGGTGAAACCGACTTTATCAGGCTTGGAAGCCCTGTCTCCTGCCCTGAGGAGTACAGAGACCATCTGTTGGAGGAGCGTATGGCTGAGGCAGGCACTCTTTCGGGGTTGAGGCGCATAATCGGGCAGACACGGGTGTTCGTGGGCACGGTGAGTTCGCTAAGTTCCTGCGGACCGCTCTTCCAGGCCAAGCACTTCTCTTTGGCTATAGTGGACGAGGCGTCGCAGATACTGGAGCCTTACCTCGTGGGGCTTATGGCGGCAAGGCACGGAATGCTTCCCGCAATAGGCAAGTTCGTGCTTATAGGCGACCACAAGCAACTGCCCGCGGTAGTCAGACAACGTCCCGCTCAGTCTGCGGTCCATGAGCCTCAGCTGCACGCCATAGGGCTGAGAGATTGCCGCCTCTCCCTTTTCGAGAGGCTTCTCTCGCGCTACCGTGGCGCCCCCGCTGTCACTTACCTGCTCACCCGCCAGGGGCGCATGCACCGGGAGGTAGCGGCTTTCCCTGCCATGAGTTTCTATGGCGGCTTGCTCCGTGAGGTGCCTCTCGCTCGCCAGTTGAGTCCGTCCGATGTACCGCGCCTCAGGTTCATAGACGTTACTTGCACTGATGCCGCTCCTTCCCCGAAAGCTAACCGTGCCGAGGCTGAGGTGATAGCACGTGAACTGCTCGCCATCTACCGGAGGGAGGGCTCCTCGTTCAGCGCTGAGCGCACGGTGGGCGTGATAGTGCCTTACCGCAACCAGATAGCTACCATACGTGCCGCTGTGGCGAAACTCAATGTGCCAGCCCTCTTGGGGGTGACCATAGACACCGTTGAGCGCTACCAGGGAAGCCAGCGAAAGCACATAGTCTACGGCTTCACGGTGAGAGAGCAGGGGCAGTTGCGTTTCCTTACCGATACAGCCTTCGAGGAGGACGGACAGCTCATAGACCGCAAGCTCAACGTGGCTGTGACACGAGCCGAGGACTACCTCGTGATGGTGGGCAATTCAGCTGTTCTGGGCACTAACGTTCTCTTCTCGCGCCTTGTGGATTACGTCAGGCGGCACGGGGGCTACGAGAAAGCCAGCCAAACTGCCTCGTAACCGACTGGTTATTAGCGTACAAGTCATACTACAGTAAAACGAGCTTTTGCTACCTGTTCTGCCTCCTTGAATCACCGCACGGACAATAGTGAATCAGTGCGATGACGCGCGTGAATCAGTGCGGTGACGCGAGTGAATCAGTGCGGTGACGCGGCTTTGTTTGTGCAGTGCTGATTAAGCTTTACTACATCTCAAAAAAAGAAGTAATGAGTTTTTTTAGTAAATTTGCAAACTGGAAAAAGAAGGGGAAAGTTATGCGGACAGTAGTGCTTGACGGATATACAGTGAGCCACGGGGATATCTCGTGGGAGCGCTGGAATGAGCTGGGAGACTTCGCCCTGTATGAGCGCACTCCCCAGAGCGAGATTGTGAACCGGCTGAGAGACACGGAGATTGCCATCACGAACAAGGTGGTGATGAGCCGAGAGGTGATGGAGGCGCTGCCGCAGTTGCGCTACATAGGCGTGCTGGCGACGGGCTACGACGTTGTGGACGTGGCGGCGGCACGGGAGCTGGGGATAGTAGTGACGAACGTGCCGGCTTACAGCACAATGTCGGTGGCTCAGATGGTTATGGCCCACCTGCTGAACATAACGAACCGGGTGGCTCTGCATGCCGATTCGGTGCGCCATGGGGGCTGGGAGCACGCTGAGGATTTCTGCTACTCACTGGACACGTTGCAGGAGCTCGACGGGCTGGAAATGGGCATAGTGGGTCTGGGAAACATAGGTATGGCAGTGGCACGTGTGGCACAGGCGTTAGGCATGAGGGTAATGGCTCTGAGCAGCAAAGACGAAAGCGCG
>JAJPZA010000084.1 GCA_021204625.1 Clostridia bacterium | reverse complement strand
CGAAATGCCAATAACCAAGAAAATAAGAGCAGGAATATTATCAACCAAGGCGTTTGCCCCATGTGTGGCGGTAAACTGGTTTTACGCAGAGGCAAGTTCGGTGCTTTCTATGGATGTTCCAACTATCCGGAATGTAAGTTCACTCTCAATTCGTAGGGCTGGCTCTCCAAGCTACACATACAGAAAAGTGTTGGCCGCAGAAGGGGAAAAGCAACAAATATCGAAAAGAAATCCCTTTAATCCAGTTATTTCTTGGCTGCAAGGAATATCTCCCTCACAAGAGGAATGATTACTTCTCTTATTACCGTTTCATTCATGCGGTGCTCGCCATGGAAATGGCGGAGCTGGCGGTAGTGCTGACGGAAGAGGGGCTCCTCGTTCACCAGCTGGTCGTTGTCGGCAAAGAGGCCCCACACTTGCTGGCGGTCTGCCTCGGTGATGCCGTCGAATTGATGGCGCTCCATCTCGGCGAAGTGGCGGAAAATTGCGGGAGTGATTTCGAAATGAGTTGAGCCGTCTTGGCGAGGCTTGAAATACTCAAAAGTGCCAACATGCAATATCTGGCTCTTAGTTGACATCTGAAAGGCGGGATTCACACACACCCTCTTGTAGCCCCTCATCTGCTGTGCATACATGCCTCCCATGCTCGTGCCAAGCACTACGTCGGGTTGCTCACGCTGACAAAAATCTTTGAGGAACGGCAATGCCTCCGCAGGGTCTACTGGAATGTCGAGAGCCACCACGTCGAAGTCTGGCATCAAGGCGCGCAACGTGCTTACAGTGCCGCTGGCGGACGACGAGGCAAAGCCGTGCAAATATATTAGTTTTTTTCTCATCTTAAATGTCTCCCAAAGCGAGAATTTCTGATTACAGCTCTTTATTTTAGACTCAAAGAAAGCTGTACATGGTCGTCCATGAAGGAGATTCCCTTAAGGCTTACATATGCCAAAATCTTTTGCAAAGCCTCTATTTGCTCTACATATAAATTTATTCTTTTCTCCGTGGATTTTATTTCTATGCCGGCTGGTATTTTGTCTTCCAAGTGTGCCACTGTCCCGGCAATTATCATCGCCATGGGCATGCTGCACTCATACGAAACGCAAATGACATCCTGCCTACATCCTTCCAAATGGAGGCGAATGGACATCTTCGGCAGAAACTTCTTAGGTTTATACTCAATCTCTATTGTGTTCTCGTCCACGCCCTTCAACACAGGACGAACAATGAATCTCCTTTCCACATAATCGGAAATCTCAGCGTAGTTAATACTTATATTCATAATACTTAGATTTTATATTTTATGCAGCTTTCAGAAAAAAGTAACCTCTCATACACAAATTTATCTATACCCCTAAGCCGAAAAGAGCGTAGTCGTAATATACTGGGTCTTCGGGGCGAAGCAGGCGCAATACGGCGGTGAGTTCCTCTGCTGCCTTGCGGTCTATGCTGCGACGGGTGAGGAGGGAATACTGGCGAGCGGTGTTTATAACGTGGACATCGAGAGGGATGTAGAGCTGGGCTGGAGTGATGAAATCCCACAGCCCCATGTCAACTATTCCGTCGTTGCGCACCATCCAGCGCAGTGCCATGTTCAGGCGCTTAAGGGCTGAATGGGCATGACCTACGGGAATGCACTGACTGTCGGAACATCCGTTAGCAGCGCAAAAGTTTTCGTGAAGCAAGGCAGCCACATCCCAGGCGTGGGCGGCTCCATGAGAACGGAAAAACGAGTTGAGGTCTTGGTAACCTTCGTAAATGTGACGCAGACCTCTCATGTAATAGACCAAGTCGGTGGCAAAGAAGGTGCGGTGAACATTCTGCTGACTCCATGCACTAAAGTCGCCACGCATGACATAATTGTAGGGATGCTCTCCCATAGACTTCAATATTTTTTCGGCATCACGTATTATCATCGGACGCCTGCCCCAGCTGATGGTAGCTGTGAGCAACGTCACTATCTCGACATCCTGCAAACGAGAATAGCGGCGGGGGAACTGCACAGGGTCGTCCGTCACAAAGGCTGGGCAATTAATCCGCTCGGCTGCACTGTTAAGAAGTTCCACCGTCTCAGCGGAGGGAAGTAT
Organism: Clostridia bacterium; assembly: GCA_021204625.1. Classification (GTDB taxonomy): domain Bacteria; phylum Bacillota; class Clostridia; order Christensenellales; family Borkfalkiaceae; genus Coproplasma. The sequence continues at coordinate 1,237 of JAJPZA010000084.1, read as the reverse complement.
AATATTTGTTTTCAAGCTATTACTATTATTAATAGGAGAACAAGGCTAATTTAGCACTCTATAGCTCAGGCGCACTTGCCTGCCGAACGCCTCACGAATGGTGTTGAAGAGCGGAACGCCTTGTTTTTCCCACTGCTCCGCCACATATTTTGAGGGAACATTCACCACCACCCACTGGTCATCGCACTCTCTGAGTGTGCAGGGTATAACGAAAACATCATAAAAATTCTCTCCACAATTCTGCGCCACAAGAGTGCAAAATTTATCCCATTTTGCCTGCTGCTCGGGCGTGAGAGGCTTCACAGAGGGGTCTCTCTTTGGCTTCTTCTCCACGGGACGCGCGAAATGCTCGGCAGGATAGATGTTGAATCTCACACAACTGGGGTTACCACGCTTGCGCCCATTGTGATAAACAGGGTCGTAGTCGAAGTAGAACTCCACCTTTCCCTGGTCGGCAAGCTGGCGCATCTCCTTTTTCGCTGGGTCAAGCACATCGCGATGGAACACTGCCCACGTCTTGCATTTGTCCTTAATTATCTTCGAGCGCTCTCGATTGTAGGCGAGAACTCCGAGAAATTCCTTCAGTGCCAGATAGTTGAGCGTGCAGAATCGCTGATGTTTCCATGCCGAAAGGTAGATGTAAAGCCGTGGCGTGCGCGGACTGCGACAGAGGCGGACTATGCCCTCCAAGTGCTCGACGTAAGCTCCGCTTTTATTGAAAATCTGCTCAGCTACAGATGCGTTCATGTCTATTTTAATCATTCCGCTACGGCGCACCTGCCCCGTGGTTGTTATGTAAGTCGGCACATCGACATCGGTGAAAATAACGCTCGTCTTCACACGGTCCTCCAATTTGTTCCCGTCCTCGTCATACTTGGAATAAGTGAAAGTAGTGTCCAGTTTTGTCAGTGCCTTGCAACTCTCGTGCACCGAGGCATATTCCTTAGTACGCACTCCCAGCGAGGCGAGCGGAACCTCAAAAGTTATCTTGCCTCGAGAGAGTTCCTCCTTGCTGAAGAGAGGTCCCATCTTCCCTTCTTTATTAAACCGGGAGTTGATGCGGTCCTGCATGGTTGCTGCAATCGCTACCAGCACATTTGTCTGAATGAGCGAGAAGTCTCCCCTTATTTGCGAATAGACAAGAGGGTTTTTTATGTACTCACTACCCTCCAATTGCTGGATAAGGTCGTTCTGGTCACTTACAATGTCAAGTCTGGTTTTAGATTTCTTAGCTACC